>JBAZUN010000056.1:9642-20305 GCA_041661365.1 Candidatus Latescibacterota bacterium
GGTCCGTCCGGCTTGGGCGGCTTCGGGCTGCAGGACCCTGTGGTCATCGGCGTGGTCCAGGACTTCCACACCGGCGAGGTCGGCAGGGCTATCCGGCCGGCCGTGCTCCGGCTGCAGGATCAAGACGCGGGGTTCAAGGCCCTCATCGTGCGGCTGGATCCCGGGCGGATCTCGGCCGGTCTGGCAGCGGTGCGAAAAGCCTGGCACGAGGTGGCCGGGAAGGCCGAATACCGCGGCTTCGTCCTGGGCGAGTACCTGGATAACGAGAGCGCGGACACGGCCCGTTGGGCCCGGTTGGTCCGGTGGTCGGCCGGCGTGGCCCTGCTGGTCGCGGGGCTGTCGGTCTTCGGCCTGGCTGCGGTGGAGGCCGGCCGTCGCACCCGGGAGATCGGCGTCCGCAAGGTGATGGGAGCCTCGGTTCCCAGACTGGTGGCTCTCCTCCTCTGGGACTTTACCAAGCCGGTGCTGGCAGCCAACCTGGTCGCCTGGCCGGCAGCCTGGCTGGCCATGGGAGCCTGGCTCGGCTCCTTTGCCTACCACGTGCCGCTGCGGCCGCGGTACTTCCTGTTGGCCGGTCTGGCCGGAATCCTGATCGCCTGGCTGACCGGAGCCTGGCACGCAATCCGGATCGCTCGCGCCAATCCGGTGGAGGCACTGAGGCAGGCGAGGACGTAAGGAAGGCTCGACGCATTCTGCTTTAGCGCAGGACCGTCGGACACCGCGCGACGCCCGCCGCTCCGGACACTCAGTCGCAGAAGACCTCCCGAAAGCGGCGGGCGTCCTCCCCGCGCAGGAGAAGCAGGACACTGTCCGGGGCTGACTCGACGGTTTCGACGAGATGCCGACCGTCGCGCAGATTGCAGTCCAATCGGTTCTCCACGTGCCGGGCCAGGAGGGGCCGGGCCAGGCGCAGGACCAGGTGCCCCAGGGCGCTGCTGGCCTTGACCTTGACCTGCAGCTCGGCGGCGATCCCTTCCGCCACCGGTCGGCTGGTCAGCACGAAGAGGGCCTTCCCCTCGTTGAGCACGGGCACGGCCCAGTGGTCGAGCTTCCCCAGCACGAACCAGGTCCGGACGCCGGGAGACCGGTTGAGCAGGAGCACGTCCCCCACCAGGCCGGTGGGATCGACCACGTGGAGGGTATCGCCCCGAGAGCTGAAGCGGTACGCGGGGAGGAACCCGTACGCCTCCCAGAGCTGGCCCATGAGGAGCGGCTGGTCGAGGATCCGCTCCCAGGTCTCCGGGCTGCACCTCCAGGTGAACGAGGCCGAGTAGAACACGTCCGGCCGCTCGGCGAGGGCCTGGACCTCGGCCGGCAGATCCGCGCTGGTCGAGGTCGCGAGCAGGACCACGGCCAAGAGGACCGACCACAGCCTGTACGCCGATCGGGTCCGCTGCCCGAGACTGTGCCGGGACGCGTCCTCGTATGCGAAGCCGGTCCGGCGGTACTCGATGGCGGGAACCGATTCGGTCACGTTCGCTTCTCCAGGACGCCGGTGCCGGCCACGGGATACCGCGGCTCAGACGACGGGCGCGGTCAACGCCGGGAGCCCCGCGCCGACGGCATGGTCGTCTCAATCGGCGGTCAGGTATCCCTCGGCGGCCAGCAGCTCGGCCGTGAGGATCGCCCCGCCGGCGGCCCCGCGCACGGTGTTGTGGCTCAGGGCCACGAAGGAGTAATCCATCAGGTTGTCGGGCCGCAGCCGTCCCAGGGTGACGCCCATCCCCTTGCCGTAGTCGCGGTCGAGCCGGGTCTGCGGCCGGTCTTCCTCGGTGAAGTAGTGCAGGAAGGGCACGGGTGCCGACGGTAGTCCGAGCTGCTGGGGCCGGCCCTGGTACGCGGTCCACCGGGCCAGGATCTCCTCGATCGTCGGCTTGCGCCCGAACCGCACCGAGACCGCGGCCATGTGACCGTCGCTCACCGGCACCCGCAGGCATTGCGCCGAGATCACCGGCTCGGTCGCCGGGACGATCCGGTCCCCCTCCAGACGTCCCCAGATCTTGAGCGGCTCGCGGATGCTCTTCTCCTCCTCTCCCCCGATGAAGGGGATGAGGTTGTCCACCATCTCCGGCCAGGTGGCGAAGGTCTTCCCCGCGCCCGAGATAGCCTGGTAGGTGCAGACGCAGGCCTGGAGCGGCCGGAACTCGGCCAGGGCGTGGAGGGCCGGCACATAGGGCTGGATCGAGCAGTTCGGCTTGGCCGTGACAAAACCGCGACGGGTGCCGAGACGGCGGCGCTGGGCCGGGATCACCTGCAGGTGATCGGGGTTGACCTCGGGGATGAGGACCGGCACGTCGGGGGTCCAGCGATGGGCCGAGTTGGCCGAGACCACCGGCACCTCGCGCCGGGCGTAGTCGTCCTCGAGTCGGCGGGTGGCCTCCTTGTCCAGAGTGAGGGCGCAGAACACCAGGTCGACCTGGGGACAGACCCGGTCCAGGTCGGTCACGTCGAGAACGGGCAGGTCAGCCACGGCCTCGGGCACCGTATCGTGCATCGCCCACCGGCCGACGATCGCCTCGCGATAGGAGCGGCCTGCCGACCGCTGACTGGCGGCCAGCGCGGTGATGGTGAACCACGGGTGACCTTGCAGCAGGGAGATGAAGCGCTGGCCCACCATGCCGGTGGCCCCGAGGATTCCCACGCGCAGCGGGTGCATGTCTTCGTCCTTTCGGCGGGAGTGACGGTGAAGACCGGTCCGACCAAAAACAGAACCCGCCGCTGAGCGCGGGCTCGGCGGCGGGTTCCGATCGTCGGGTAACAGTGCCCTATGGTGTCGATCGTGGCCGTACGCCCAGCCCGCCAGCCTTGCGCTTACCGCCGCGCTTGGCTCCCTTCTCGGTCGTGCGGGTAGTTCGGCCAGGCTTCATCGATAGATCCGGTAGTTAGCGTTTCCTGAAGGTTTTACTAAAATAGAGGTAGGGCATTTGTCCGTCAAGAAACTCGGCACCGAAGGAGGGCGTCCCTGGCGTGATCGCCGCCTGATCGCTCTTCCGTGACGGCCGCCGATCCGGCCGCGCCGGCGCCCTTACCGCGGACTCACCAGGTTGCCTCCGACGGCAACCTTCACGACAGGCTGCCAGGTGATCGGCCCAAGCGACCAGATCGAGCCGCGGCCTCCAGGAACGACCGAGCCCGAGCGTCCCGGTCCACCCTCCGGGCCAGCCGAGGTGCCGGGCTGGGAAACTCCGACAAAGCGACGGCGCCGCCGGAATCCCTGGGCCGTCCTGGCCCGCAACCTGGCCTTGCTGGTCAGCGCCCTGGCCCTGCTCTGTGCCGGGCTGGCCCAACTCGAGTTCCTGGGCTTCCTGACCCAGGCTATCCGGCCGCTCCTCGCCGGGGCCGGGATCCTCTGGGGGATCTTTGTGCTCCTCCGAGGCCGGTCTCGGCGCCGCGGGCGAGGGCTGTTCACCGTGCAAGGGCCAGGTCATGGGCTCCTGCAGGCCGCCAGCCTCGGGGGATTCCGACACCTGGCCGAGGCGCCGCCCGACGGGCCCTGCGAGACGGCCTTCATCCGGTCCGAGCAATACCTGAGGACCGGCCGACCGACCGAAGCTGCCGTTGCGGCTCAACGCGCTCTGGACAGCCAACCCAGCCTGGCCGCGAGCCTGAACCTCGGCGTCGCCCTGGTGGCCACGGCCGACCTTACCAGGGCCGAGGCGGTGCTGACCGCGGGTCTGGAGCGGGCCCAGGCCGTCGAGGAAGACGATTTCACCGCCGCCTTCCGGCTCGGACTCGGGGCGGTCCGCCTGCGGCAGGGACGGATGGGAGCCGCCGTCGAGCGGTACACCGGCGCTTTGGCCGGGTTCCGCAGCGCCGGCGATCCGGGCGGCCAGGCCGTGGCCCGTCACGCCCTGGCCAGCGCTCTGGCCCACCAGGGGCACTTCGCGCAGGCCCGCAGAACCTGCAACGAGGCGCTCAAGGTCCACCAGCAACGGGGCTGCCGCCTCGGTCGGGCCAATGCCCTCGGCCTGCTGAGCTTCGTGGCCGCCGGCGAGGAGCGGCCCGAGGAAGCCCACCAGCTCGCCAACGCGGCCCTGGTGATCCACGAGGAGCTGGTCAACTGGACCGGCAAGGCCCAGGTGCTGACCTGCGTGGGGAACGTGCGCTTCCGCGCCGGGGAGTTCGACGCGGCCCTGACCGCGTACGGCGAGGTTTCCTCCCTGCTGCAGGAGGCGGGCGATCCGGTCGGCCAGGCGGGCGCCCTGGTCAACGAGGGGAACGTCCGGTTCAAGCAAGGCCAGGTCGACGCGGCCCTGACCGCGTACGGCCGGGCCCTGGAGGTCCAGCGGCACAGCGGCAACATCCTGGGTCAGGCCGATACCCTGACCAACATGGCCTCGGTGCTGACCCGGCAGTCGCGGATCGATGAGGCCCTGCAGGCGCTGAACGAGGCGCGGGCGCTCTACCGTCGCCTGGGCGCCCGCAGCCGGGGGAGCGAGGCCGCGGAGCTGCTGGCGGCTCGTCTCCAGCGGCGGCGCCACCCCGTCCGGTCGCGACCCCGCTGAGACGGGCTTGCGGGATTCAGGCCCGGCGGATTGGGGGGCGTTGCCTCGATGCCCGCTACACCCCATGTTTCCGGGGCATCGCACCACGGAGGTGTTCCCATGGTCGCACGTACCGGAGTTCTGCAGGTCACCGCGCTGGGGTTCTTCCTTCCGGGCGCGACCCTCTTTGCCCAGGACTTGAGCTACCTTGCCATCAAGGGCGGCGGGGGAGGAACCGGCTGGATCTGGGTGGTGCTCGGGGTCCTCGGCATCGGTCTGGTGGCCGCTCTGGGGGGCCGGGTGCTCCGCGCCCTCTTCTCGGGGCAAGACCGCGCCACTCCCAGACAGGCCCGAAGGCCGCGCCCCGACTTTGCCCAGCAGGCGGCGAAACTGGGCTTCCGCATCGTCGAGATCAAGGCGCTCCGGGCCATCGCCTCCCGCCTGGCCGCGCAGGACCCAACCTCCCTGTTGAACACCGACGCCGGCAGGGAGCGGCTTACCCTGGAGCTGGGAGAGCGGATCCGCAAGCGGGAACGCGAGGTCGGGGTGCTGAAGGGACTCCAGGAGAAGTTGCGCCTGATGCGCGACAACCAGATGCACGAGCGGGCCAACGTGCGGGTCGAGGCCGATCTGTCGGTGTGGGTGGTGAAGAAGGATGCCCCGCGCGGTCCAGAGCCCGAGGCCGAGGAAGACATCTTTAGCGAGATCGAGCAGGTGGCCGGACGGCTCCTCGACCTAAGCGAGGGGGGCGCGGCCCTGATCGCCGAGCTGGAGGTGCGGCCGAACGAGCTGGTTGAGCTGTGGTCAGCCGATTCCGCTTCATCGACCCGCCACTGCCGGAGCTGCGCGCCGCCGTCCAGGCCCTGCAGCGCGAGGCCGGGTTGCACGCCTCCTGAGGAGGCGGCACACGGGTTCGGACCCCCGCCTGAAGAAGGGCAGACCGATGACCGCCGAGCGGATCCTCGTGGTCGACGACGAAGCGGACCTGGCGCTTAGTTGCCAGCGTCTGCTGCGCAGCAAGGGGTACGACGCCCAGGTGGCGGGAAGCGGCGACGAGGCCCTGGCCCTGGTGCAGGAGGAAGAGCCACACCTGGTCATCACCGACATGAAGATGCCCGGGATGGGGGGGATGGAGCTGCTGGAGCACCTGCGGGACGGGTACCCCGAGCTGCAGGTGGTGATGACCACGGCCTACAGCACGGTGGAGGACGCGGTCCGGGCCATGCAGCTCGGGGCGGCCGACTTCGTGCCCAAGCCGTTCACCCCCGACCACCTGCTGATCGTCGTCGAGAAGGTGCTGGCGGAGCGGGTCCTGCGCGAGGAGAACCGTTCCTTGCGCGAGCAGCTCACCCACCACTTCAGCTTCGACAACATCGTCGGCAAGAGTCCGGCGATGAGCCGGATCTTCGAGTCGATCAAGAAGATCGCCGACTCGACCATCAACGTCCTCATCAACGGCGCCAGCGGCACCGGGAAGGAGCTGATCGCCCGCAGCATCCACGCCAACAGCCGCCGAGGCGGCAAGTCGTTCGTGGCGCTGAACTGCGGAGCCCTCCCCGAGCATCTGGTCGAGAGCGAGATCTTCGGGTACGAGCGGGGTGCCTTCACCGGCGCGGCCCGACCCAAGCCCGGCCTGCTCGAATCGGCCCACGGCGGTACCTTCTTCATGGACGAGATCGGGGAGTTGCCGGCCTCCCTGCAGGTGAAGTTCCTGCGGGTGCTGCAGGACGGCCGGTTCCGGCGGCTCGGCAGCACCCAGGAGCGCGAGGTCGATCTGCGCCTGATCTGCGCCACCAATCAGGAGCTGGAGCAGCGGGTGGAAGAGGGCCGCTTCCGCGAGGATCTCTACTACCGCATCAACACCTTCACCATCACCATCCCCCCGCTCAAGGAACGACGCGACGACATCCCCCTGCTGGCCAACCACTTTCTGCACCACTACGGCGAGCAGAACCAGCGGCACCTGAAGGGGATCGCCCCGGAAGCCATGGAGCTGCTCGTGGCGCACGAGTGGAAGGGGAACGTGCGGGAGCTGGAGCACGTGATCGAGCGGGCCCTGGTCCTGGCCTCCGGCGACCAGCTCGAGATCGAGGACCTGCCGCTGAACATCCAGGCGGTCAGCGCCCAGGAGAGCACCGCGCCCCGGGCCTACATGGACCTGCCGTTCAAGGACGCCAAGGCCCGGCTGGTCGAGGAGTTCGAGCGCCGGTACATCGTCGAGGTGCTCGGCAAGTACCAGGGGAACATCTCGCGGGCCGCGGTCCACAGCGGCATCGACCGGCGCTCGTTGCACCGGCTGCTGGCCAAGTATAAAATCGACGCCGGTGAGATCGGCCGCGGCTAAGGTCGGACCGGGGAAGGCACCATGACGGCGACGCCCGCGGAGCCCGGATCGACGCCCGCCGGACCCTCCTCCCTCCACGACCAGATTCAGGCCTGCATGATGCAGCGCCAGAATCTGGAGGCCATCTTCAACTCGGTGGCCGACGGGATCCTGGCCGTCGACGCCACCCTCCGGGTCAGCAACCTCAACGACGCCACGCAGCAGATCCTCGGCTGGCCGCGCCGGGAGGCGGTGGGCGAGTCGAGCCTGACGGTGCTCGGCCTGGCTCCCGAAGCAGAGCTGGCCTCGATCCTGCGGGAGCGCCGCCAGGTCGACGGGTACGGGGTGACCATCCGGACGCGGCAGGATCATCCGCGGAACCTGGTGGTCAGCACCCGCGTGCTGCGCGACGGCGACGGCGTCGAGCTGGGGGTGGTGGCCATCCTGCGCGACGTCACCGAGCTGGAGTCCCTGCGCGGCCGGCTGCGCGGCCGCCCCGGCTTTGAAGGGCTGGTCGGCCGCAGTCGGGCGATGCAGGCCGTGTACCAACTCATCGAGGACCTGGCCGACAGCGACGCCACGGTCCTCATCCTCGGGGAGAGCGGCACCGGCAAGGAGCGGGTCGCCGAGGCCATCCACCGGCACAGCCGGCGGCGCGGCGGGCCTTTCGTCAAGGTGAACTGCTCGGCCCTGTCCGAGGGGCTGCTCGAGAGCGAGCTGTTCGGCCATGTCAAGGGCGCCTTCACCGGCGCCGTGCGCGACGCGGTAGGCCGTTTCGAGCAGGCGGCCGACGGCTCCATCTTCCTCGACGAGATCGGCGACCTGACGCCGCAGGTGCAGGTCAAGCTGCTGCGGGTCCTGCAGGAGCGGGAGATCGAGCGGGTCGGCAGCGGCGTGGCGATCCGCGTCGACACCCGCGTCATCGCCGCGACCCACCGGAACCTCCACCAGGCGATGCGCGAAGGACAGTTCCGCCAGGACCTGTTCTACCGGCTCAACGTGATGCCGGTGGAGGTACCGCCCCTGCGGAACCGGAAGGAGGACATCCCCCTGCTCGTGGCCCGCTTCATCGAGCGGTTCGCCCAACAGACCGGCCGACCGGTCCGGGGGATCGACGACGCGGCCCTTGGCCGGCTGATGGACCACGATTGGCCCGGCAACGTGCGCGAGCTGGAGAACGCCATCGAGCACGCCTTTGTCCGCTGCCGCGGCGAGCTGCTGTTGGCCGAGTGTCTGCCCTCCTTCGCTCTCCCCGGAGATCCAGGGCCGCGGTCCATCCCTCTTCCGACCAGACCCGATGGACCACCGCTGGCTCCGGGCAATCTCGATCGATCCCAGGTCCTCAAGGTTCTGGAGGAATGCCGATGGAACCGGGCCGAGGCCGCGGCCCGGCTGGGGATGCACCGGACCACCCTGTGGCGCCGTCTCCGCGAGTGGGGTATCTCTGACCGCGGAAACTACGCATCATAATGCTGCATCAGTTTGCTGTCATATCAGCAACAATGCAACATATCAGCTCCTGGCATCTTCTTGTTTTTCGTTTAATAACAACCCCATAAGAGAAACACCGCGCGGTGGTCCAGATCTTGCATCGGATGATGCAGGAGATCAGGACACCCCGCCGGGTCCGACGATGGTCGACCTGGCCAACGCGGAGGTTACCCATGGCAGGGCTCGTGCGCGAGATCACCGACGACACCTTCAAGGAGGAGCTGTCCGTCGCCGAACCGGTACTGGTCGACTTCTGGGCCCCCTGGTGCGGACCATGCCGGATGATCGCGCCGCTGGTAGAGGAGCTGGCGGCAAAGTACCAGGGCCGGCTCAAGGTGACCAAGATCAACGTGGACGAGAATCCACTGCTGGCCACCCGATACAACATCCGCGGCATCCCCACCCTCGGGCTGTTCAAGGGGGGCGAGCTGGTCGACCAGGTGGTCGGGGCCGTGCCCAAGGCCCAGCTCGAAAGCGCCATTGCCAGGGTGCTGTAGCGGGAACCAGAAGGGAGTTGTGACCATGAGAGGAAACCCGCGGGCGCCGCAAGCAGCCCGGGAGCACGACGACCGCAGGCACCCGAGGAGGAGCGCCTCCATCACCGCGGTGCTCCTCGCTGGAGCCCTGGTCCAATCTCCGGTGGCGCAGGAGGTCACGCCCTCTGCCACCGAGTCGCCGGGGACGCGGGTCCTGTCGCTGGCCGACGCCCAGGCCCGGGCCCTGGAGGTGAACCAGATCCTTCAGGTGGCGAGGGCGGGCGTGGATCAAGCCAGGGCCGCGCGGCTCCAGACCTGGGCTGGCCACCTGCCGTCGATCGACCTGTCCCAGCGGGCGATCCGCACCAACGACGCGGTGAGCGCCTTCGGCTTCGGGCTCAAGCAGGAGCGGTTCGATCCCTCGTCCCTGGCCGTGCCCGGGGCCCTGGTGCAGCCGGACGCGGCGACCGACTACCAGACGGTGGTGGAACTGAGGCAACCGGTCTGGAACGGCGGCCAGGAGCTGCACGCGCGCCGCCAGGCCGGTGCCGGTCTGCGCCTGGCCCAGGCCCGGCTGCGGCGGACCGAGGAGCAGATCCGGCTGCAGACGGCCGAGGCGTATTGGGGCCTGGTGCTGGCTCGCCAGGCCCTGGAGGCGGTCCGTCACTCCCTGGCCACGGCGCGGGCTCACGCCGACGCGGCCCGGGCGCATTACGAAGAGGAGACCGCGCCGCTGTCCGATCTGCTGGCCGCTCAGGTCCGCGTTGCCGAGCTGCGCGGCCAGGAGATCGACGCCGTGGATCGGGTGGCCGCGGCCGTCGACGGGCTGAGCCTGGTGACCGGGCTGGAGACCGGGATCGAGCTGGTTCCCGCCGACACCCTGGGCGAACCGGCGATCACCATGGAACTGAAGGAGTTGATCGACGCGGCCCTGGCGGAGCACGCCGAACTGGAGGCCGCCGATCAAACCACGGCCGCGGCCCGTCACGCGGTCGGCGTTGCCCGAGCCGACTTCCTCCCCCACCTCAACGCCTTCGGGCAGGTCGACCTCGACAGCGACGCCCCGTTCGAGCGGCAGGGGGAGAGCTGGACCGTGGGGGTGGCGGCCACCTGGAACCTGTTTGCCGGCCTGCGCTCCACCGGAGCCGTCGGTCAGGCCCGAGCCCAACTGACCCAGGCCCAGGCCCAGCGCGCCTTCCTGGAGGCCCAGCTCGCGCGCCAGATCGCCCAGGCCTGGCGGGCCGTGCACTCGGCCCAGGCCCAGGTGGCCATCGCCGGCGAGGCCGTAGCCCAGGCCGACGAGCGGCTGCGGATGACCGGCCTGCAGTACCAGGAAGAGCTGGTGGCGGCCGTCGACCTGCTGGACGCGGAAACGGCCCTGACCCAGACGCGGCTCCGTCGGCTGCAGGCCCTGCACGGCCTCAACGTCGGGATGGCCAGGTTGGAGTTCGCCGCCGGCCTGCCCGTGCAATGACCTTGGCAAACGATCTATAAAAGAGGAGTGAGACGATGAACCGCGAACGATGGATCCGCCTGATCGCCGGCACCTTCGTGATGGCGAGCGTGGCCCTGGGCACCTTCGTCCACCCGTACTGGTACGGCTTCACCGCCTTCGTCGGGCTGAACCTCTTCCAGTCGGCCCTGACCCGCTGGTGCCTGATGGACGACGTCCTGCGCAAGCTCGGCGTGCCCGAGCGGTGAAGGCGCCGCGGTCCGGCGGCAAAATCACGGGAGATCAGGGGAGACCGAGATGAAGGGTAGAATGGCGGGCGTGACATGGGGGGCCGTGGTCACCCTCCTCTGGGGATGCAGCCACGAGGAAGGATCGAGCCGTCGGGCGGAGAGCGCGATCCCGGTCCAGGTAACCCAGGTCGAGCTGGTCCAGGTGC
>JBAZUN010000057.1:0-20304 GCA_041661365.1 Candidatus Latescibacterota bacterium
CACCGGGATCGCCGTGGCCAGTTGGAGCTGCACCGGCCGCCTCGCTCCCGGCCACCGGGCCCGGAAGGCCTCGCGGGCCCGCACCACCAGATTGGTCGGTCCCACGGGCAGGTCAGGCGCGTCGCAGCTGAAGCCGTCGGCGCCGGCCGGCGTCAGGAACAAACGATCGGCCAGCGACACCGTCTGGACCACGCTGCGGAGCTCGTGGTACCCATCGGGTCGGCGGCCCACCACCTTGAGCCCCAGGTTGATCTTGGCCCAGGCCGGTTCGTGCAGGGACTGACCGTCCACCCGCTTGACCTGTGGTTGGCGATGCGATATTATGGGAACGAACCGCCTGCACCTTACCTCGGCGCCGCGGGACCCAAGTATATTCGTGGCCCCGAGACCGCGGCAAGCCGGGTTCCGCGCCCCCGTGGCCTCGCCCTCTCCGCGGCGCGCCGTTCGGCCGCGGCAGCTCACGAGGTGGACCCCATGGATACCCGCGCCTTCCTGCGCCAGGTCCCGCTGTTCGAGTGCCTGAGCGACGACGAGCTGCAGGTGCTGTCCAGCGCCACCATCGCCCGGACCTTCACCCGGGACAGCGTCATCATCCTGGCCGAGGAGGAGGGGGATACCCTTTTCATCATTCGCCGCGGTCAGGTCAAGGTCAGCATCGTCTCCGAGGACGGGCGCGAGGTGATCCTCTCCCTGCTCGGTCCGGGGGCGGTCTTCGGCGAGCTGTCCCTGCTCGACGGCAAGCCCCGCTCGGCCAACGTCATCGCCACCGAAGAGACCGAGCTGGTGATGTTGCGGCGCGCCGATTTCGTGCAGCTGATCTACCGCGTGCCGCGGATCGCCACGGCGTTGCTGGCCGAGCTGGCCTCGCGCCTGCGCAAGACCGACCGCCAGATCGAGGGCCTGGCCTTGCTCGACGTCACCGGCCGGATCTCCGAGACCCTCCTGCAGTTGGCCGGCGAGCGCGGGGTCGAGACCCCCGAGGGGGTGGTCATCCAGCAGCGACCCACCCACCAGGACCTGGCCAACATGTCGGGCACCACGCGGGAGACCGTGTCGCGCGTGCTGAAGCGCCTCGAGAGCCAGGGGTACATCGCCTGCCGGGGACGGGCGATCACCATCCTGCGCGAAGAGAACTGGAACCGGTAGGAACCGCACCCCCATGCCCAGGAAGAGCCGCATCCTGCTGTTGACGCAGGACGCCCGCCAGGAGGAAGCGGTCCGGACCTCCCTGGCCGACGCGCCGGCCCAGCTCATCGCCTTACCCGAGCCCAGCACGGTGCGGGCCCTGCTGGGCCGCGGCCTCGACCTGGTCATCCTCGACCTGACCTTGCCCCCCCTGCTGGCCCAGGCGGCCGCCGCCACCCTGGCCGAGAACCAGGAGACGCCGGTACTGGTCCTCGACGACGGCGCCCCGGACCGGTGGCGGGCCCTCTCCCGTGGGGAGCCGCTGGAGCAGGTGCTGACCGGGCCCTGCGCCCCGGAGGAGCTGCGCCGAAAGGTGGAGCACCTACTGGAACGGGCCGCCTTTCTGCGGGGCGACGTCCTGGTCGGCCGCTCGCCGGCCATGCGGCAGCTCCGCGAACGGGTCCTGCTGATCGCGCCCACCCCGGTGGCCACGGTGCTGGTCACCGGGGAGAGCGGGGTCGGCAAGGACCTGGTGGCCCAGGCCCTGCACCGCTTCAGCGAGCGGCGGGCCCAGCCGTTCCGCGCCATCAACTGCGCCGCCATCCCCGAGAACCTGCTGGAAAGCGAGTTGTTCGGGCACGAGCGCGGGGCCTTCACCGACGCCAAGGTCCAGCGCCCGGGGATCTTCGAGCAGGCCAACGGCGGCACGGTCTTCCTCGACGAGATCGGCGAGATGTCGCTGATGGCCCAGGTGCGCCTGCTGCGGGTGCTCGAGCAGCGCGAGGTGACCCGCGTCGGCGGCAACGGCGCCTTTCCGGTCGACCTGCGGGTGATCGCCTCGACCAACAAGGACCTGCAGGCCGCGGTCTCCCATCGCGAGTTCCGCCTCGACCTGTACCACCGCCTGAAGGTGGTCGAGCTGCCGGTGGCGCCGCTGCGGCTGCGGCCCGAGGACCTCCCCCTCCTGGTCGCCCATTTCGTCGCCCAGTTCAGCGCCGACGGCGGCCGGCCGTTCGAGGGGTTCTCCGAGGCGGCCATGGCCGTGATGATGGAATACGAGTGGCCGGGGAACGTCCGCGAGCTGCGCAACCTCGTCGAGCACCTGGTCTTCCTCGGCCCGCGGCGGCGGCTCGAGCCGCGCGACCTGCTGCCCCACCTCGAGCGGCCGCCCCTGGTCGAGCGGCACCTGCCGGCGGTGACCGGCCGGTCGCCGGACCAGTCGGAGCGCGAGCTGGTCTACTTCGCCCTGCTCGACCTGAAGCGCGAGGTCGCCGAGCTGCGGCACCTGGTCGAGGAGCGCCTGTCGCGGTCTCTGGCCGCGCCGCCGACCCCGGTCTATCAACTGCCGGTCGTGCCGGTGGAGGCCGACCTGGCCGAACGGCCGGAGGAGCCCGCGGCCGTGGAGCCGGTGCGCACCCTGAAGGAGCTGGAGAAGGAGGCCATGGAGGCGGCACTCGGTCGGGTCGGGGGGAACCGCAAGCAGGCGGCCCAGTTGCTGGGGATCAGCACCCGCACCCTGTATCGCAAGCTCGACGAGTACGGGTTGCGGTGATGCGTTGCCGGTGGTCCGCCCGCCCGCTGCCGTCTCCCGGGACCGGACGAGCCCGTGTCCCGCGGGTCCTGGGCTGGGCCCTGCTGCTGGTGGCTTTCGGCCTGGCAGGGCGCGGTCTGGCCGAGACCCAGACCGCGGCTCAGCGGCACCTCGAGGTCCTCGGCCAGGCCTTCCGGAGCGCCTATCTCCAGGCCGCGCCCGCCGTGGTCCTGATCACCACCCGCCACGACGGCGGCGGACGGCGGCGCGCCGGCCTCCCGCCGTTCCATCCCGAGGTTCCCGACGAGGACCAGTTCGACGGCATGGGCTCGGGAACGATCGTCGATCCGGATGGGTACATCCTCAGCAACCACCACGTGGTCAAGGGCGCGGACTCGATCCTGGTGACCCTGACCGACCACCGGGTCTTTCGGGCCGAGGTCGTCGGCTTCGATTCCCTCATCGACATCGCCCTGCTGCGGATCCAGGCTCGCGGGCTTCCCTTCCTCCGGCTCGGGGACTCTGACTCGCTGCAGATCGGCGACTGGGTCCTGGCGATCGGTCACCCGCTCGGCCAGGGCTCGACCCTGACCCACGGCATCGTCAGCGCCGTGGGCCGGCAGGCCCAGGTCCTCGAGGACCGGTACGCCATCGAGAGCTTCATCCAGACCGACGCGGTGATCAACCCGGGGAACTCGGGGGGACCGCTGCTCGACGCCGCGGGCGTGGTGGTGGGGATCAATACCGCCATCACCACCCGCACGGGATACTACATCGGGTACGGCCTGGCCGTGCCGAGCAACCTGGCCCTGGAGGCCATGCAGGACATCCTCTCCCACGGTCGGGTGGTGCGCGGGTACCTGGGGGTGGAGATGGAGGAGATCAGCCAGGAGCTGAATCAGCGCCTCGGGCTCGGGCTCGAACGACCCCTGGGGGTCTACCTGCAGCAGGTCCTGCCCGGGAGCCCGGTGGCCCGCTCCGGGATCCGGGCCGGCGACGTGCTGGTGGCGCTGGCCGGCCGGCCGGTCGACCGGCCCAATCAGGTCCAGGCCATGATCTACAACCGCGACCCCGGCGAGACCGTGACCCTCACCGTGCGGCGCGACGGCGCGGAGCAGACCTTCTCCGTGGTCCTGGGCGAGCGCGAGGACGATCTGCTCATCAGCCGTGGCCGGCAGCGCCTGGAGCGACTCGGCCTGAGCGTCGCGTCCCTGTCGGCCGAGGCCGCGGCCCGACTCGGCTTCACCCGGGAGCTGGCCGCCGGCCTGGGGTTCCCGCCGGGTGAGCTGCCCGTGGTGGTGGCGGCGGTCGAGCCCGGCGGGCCGGCCGCCTCGCGCGGGCTAGCGACCGACGACCTGATCACCGAGGTCGACCAGCAGCGGATCGCCACCCCGGAGCAGCTCACCCGGGCCCTGTCCGTTGCCGCGGCCGACCAGGGCGCCCTCTTCTGGCTGTGGCGTCCCGGTCAGGGCGTGGACCTGCGGGTGCTGCGGCTCTCCGACTGATCCGTTCATCGCGCCGGTCGCCGCCGGCAGAGAGGAATCCATGGACTTCGATCTCGGCGAGGCCGACGCCCTGCTGGTGGTCGGCGACAGCGAGCGCCTGGCCGACCTGTTCTACGTCACCGGCTTCCGGGCCCCGGATCCCTTCGTCTTCCTGTGGACGCGGCGCGAGCGGCTCCTGGTGCTCAGCGACCTGGAGCTCGACCGGGGCCGGGCCCAGGCCCGCGTGGACCGGGTGGTCGCCAGCTCGGTCTACGAGCGCCGGCTGCGTCAGCAGGGGGTGGAGTCCCCCCAGCAGCACGAGGTTCTGGTGGCCCTGGCGCAGGACCTTGGATTGAAGCACCTGCTGGTGCCCGCGGGATTCCCCCTGGGCCTGGCCGAGTCGCTGCGGGGCGCGGGGTTGGTGCTGACGGTGGCGGCCACGCCCCTGTTCCCGGACCGCCAGCACAAGACCGCGGCCGAGGTGGAGGCGATCCGCCAGGCCCTGCGCACGGCCGAGGTCGGGATGGCGGCGGCCCTCGACCTGCTCCGGCAGTCCGAGGTGAAGGGGGAGGTGCTGCACCTGAACGGCGAGGTGCTCACCTCGGAGCGGGTGCGGCGGGCGATCCACCGGCAGTTGCTGGAGGGCGACTGCACCGCGACCGGGACCATCGTCGCCGGCGGCGACCAGGGGTGCGATCCGCATCAGGAGGGACACGGGCCGCTCCGGCCCGGTCAGCCGATCATCATCGACATCTTCCCGCGCTCGAGCACGACGGGGTACTTCGGAGACCTGACCCGCACCGTGGTCAAGGGGGAGGCTCCGGCCGCGGTGCGGGCGCTGTTCCAGACGGTCCAGCGCGGCCAGCGGACGGCGCTCGACCAGATCCGCGCCGGCGTGTCCGGGCCCCTGGTGCACCAGGCCGTGCTGGACCTGTTCACCGCGGCCGGGTACCCCACCGGGGAGCGGGACGGGCACATGGAAGGGTTCTTCCACGGCACCGGCCACGGCCTGGGCCTGGAGATCCACGAGCCGCCCCGGATCGGCACCCGCGGCCAGGCCCTGACCGCGGGCCAGGTGGTCACCGTGGAGCCGGGGCTGTATTACCCCGGCGTGGGCGGGGTGCGGCTGGAAGACGTGGTGGTGGTCCGGCCGGACGGGTGCGAGAACCTGACGACCTTCCCGGTCTTCCTGGAGTTGTGAGCCGCACCGCCCTGCTGCCGGCGGCGGACCCGCTCTCCCTCGAGGCCCTCCGCTTCCTGTCCAGCTCCCCTGGTCAGCGGTTGCTGGCGCGGACCGCGTCCCTGGCCGACGACGAGCTGCGGGCGCAGGAGATCCTGCGCGCCGAGTACCCCGCCGCCTGGTGCCGCGCCGCCCTTGCCCTGGTCGAGCTCCGGCGGGCCGCGGTGGCCAAGTTCCCCGCGGCCGACCGCATGTACTTCGACCGTCCAGGACTGGAGATGGCCTCGGCCGCGGTAGTGGCCGACCATCGGGCCAGACGCTTCGCCCGGTACGGCACGGTGCTCGACCTGTGCTGCGGCATCGGCGGCGACCTGCTTGCCCTGTCGCGGGAATCCTCCGTGCTGGCCGTTGACCTCGATCGCCGGCGGCTGGAGATGGCCCGGCTGAACGCCCGAGCCCTGGACCGGACCCAGGTCCGCCTGGTGGCGGCGGACGTCTGCCGGCTCCGCCTGGCCGGCAACGCGGCCTTTGTCGATCCGGCACGTCGGTTGGCCGACGGGACGCGGCAGCGGTCAGCGGCGTCCTACTCCCCCCCGCTGTCCTGGCTGACCGAGCTGCGCCGCCAGGTGCCGGCCACCGCCGTCAAGCTCTCCCCGGCCATCGACGAGGCCGAGCTCCCGACCGACGGCGAGCTCGAGTGGGTGTCGTGGCGCGGGCAGTGCCGCGAAGCGGTCTGCTACTTCGGTCCCCTGGCCACGGCCAGACGCCGCGCCACGGTGCTCCCCGCGGGAGACTCCCTGACCGAAACCCCCGACGCCGCGCCGGTGCCGGTGGGACCGCCGGGGCCGTTCCTCTTCGATCCCGATCCGGCCGTGGTCCGGGCGCACTTGATTGAGCCTCTAGCCCGCCGTCTCGGCGCCTGGCTGCTCGACCGGCGGGTGGCGTACCTGTGCGCTGAGACCGGCTCGTCCACCCCCTTCGCCAGCGTCTACCGGGTCTTGGAGTGGCTGCCGTTCCAACTCAAGCGGCTGCGGCAGCGCTTGGCCGGAGAGGGGTTCTTCCCGGTGGAGATCAAGAAGCGCGCGGTGGCCATGGAGCCCGATGAACTGCGGCGGCGCCTGGGGTTACGCGGCGGTTCCCGGCCGGTCACCTTGGTGCACACTCGCGTGGGCCAGAGCCCCCTGGTGGCCATTTGCGAAAAGTGGACCGGTTGAGCACATTCAACCAACTCAGGTCACGCGCGGCGGCGAGTGGGAGACTCAAGGGCACAGGAGCGGTCGCGGCATGAAGCGCCTCAAGTTCGTCATCGGCAGTCTGGTGATTCTGGTCGGGCTGGGGTACCTGCTGGCCACCGGGGTGCAGCAGTCGGCCGCCACCCAGACCACGCTCGAGCACCTGCTCGCCGGCACCGGCCAGGACGATACCCGGATGGCCCGCCTGCAGCTCGGCGGCAGCCGGGTAGTCCCGGGCTCCATCCGGTGGGACGAGTACCGCTCCCGGCCCGAGTTCACCATCACCGACGGCCAGCGCACCCTGCAGGTCCGCTACACCGGCCACGGCGTGCTCCCCGATACCTTCAAGGATGGGGCCTTGGTGGTCCTCGAAGGCCAGTACCGCCCCGCGGGGGCGAGGTTCGACGCCGAGGTGGTGTACGCGAAGTGCCCCTCCAAGTACGAAGGTCAGAGCTATGAAGGCCACGTGGAGGCCACCGGCTAGCGGACTGCGGCGGTACCGGTGGTAGACACCGGGTACCTCGCCCTCTGCCTGGCCCTGATCGCGGCCGGGTACGCCGCCGCGGCCTCGCTGCTGGGGGTTCGCCGTTCCCACGAGCCCCTCATCCGCAGCGGCGAGCAGGCCCTGCTGGCGTTTGCCGGCCTGCTCACCGTGGCGGTCTTCGCGCTCTGGTACGCCCTCCTCACCCGGGATTTTCAGGTCCAGTACGTGGCGGAGAACACCAACCGCGCCATGCCCGCCACCTACGTGGTGGCGGCGCTGTGGGGGGGACAGAGCGGTTCCCTGCTGTTCTGGAACTGGATCCTGTCCCTCTACGGCGTGGCCGTGGTGCTGACCTATCGCCGGCGGTACCGGCCGCTCATGCCCTACGTGGTGGCCGCCCTGGCGTGCACCGGCTTCTTCTTCGCCGTCATCCACCTCTTCGCCGCTGATCCGTTCACGCGCCTGCCCTTTGTCCCGGCCGACGGCCGGGGCCTCAACCCGCTGCTGCAGCATCCGCTGATGGCGATCCATCCGCCCATGCTCTACCTGGGGATGGTCGGCATGGTGGTACCCTACGGCTTTGCCGTGGCGGCTCTGGCCGCGGGCCGCCTCGACAACACCTGGCTGCGGCCGGCCCGGCGGTGGATGATGATCCCCTGGACCTTCCTGGGTGCCGGGCTGCTCCTGGGGGGGAAATGGGCCTACGTCGAGCTGGGCTGGGGCGGGTACTGGGGGTGGGACCCGGTCGAGAATTCGTCGCTGATGCCCTGGCTGGCCGGCACCGCCTTCCTGCACTCGATCATGGTGCAGGAGCGCCAGGGGATGCTCAAGCGCTGGAACATGATCCTGGCCATCCTCACCTACACCCTGTGCATCCTGGGCACCTTCCTCACCCGCAGCGGGGTGATTTCCTCGGTCCACGCCTTTGCCCAGTCCAACGTCGGGCCTTTCTTCGCCGTCTTCCTGATCCTGCTGGCCGGGGGTTCGGTGCTGCTGCTGGTGGCACGGGCCGGGGCCCTGAAGGCCGAGGCCCGGCTGGAGTCGTTCGCCTCCCGCGAGACCGCCTTCCTGCTCAACAACTGGGTGCTCCTGGGGATCCTCTTCGCGGTGCTGTGGGGCACGGTCTTCCCGCTGGTCTCCGAGGCCCTGGCCGGCACCAAGGTCACCGTGGGGCCGCCGTTCTTCAATCAGGTGAACATCCCGCTCGGTCTGATCCTCCTGCTCCTGATCGGCGCCGGGCCCCTGTTCGCCTGGAGCCGTACCTCGCCGGCGGGGTTGCGCCGCGGCTTTGCCGCACCGCTGGCCGTCGCCGCGGCCGCCCTGGCCGGACTGCTGGCCGTGGGCGTGCGCGATCCCTGGGCCCTGATCTCGCTGGCCCTGTGTGCCCTGGTCACCGCTGCCGTGTTCGGCGAATTCCACCGGGGCGCGCGGGTCCGGCAGCGCACCGCGGGCGAGACCTACGCCGCGGCCCTGTATCATCTGGCAAGCCGGAACCGGCGGCGGTACGGCGGGTACCTGGTCCACCTGGGCCTGGTCCTGCTCTTCGCCGGTTTCACCGGCAAGGCCTTCACCGAAGAACGCGAGTTCATCCTGCCGCGCGGCGGGTCCGAGCAGGTCCGCGACTTCACCCTCCGGTACGAGGGGTTGGCCCACCGCGAGGACGCGAACATGGTGGTGGACACGGCCGTGTTGTCGCTCTCGCGGACCGGCGAGTTCCTGGCCACCCTCCTACCCGAGCGGCGGTTCTACCGCGCCTTTGAGCAGGGAACCACCGAGGTGTCGATCTACTCCACCCTGACCCGCGACCTGTACCTCATCCTCGTCGGGTACGCCGAGGCCGGAGAAAGCGCCAAGTTCCAAGTGTTCATCAACCCGCTGGTGAACTGCGTCTGGCTCGGCGGCATCGTCTTCGTGCTGGGCTCGCTGTGGGCGATGTGGCCCACCGACCGGGAGCGCCGTCTGGCCCGCCTCGAACGCGCCTCTGGCCGGGGTTAAGGTCCTCCATCCGGGATCTGCCGCCATGGAACCGCTCAGCCTGATCGCCGGCGCCGGCCTGCTGCTGGCGCTGGCCTACGCCGTCGGGTATCCCCTGTTCAGCGGCCGGAGCCACCGCCCCCCCACGGCGTTCCCCGCCGCGGGTTCGGCCGCGGCCCAAGCCCTCCTGGAAGAGCGCAAGGAACAGCTCTTCACCGCCCTCCGCGAACTGGAATTCGACTGCGAGCTGGGGAAGGTCGCTCCCCAGGACTTCGCCGAACAGCGACCTCGCCTTGAGGCAGAAGCCCTGGCCGTCCTCCGCGAGCTGGAGGGGCTGACCGGCGCACCTGGGCCGGCCGACCCGCGCCAGGCCCTCGAAGCTGAGGTCCGGGCCGCGCGCGCCTCGCTTGCGGCTCTGCCGTCGAGTCGCTGTCCGTCGTGCGGCGCTGAACAAGGAGCCGACAACCAGTTCTGCCCGCAATGCGGCGCGCGGTTGACCCGCCCGCACCGGTGATCGGCAACCCTTCGACCGGTCGCTGGGTCTGCTGGCTGCTGGCCATGGCCGCGGGGTTCGGTCCGACCGCGGCAGGAGCCAGCGGCGCGGTCCAGGGATTCGTCGAAGCCCCGGTCACCGGTACCCGGGTGCCCGGCGTAGAGGTGACCTTCTCCGTTGCCCAGGACGGTGCCCTGACCGAGGTGGCCCGCCAGACCACCGACGCCCAGGGCGCGTTCTCCTTTGCCGGACCGTTCCTCGAGGACGGCCTGGAGTTTGTGCTGGCCGCCGAGTACCGCGGCGTGCAGCAGGCCTCCTCGCTCCTGAAGGTCGGCGACCAGCAGCAGATCATCCTGGAGGTCTACGAGCCCACCGCCGAGGATCCGGGCCTCCGGATCACCCGTCAGACCCTCTTCCTGTCGCCGCGGCCCCAGGAACTCGAGGTGGCCCAGCTCGTCCAGGTGCACAATCCCGGCGACCGCACCTTTATCGGTTCAGCCGGGGCTGACGCCGGTCGGGTGACCGAGTTCGTCCTGCCGCCGGGCGCACGGGAATTGCGCAGTCACGCCGGAGCCCTGGTGGCCGGCGAGGGGAACCGGATCTACGACCGGCAGCCTCTGCCGCCGGGCCTCACCGAGATCGCCTTCACCTACACCCTGGACCTGGACGAAGCCGGCCCGGAGTATCGGCTGCAGGCCACCTACCCCACCGAGGTTCTGGAGGTTTATCTGCAGCCTGCTGCCGCGGCCGCGCCGCCGACCTTCGAGGATCTTGGCGTGGTCGAGCTCGAGGGGGCAGCGTACCGCCGGCTGCGGCACCCGGCCCTGGCCCGCGGGGAGGAGGTGGTGGTGCCGCTGCCGACCGGCCGGTCCGGCCAACGCCTACTCAAGTGGACGGCCCTGGCCGGGGCTTTGGCCGCGGGGATTGCGACGCTGGTGGCCGTCTCCCGCAGGCGAGTCGCCGCCCCAGCGCCGTCGCGGTCCGGACCCACGACTGCGGATCTGGCCCAACGACCCCCCCTGATAGCGGCGATCGCCCGCCTGGACGAGGAGTTCCATCTCCGGCCGGACGACGAGACCTACCAACGCCGGCGGGAAGCCCTGGTGGCTCAGGTCCTGTCCCTGGGCCTCCGAACGGAGTCTGACCATGACGCCGGCTGAGGCCATCTCCCTCGACCGGGTCAGCAAGCGGTACGCGGGAACCGCCGCGCTGGCCGAGGTAGACCTGCGGCTGCCCGCCGGCACCTTCCTCCTGCTGCTCGGGCCCAACGGCGCGGGGAAGAGCACCTTGCTCCGACTGCTCGCGGGCCTGGCCCGGCCGACCGGAGGCCGGGTACTGGTCTGCGGCGAGGATCCGCATGCCAGTGCCGACGCCCGCCGCGCCATCGGTCTGCTGTCGCACCAGACGCTCCTGTACGACGACCTCACCCCGCTGGAAAACCTGCGCTTCTTCGCGCGCCTGTACGGCCTGGCCGACGGCGAGGCACGAATCGCGGCGGCCCTGGCCGCGGCCGGGCTGGGCCCCCGCGAGCGACAGCGGGTCCGGACCTTTTCCCGCGGCATGAAGCAGCGGCTGGCCCTGGCCCGCGCCAACCTGCACGGCCCCACGGTGCTCCTCCTCGACGAGCCGTTTACCGGCCTGGACGCCGCCGGGATCGAGGGGCTGTGCGCCCAGCTTCAGGACTGGCGTCGCCAGGGCCGCACCGGGGTCCTGGTGACCCACCAGCTCGAACCGGCCGTGGCCCTGGCCGATGACCTGCTGGTGCTCCACCGTGGCCGGGTCTGCGGCCACCAGCCCTGGCGCGGGGATTCGGTGGCCGAGCTGAGCCGGGTCTACGCGGCGCTGGTCGAAGGCGCGAGATGAACTTCCTCCGCCGCGTTCTGGCCGTGATGCGGAAGGACGTCCGCGCCGAGTGGCGGACCCGCGAGCGGCTGTCGCCCATGCTCTTCTTCGTGCTCCTGGTGCTGCTGGTCTTCAACTTCTCGTTCGATCTGGGCGGCGCCGCCCTGCACGAGATCGGCCCAGGGGTGATGTGGTCGTCCTTCGTGTTCGCCGCGGTGCTCGCGCTGAACCGATCGTTCGCCGACGAGCAGGAGAACGGGTGCCTGGACGCGCTGCTGCTGGCACCGGGCGACCGCGGCGCCATCTACGCCGGCAAGATGCTCGGGAACCTGGTCTTCCTGTTGACCCTGGAGCTGCTCGTCCTGCCGCTCTTCGCGCTGTTCTTCAACCTGTCGCCCGGGCTGCACCTGCTGGCGCTGGTGCCGATCCTCGTCCTGGGAGCGGCCAGCCTGGCCGCGGCCGGGACCCTCTTTGCCGCGATGTCGAGCAACCTGCGGCTGCGGGAGCTGCTGCTGCCGCTGCTGCTGCTCCCCATGGTGGTGCCCGCGCTGATCGCCTGCGTCGAAGGCACCGCCCTGGTCCTGCAGGAGCGCCCGCTGGCCGAGATGCTCCCCTATCTCAAGATCCTGATCGCGTACGTGACGGTGTTCGTAACCCTCTCTTTGCTGCTGTTCGAGCACGTCGTCGAGGAGTGAGGTGCCCGTGACCGACCGAAGGTTTCCGTCCGCCTGCGCCGGTGTGCTGCTGACCCTCTGGACCGCGACCTGTGCCGCCCTGCTCTATGCACCGACCGAGGCCCAGATGGGGGCGGTGCAGCGCCTCTTCTACTTCCACGTGCCGGCCGCGGTGGCGGCCTGCCTGGGCTTTTTTCTCGCGTTCGTGGGGAGCGTTCAGTACCTGCGCACGAGGGAGACTCGGTGGGACCGGCTGGCGGTCGGCGGCGCGGAACTGGGGGTGGTCTTCGCCGCGATCGTGCTGGTCCCCGGGCCGCTCTGGGCCCGGCCGGTGTGGGGGGTGTTCTGGCGCTGGGAGCCGCGGCTGACCTCGATGCTGGTTCTCTTCGCCATGTACGTGGCGTACCTGATGGTGCGCCGGTACGGCACCACCGCGGGACGCACCCCGCGCCTGGCCGCGGTGGTCGGCATCGTCGCCTTCGCGAACGTGCCGCTGGTCTACTACTCGGTCCGCCTTTGGGCCGCTGACCAGCAGTTGCATCCACGCCAGGTAATCCTGGCACCCGAGATGAAACTGGCCCTGTACGTATGTCTTGCCGCGGTCGGGTTGCTGTTCTTTGCGATACTGCGTTTCCGGCTCCGGCTCGAGTCCCTGGAGGCTCGGGTACAGACCATGCAGGAGCTTACGCTAAACCTAGACGAGTGACGTTGACTCCCAGGAGGAAGAGATGGAGACCGGGCTGGGATACCTGACCGCAGGGCTGGGCGCGGTCTGGGCAATCCTGATCGGCTACCTGGTGCAGCTCGGTGGCCGACAGGAGCGGTTACGACAGCAGGTGGAAGCGCTCGAAGCCCGCCTCGGTGCTGGGAAGCACAGCGCCTGAGCGAAGAGGGAGAAAACCCGCGCCGCGATCCGGTTGACACCCCGTTTTCGGGCGTGTTATATTTCCCCGCGCCAATCCCGTAGGGTCTCGAGTAACCGGCATTCCGAGTCTATCCCATGATCCTCATGGAAGTAAACGGCGTGTACACCAGCGCGAAATCGGCGTACCCGCAGGTCGTGCTCAAGGAGAAGGCCGGACGCGCGTACCTGCCGATCGTCATCGGCCGGTTCGAGGCCGCGGCCATCGCCGCGGCGCAGGGCGACCGCAAGCCCGAACGCCCGATCAGCTACGATCTGGCGCATGCCGTGCTCGACATGGTCGCGGCCCGGGTGACCCGCGTGGAGATCACCGAGCTGCACGAGGGAACCTACTACGCGGCCGTGCACCTGAAGGCCGGAGACGGCAGCACCGCGGTGCTTGACTCGCGGCCGAGCGATGCCATTGCCCTGGCGCTCCGGCAGGGAGCGCCGATCTACGCCTCACCCGAGGTGCTTCAGGAGGCAGGATACGTGCGGCCGGACGAGGAGGCCGAACCAGCGGCCGGCGAAGCCGCGACTCCAGCGGCTCCGGTTCCGACGGGAAAGGAACCGCCCGAGGTCGAGCCTCTCGTCGATGAACCGGTGCCCGATCCGTTGGAGGCCCTGGAGCGGCGCCTGCAGCAAGCCGTGGCCGAAGAGGTCTACGAAGAAGCAGCGCGCCTGCGCGACGAGATCTCCCGGGTCAGGCGCGAGGCCGAACATTCCTGAAGAAGGGGCTGGTGGAGCGGGGAGCGGCCATGGGCAATGCGGCGTTCATCGAGATGTCGGTGGTTAAGGTCAGCCCCTTCCTGCGCGAGGACCGACCCCTGCTCTGGCTCGGCGAGAAGCATGCCGAGCGCCCCAGGCTGTTGCCGATCGCGATCGGCGAGTTCGAGGCCGCGGCGATCCAGATGCCGCTGGACGGCGAGGATCCGGTCCGTCCCATCTCCTACGACCTACTCTGCACCATGATGGCCAAGCTGCAGGTCACCCTCCACCAGGCCGTTATCCATTCGGCTCGAGGCTCGACCTACTACGCCAAGGTGGTGGTCGACTGGCGACACACCCTCAAGGAGATCGACGCCCGGCCCAGCGACGCGGTAGCCCTGGCCCTTCGGCTTGGCGCGCCGATCCTCGTCGCCACCGAGCTTCTGGACCGGGTCGCCGTAATGCCCGCTCCGGGTGACGTCGAGATGGAGCAGACGCTGAGGCACTTCCTGGAGATGGAACCCCAGATCCAGGTGGTTGAGGCGGTCCAGAGGGTCCCCGTGCCGGTCGCCGAGGTGCCCGGAGCGACGGCAACCCGACCCTTGCCGCCCAGGGAGCCCGATAGGGAGCGCCCCGTTGACGAACTGGCCCAGTTGCAGTCGCGGCTGGAGCGCGCCGTGGTCTGCGAGGAATACGAGGAGGCGGCCCGGCTGCGGGACGAGATCGAATCGCGGGTGAACCGCGATCGGGGATAATCCGTGAGGCTCGGGGTGAATCCAAGACCAGCGGCGAGGGTGAAGGAGTCGCTCCTTCGCCCTTGCGGTGCGTACGGCGCGCGGGGCTTGGCGGCCGGGTCTTGGCCCCTGGTCGTGGCCGTGGCCTGCCTGCTTGGAGGGGCGGCCTGCAGCCGCTCAGGAGATCGCTTCGCCTCTCCCGGCGCCACCCTGCAGACCTATCGGTCCGCCGTGGAGAAGGGAGACCCCGCGCAGATCTGGTCCTGTTACAGTCAGGGGTACCAGAGTCAGGTTGCCGGTGGGTTCGCCACCTGGAGCGAGGAGTGGCAACGCCGACCTCCGGCCGAAACCGAAGCCGAGGCCAACCGGCCAGTGGCGGTTGAGAAAGTGATCAATGACCGGATCGCCTTTATCCTCTTCGAGGCCGCCGGCACTCGACCTCGCCAGGCCAACCCATTCTTCTACTTCGTGCGCGAGCCCGAGGGCTGGAAGATCACCAGCCACCTCGACAGCACCTTCCACCGGGAACTGGAGCGGGCCATCGAGCGCGGCGAGTTCAAACTCCCCGTCCCGTGATTCCGGCTGGACTCAGTACGAGACCGGTCTTGCCATCGGCTCGGTCCGGCCGTCGCTGTGAGCCGGCCCTTGAGGCGCACCCATCCACGGCGACAGGGGGACCGGCTGGCGGGGCCGTGCTGGCCCGCTGAAGACCACGACCGCCGGAGCCCGAAGGGCCCAGGACGTTGGCGGCTCTGCCGGCCGTGTCGGCCACAGAACCGTGGCCAGGGCCGCGGCTACGGCCAGGGCCACCGCCAGCGACCCGGCCCGCGGCTCGAGTGGCCGGTCCAGTTCCTGGCTCAGACAGGAGGACAACCGCAGCCGAAACGCCGCTCCCTCTGGCAGGTCGACCAGACAACGTAGGGCCCCGCGCACCCGCATGACCCCATCGAGAACCTCGGCGCAATTGGGGCAGATCGCCGCATGGGCCTGGGCACGCTGTCGCGTGAGAGGGTCCAGATCGCCGTCTAGGTAGTCGGAAACCAGGGCTTCAAAATCGTCACACCTCAATGCGATAGGAACCTCCTTGCTGGCGTGGACGCGAACTCACCTTGCTTAGGACGTGGCCGCGGCAACCGCGGTTCCCGTGCGCCTCGTTCGCGCTCCGCGCTGTGCCCCGGCCGCCTGGATGCCGATAGAACGGGTGTGCTAGCCATGAAGCCGACATCCCCTGCAGGTGTCGCCCCCGGCCCACGGCGCCACCGGCCCCGCCTGATCCTGCGGCTCGCGGTCCTGACCTTGGTCCTCGTGTGGGGCTCGGGGTGCGCGGTACGCACCGTGCCGCCCCTCAAGTACGTCCCGCTGCTGGGCACCGAGAAGAAGATCTCCACCCCGACCGTGCTGGCCCGCGCCCTACGCGATCCCGACGTCGGGGTTCGGGCCCAAGCCGTCAAGTTATTGGGGATTCTGGGACAGAGCAAGAGCGGGAAGGTCAAGCGCGAGGTCGCCGAGGTGCTGGGAATGGCCACCCGCGACCGCGATCCGGGTATCCGCCTCCTGGCGGTGGAGCGCCTCGGCGAGATGGAAGAGCGGTACGGCAACAAGCATCTCATGGCGGTGCTGCGCGACCCGAATCCGTTTGTCCGGGAGAAGGTGATGGCCGTGCTCTCCGGACGTCAGGAACGCGCCGCAGCGGCGGCCGTCCCGCCGACCACCGCCCCTGCAGATTCCGCGGCAGCCCCTTAGCTCACCCCTCTTCAGGCAGCGGTTGACCCTGGTGGCCAAGGTGCTGCTGGCGGTCAAACCCCCATCGCCTCCAGGATGTTGAGCAGGCTGATCCACTGCCGGTCTTCCATGGCCTGTAGCCGGCTGAGCACCCGCGCGAAATCCCGGCCGGCACCGGCCCGCGCGATCTGCAGCAGCAAGGCCTGAAGACGGGGTTGGGCCAAGGCCTCCCTGAATTCCGGGTCACTCAGGAGCCGCCGCAGCTCCGAGGAGAGCGGTTGGTCAGTCTGCTGGCTTGACCCTGGCGGCGACGCGGCAACGGCCAAGGATTCGATGGCTTCGAGAAACAGCGCCGCGGCTTCGGTGGATTCTGCCCTGGCCGCATAGGCCGCCAGGAGTACCTGCTTGACCTCAAGACCGAGGACCTCTGCCAGCTTGAGGCAGACCTCATCCGACGGGACCTTCTCACCCTTCTCGATCTGCCCCACGTAGGTCGGCCAGACCCCCCGCGGTTTCTTCCCCGTGGTCAGCTTACTGGCAACCGCGCCCTGGCTCAACCCCTTGGCCTTGCGGGCCGCCAGTACCATCTCCGCGAGCTGCACGCCTTCCTCTCCTCGATCTGCCGGTGGCCGGGGACGACTCCGAAACCATAAGCCTACGACACCCACTGGTTGGTGTCAATCGCCACCCAGCCAGAGTCATCCCATCAGAGCGCTTGACAACACGGTGCAGTGTGCGTAGATTTGTCTCGTGACTTTTGGGCTGGAAGCCAAGGTGGCCAAGGCCGTTTCGACACAGCTTGGTGTTAGTTTTCCGAGTTTGAGTGTGGCGGCTCGCTGACGGTGATTCGTTCAGCACCCGCGATATCCGGAACCCCCTTTCCGGACACCTGAGGTTCTCGACATATCCTCCCCACACCGCCTCGTTTGGGGACCTCAGATCGCAGGTGTTGATCGCCGGACGGCCGCCACACTCTGTTTCTGCGGACCACAGGGAACCTCAACCCCACCCATTCGCCTTCTTGGTCTTGGATCAGCCCCTGTATGCACGTCGGCATGGTTGCGTTCACCGACCTGCGGTACGACTACCGCATCTTCCGGGAAACCCGCTCCCTGGTCGAGGCCGGCCACCGCGTCACCCTGATCTCGACGCTGTTCCACCGAGGCCCGGCTCCGGCGTGGGATGGGGTGGTTACCCGTGGAATCCCGATCGATCGCCGCCGGTCCCTGCGGTTGAGCTATCCCGCCTTCTGGCGGCAAGCTACTCGGCAGTTGGCCGAGGCCGCTCCGGATGCCTGCCATGCCCACGACCTCGATGCCCTGCTGCCGGCCGTGCGCGTGGCCAGGCAGCGCGGTCTACCCCTGATCTACGATTCGCACGAGCTGTGGACCGAGCAGGCCTCCCTGCGCGGTCGGCCTCACATTCGGGCCATCTGGATGCTGCTCGAGCGGTTCCTGATCCGCTCGGTGAACCGGACAATCACCGTCAGCCCGTCCATCGCCGAGGAGCTTCAACGGCGCTACCGGCTCTCGCGGGTGTGCCTGGTCCGCAATCTGCCCCCTTACCAGCCCCCGGTCAGCAGCCATCGACTGCGGGAAGCCCTAAGCCTGGATCCAGCCCGCCCAGTGGTGCTCTATCAAGGAGGGTTCCTCCCCGGCAACGGCCTGCCCGAGCTGATCCTGGCGGCCCCGGGGTTCGGCGGTGCCGCCCTGGTGCTCCTGGGCGACGGCCCGGAGGAGGATCGGCTCCACCGTCTGGTGGAGGCGCACCGCCTGGGAGACACGGTCTACTTCCATCCGCGAGTCCCGTTTGCCGAGCTGCACGCCTGCACCTGCTCCGCGGACTTGGGCGTCTGCCTGTTCACGGGAACCGCGCGCAGCTCGGCGTACGCCCTACCCAACAAGCTCTTCGAGTACCTCATGGCCGGCCTGCCGGTGCTGGCAAGCGACCTCCCCGAGATGCGGCGGGTAGTCCTCGAGGCCAAGGCCGGACTGGTGGTAAACCCGCTGGACGGCGCGCGGGTCGCCCGGGCCGTGGTCGAGATGCTCGCCGACCAAGACCAGCGGGCCCAGTGGCGCCAGGCCGCGTTGGCCGCTGCCCGACAGTACTGCTGGGAGGCTGAAGCCCATCACCTCACCGCGCTCTACGCGAGCCTGTGACCGCGCCCCTGCCGTCCATCAGCCTGATCATCCCCACCTACGCGGAACCGGAGCGCGTCCGCGCGGCCCTGGCGAGTCTGGCGACTCAGAACTTCCCGGCCGCAAAGGTCGAGATCGTGGTGGTCAACGACGGCTCGCCGTACCTGGAAGCTCCGCTGCTCCATCAGGCCGCCGCGCCGCTGCCCCTGGTGCTGGTCCGACACGCGGTCAACCAGGGCCGCGCCCGCGCCCGCAACACGGGGCTTCGGGCCGCGACCGGGGAGCTGATCGTCTTCCTCGACAGCGACATGACCGTGGTGCCGGGATTCCTGGCGGCCCACGCGGCGGCGCATCAGGGACAGGCCGACCGCGTGGTCATCGGCGAGATCCGCTATCCCCCGGATCTGGCCAGAACGGCGTTGAGCCGGTACATGGAGAGTCGCGGCGTGCACCGGCTGCGGCCCGGGCAACCGGTGCCGTTCAAGTGCTTTGTTACCGGCAACTCCTCGGTGCCGCGGGGGCTGCTGGCCAGAGTCGGGTGGTTTGACGAGGACTTCCACGAATACGGTGGGGAGGACCTGGAGCTGGGGTACCGGCTGCAGCAGGCCGGGGCCACCTTTGCCTTTGCCGCCGATGCGGTCTCGTGGCACCATCACCTGCGCTCGTTGACCGACACCTGCAGGCTCATGGAGGCCTACGGCAAGGGCTCGCTGCCGCTGCTGCTCGGCAAGCACCCCGAACTCAGCGGGCTCCTGCAGCTCGACTTCCTGAGCGCTTGCCCCTGGGAATTACGCAGCCTGCTGCTGCGGGTCGCCTGCTGGAGCTGGGTGTACTATCCCGTCCGCTTGGTGGCCGCCAGGCTGGACCACTGGTGGCTGCCGGCGTTGGTCGTCGACTACCTTTGGTGGCGCTGCCGCACCGTCGCCTACCGCCAGGCAAGCCGGCCTTAGGACCATGCCTTGTCCCTGACGAACCGATATCCGGATTCGCGCCAGATCCTTTGGGTGGCGCTGCTGGCGCTCCCCCTCGTGCACTTCGCCGTCTGGCCACTGGCCCGGATCTTGTCGGCTCGAGCCGGTCTGGCCCTGGCCGAGTTGTCGGTGACGGCGGTGATGGCATTCTTCCTACGCCGGCGTCGACTGCCCGCCGAGGAGGTGCTCCTGCTCAACGCCGTCCCGCTGGCCACCCTCGTCGTTGCCGGCCTGACCGCCCTGGCCGCCAGCCTGGTCATTGCCGAGGTGGATCTGCTGCAGCTCGACCTGCTGGCAGCGCTGGGCTGGGAACTGCCGCCGGTGGTCCAGCGGGCCCAACTCGAGGTCCAGTTGGCCCGGGATCTGCCCGGTCTCCTCGCGGCCGTGCTGACCGTGGCCATCCTGCCCGGGATCTGCGAGGAGCTCTTCTTCCGCGGCTTTGCCTTTTCCGGCCTGTACGCCCACCATGGCCCGGGTGTGGCCGTATCGGGATCAGCGGCTCTCTTTGCCGCGGCCCACATGAACCCCTGGCAATTCACCGCCCTACTGCTGTTCGGCCTGTTCCTCGGGCTGCTGGTCTTCTGGACCCACAGCATCTACCCGGCGATCCTGGCGCATCTGGTCAACAACGGGATGTCCCTGATCGCCACCAACCTGCGCGCCTATCACGGCCTGGAGATCCTCAATCCCCATCTCCACCTGCCAGGCGCACTGACCGTGCTGGCGGCGGGGCTGGCCGCCGCCGGTCTGTGGTGGCTCAGCCGCCAGCCGGCGGTGATGCCGCTGCCGCCCTCCCCAGATCCTGCTCTCCGTGGGCCGGGGAGCTCAGGTCCCGGGTAACCTCGTTCCGACCGGAGGGCAGCCCCAACAGTTCGGCCACGGCCGCGCCGATCTCGGCTGGGCTGTCGCACACCCAGATCCCCGCGGCCCGCAAGACCCGCATCTTGTCCGCGGCCGTCCCCTTGCCTCCCGAGATGATCGCCCCGGCGTGCCCCATCCGCCGGCCCGACGGCGCGGTCTGCCCGGCGACGAAGCCGACGACCGGACGGTCGAAGTACCGGCGGATGTACGCCGCCGCCTCTTCCTCGTCGGCCCCGCCGATCTCCCCGAT
>JBAZUN010000058.1:0-2320 GCA_041661365.1 Candidatus Latescibacterota bacterium
GGTCCTGCCTACGGTCGATCCCACAGAGATTGTACCATCCTTGTACCGGCTCGCAGTCGGCGCTGAAACAGAAAGCGCAACCCCTTACGATCTGAAGGAGTTGCGCTCTACTGCAGATGGTAGCGGCGGAGGGAATCGAACCCCCGACACGCGGATTATGATTCCGCTGCTCTAACCGACTGAGCTACGCCGCCCCAGGTCGAATCCGGCCGAGAAAACTAGGCGGGTCCACCCACCTTGTCAACAGGCGGTTACTCGGGCTGGACCTTACAGACCCAAGCAAGCCTCGCGGCAAGCTCCGATCTCTTTGTCTTCGATCCGGACGCTGTCCGTCCGGCGGCCTCTGCTTCGTCGCTCAGAACTTGAAGATATCCTCCAGGCCCAGCTCGATCACCTTGCCGTTTCGGGCCAGGGCCTCCAGGTCGATCTTGCTCCGGTCTCCTACGATCGAGATCAGTCGCGGCCGGTTCTGCAGATGCTCCCGGTGCAGTTGCAGGACCTGGTCGAGGGTGGCGGTCTGAACCTGTTCGAACCGCCATTGCCGCGGGTCCACGGCCACCTCCTTCCGCTCCCAGTCCCGCACCGCAGCCAGCACCTCGCGGAACCCCAGCCGCTCGGTCCGGTACTGGCTGACCAGGGCCCGCTGGGCCGCGGTGAACCGCTCGGGGGAGGTCGGGAGCTGGTCGAGCAGCTCCTGGAAGGCGGCGACGGCGTCGGAGGTCTTGTCGGCCTGGGTCTCGATGGCGCCGACCAGCCAGCTCTGGTCCTCCTTGGCGTACCCCGGGTAGTACCGAGCCCCGGCGAAATAAGCCAGGGCCCGTGCCTCGCGCAGCTCCTGGAAGACGATCCCGGCCATCCCACCGGAGAAGTATTCGTTGAACAGGTCCATGGCCGGCCGCAGGGTCTCGTCGTACCGCTGCGGCTCGGCGCGGGCGTTCAGGTCACCGGCCTCTAGCCGGACCAGGGCCTGGGCCATCTCCTTGTTGACGAAGTAGATCTCGGTGGTCCCCGGCTGCCGGAACTCCATCACCTGGTACGGGGGGGGAGCCTGGGGCTGGGCCGGTGCCGGGTACTGCTCGGCCAGGGCCGCCGCGACCCGCTCGAGCGGCAGGGAGCCGGCGTACTGCAGGGTCTGGCGATACCCCGGCAGGCCGGCGATCAGGCCGATCAACTCCTCGACGGTCAGCTTGTCCAGCTCGGCGTTGGGCAACACCCGGCGGTAGTAGGCCAGGTCCCCGAAGCGATTGTACTGGTACAGGGCCTGGTGGATGGTGCGGTGGTCCTTCCGGGCGTCCTCGCGCTTGGCCTTGATGATGGCGATCTGCTCGGTCAGGGTGGCCGGCTCGATCATCGGGTGCCGCAGCAGCTCGGCGAGCAGGGCCAGGGAGGGGACCAGGTTGGCGTCCAGGCCGCTGAGATTGATGGTGGTTTCCTGGTCGCCGACGCTGAGGGAGAAGTCGGTCCCGAGCTTGTACCACTCCTTCTTGAGGGCCTCGGCGCTCAGCCGCGGGGTGCCGGCCTTGTCGAGCAGCTCGCCGGCCACGGCCAGCCGCTTCTCGGCCAGGGTGCCGATCTCGACGGTGGCGGTGAAGGTGAACAGCCCGTTCAGCGGGTTGTGGGCGTAGTACAGGGGCAGTCCGTCGCGCAGCGGCTTGACGGTGTAGTCGCGCCCGGGCTCGACAAAGGCCGGGGCGATCTCCTCGACCGGCATGGCCAGGACCCGCTGCAGGAAGGCCGACTCCCGCGCGGCGTCGATCTCGATCGGATCGAGCGGCGGCTTGCCGATCGCGGGCAGCTCGGGCTGGCCGTCTCGTCGGTACGCCACCACGTACCCCGGTCCGAAGTACTTCCGGGCTACGCGGACGAGCTCCTTCTTGGTCAGCTTGCTGATCCGGTCGAGGGTGCGGACCGCGTGGGGCCACTCCTCGCCCTGGAGGAAGGCGTCGCGCATGAGGCTGACCCGGGGGCCGTTCTCCTCGAGCTGCTGCTCGTGCCTCTTGCGGAAGTCGGTGACGATGGCCGGGATGATCCAGTCCTCGAACTCGCCTTGCCGGATGATTTCGATCTGGTCGAGCAGGAGTTGCTCGACCTCCTCCAGGGTCTGGCCCTGCTTGGGCACCCCCCAGAGATATTGAGCGCCGTACTCGTTGAACATCCACGGACTGGAGCCGGCGCTGCGCACCCGCTGCTGCTGCACCAGGTTCAGGTTGATCAGCCCGGCGACCGAGTTGTCGAGGATCATGTCGAGCACCTCGAGGGCCTCGGCGTCGGCGTGGGTGCGCGGCGCAGTGCGGAAGGCGATGGTCACCTGCTCCTCGCC
>JBAZUN010000058.1:2330-20230 GCA_041661365.1 Candidatus Latescibacterota bacterium
TCCACCCGCTCGGGAGCCTTGATCGACGGTTCCTTCACGGCGCGGCGCGGCGGCAGGTCCTTGGTCTGCCACGGGGAGAACTCCCGGTCGATCAGCTCGATGGTGGCCTGGGCATCCAGGTCTCCGGAGATCACCACGGCCATGTTGTTGGGAACGTACCAGGTGTGGTAGAAGGCGTACATCCGCCGCAGCGAGGGGTTCTTGAGGTGGTCGACCGAGCCCAGGGTGGGATGGCCGTAGGGGTGCACCTTGTAGAGCTGGGCCGCCACCGCGTCCTGGATGGTCCGGTCCTTGTTGTCCAGGGAGCGGTTCTTCTCCTCGTACACGGTCTCCAGCTCGGTCTGGAAGAGCCGGAACACGGGGTTGGAGAAACGCTCTGATTCGACGTAGGCCCACTGGGTCAGGCGGTTGATCGGCAGGTCGACCTGGTACACGGTCTCGTCCAGCCAGGTCCAGGCGTTCAGGCCGCGCTCGCCCATGGCGGTGTAGATCCGGTCCAGCTCGTTGGGCACGGCGTACTGGGCCGCAAGCTGGTTCTCGGCGTTGATCCGGGCGTAGAGCTCGGCCCGCCTGGCCGAGTCGGTCTCGGCGAAGTGCTCCTCGTAGAGGGCCTCGACGCGGTCGAGGTGGACCTTCTCCTGAACGTAGTCCAGGGTGCCGATCTCGTCGGACCCCTTGAACAGCATGTGTTCCATGTAATGGGCGATACCGGTCACCTCGGGCGGGTCGTTGAGGCTTCCCGCCCGCACGGCGATCTCGGCGTGGAAGCGGGGCTCCTGGTGGTTCTCGCTCAGGTACACGGTGAGCCCGTTGTCCAGGCGGTAGATGCGGGCCTGCAGGGGATCGGCCGGATCTGGTCCCTGGACCAGCCGATATCCGGCCAGTCCTGGGCCGGCGGCCAACAGCACCGCGGTCAGGGCGGCAAGGAAATAGGCAGGTGGACGGTTCATGGTGGCTCCTCTGCCGAGAGGGAAGGCGGATGTCCAACCCGGCGGTCGGGTCTCCTCACCGGGCCTCCAGACAAAACGGACGGCGGGTTGCTCGGTCAAGGGCCAGGGGCGGTTGCCGATAGTAGTACTGCCTGCCCACGGGCAGCAGCGCCGGGTCGAGCCCGGTCCTGGCCAAGGAAGGCCGGGATATAAAGGAGGTCACGGATGATCGCCCGCATCGAACCAGGTATGGTCCACGTCAACGACGCCCTCTCGCGCCAGGAGCGGCGGCCGCGTCGTCGGCTGCGCCGCCAGGCGCTCCCCGAGGCCGAGGACGAGCCTCGGCGCGGCGACGCGGACGGCGTCCGCGGCGAGGACCAACCCAAGCTCGATCTGGTCGCCTGATCGTTCGGCAGTCGCGCGCCTTGAGGCGCCCGATCCTCCGGGCGAACCGGTCGACGCGCCGGGCAGAATGCCGCGTGGTGTTCTGCCCGGCCGGCGTTTTCTGTCGATCCTGGCACGGCCTTTGTTGTACTTCCCTCGGAAGCCGTTCCGTTGAGAGCCGGATCCGGCCGTGTCCTGTCGGCGCGGTGGTCCAGGTGCCACGACCGTGTGTCTTCCGGGTGACAGGAGGGGATCATGTGGGGATCGGCCGGGCTGCACTGGCTGGGCACGGCCTTGCTCGACTTCGTCTACCCTCCGGTCTGCACTGCCTGCAGCGCCGCGCTCGACGAGGCCGCCGAGCTACTCTGTCCGCTTTGCTGGGCCGCGATCGCCGACGGCACGCGGGCGGTTCACGGGCGCTGTGGTCGGTGTGGCTGTCCGGCCATCGCGCCCGGAGCCTCGTGCACCAACTGCAGTGGCTGGGAGGTGGCCTTTGACCGGGCCGTGGTCCTCGGTCGCTTCGACGGCCCCCTGCAGCAGGCGGTACACGCGCTGAAGTTCAGCGGCCGGCGGTCGCTGGGTCCGGCCCTGGGCCGCTCGCTGGCCCGCCATCTGGGGCCCGAGCTGACCGTCGTCGATCTGTTGGTGCCGGTGCCGCTGCACCCGGCGCGGCAGCGCGAGCGCGGCTTCAACCAGAGCGCCCTGATCGCCGCTGGCCTGGGCGAGGAGCTGGGACGGCCGGTGGCCGGCGACCTGGTGGTTCGGCGGGTGCAGACGCGGCAGCAGGCCCGGCTGGACGCGGTGGCGCGGCAGGACAACCTGCGCGACGCCTTTGCCTGCCCCGTGCCGGTACCCGGCGATCGGTGCCTCTGTCTGGTCGACGACGTGCTGACCACCGGGGCCACCCTCGACGCCTGCGCCCGGGCCCTGCGGCAGGCCGGGGCCCGAACGGTTCTGGCCGCGACCCTGGCCGGGGCGTACCGCTGAGCCGCGCCGACCTTGACCCATTCCCCGCCCAGGTCTAATTTTACCCCCTGGTCAGACGGTCTGGTGGCCGCAGCATCCACTCCTGCCAAGAAGGTGGCGATCACCATGGCGAAGATGACCGTCAAGGACGTCGGCGTAGCCGGCAAGCGCGCTCTGGTGCGCGTGGACTTCAACGTCCCGCTCGACGACAGGCAGCGGATCACCGACGACAACCGCATCCAGGCCTCGGTGCCCACCATCCGCTATCTGCTGGAGCACGGCGCCTCGGTGATCCTGATGTCCCACCTGGGCCGGCCCAAGGGGAAGCGGAATCCGGCGATGTCCCTGAAGCCGGCCGCCATGCGGCTTGCCGAGGTCATCGGTCGCGACGTGAAGCAGGCCCCTGACTGCATCGGTCCCGAGGTCGAGGTGCTGGCCCAGGGGCTGCATCCGGGCCAGATCCTCATGCTCGAGAACCTGCGCTTCTACGCCGAGGAAGAGGGGAACGACGCTGACTTCGCCCGGCAGTTGGCGGCCCTGGGCGACCTGTACGTCAACGACGCCTTCGGCGCGGCCCACCGGGCTCACGCCTCCACCGAGGGGGTGACGCACTATCTCTCTCCTTCGGTCAGCGGTCTGCTGATGGAGAAGGAGATCACCTACCTCGACGAGACCCTGAAGAGTCCGCGGCGGCCGTTCGTGGCCATCTTAGGCGGGGCCAAGATCTCGGGGAAGATCGAGGTGATCGAGAACCTGATGGACAAGGTCGACGCTCTGGTGATCGGCGGCGGCATGGCCTACACCTTCTACAAGGCGATGGGCCTGGAGATCGGGAACTCCCTGCTGGAGGAGGACCGGGTCGAGGTGGCTGGCAAGGTCCTGGCCGATGCCAAGGCCAGAGGCCTGGAGCTGCTGCTGCCGGACGACTGCGTGGTGGCCGACCGGTTCGCCGCCGATGCCCTCACCCAGGTGGTGCCGCGGGATGGCATCCCGGCCGGGTGGGAAGGGATGGATATCGGTCCGCAGGCGATCCGGGCGTTCTCGGCCAAGGTCGCCCAGGCCCGTACGATCGCCTGGAACGGACCGCTGGGGGTCTTCGAGATGGAGCCCTTTGCCGTGGGGACCCTGCAGGTGGCCGAGGCCGTGGGCGCGGCCACGGCCCAGGGCGCGGTGAGCATCATCGGCGGCGGGGACACGGCCGCGGCGATCATCCAGGCCGGCCTGGCCGAGCGGATGACGCACATCTCCACCGGCGGGGGGGCCTCGCTGGAGTGCATGGGTGGTCGGGTCCTGCCCGGGGTGGCGGCCCTGAGCGAGAAGAGCAGTCTTGAGCGATAGGAGCAGCGTTGAGCGATAAGAACAATCGAGCGATGCGTCGTCCGTTCGTGGCCGGCAACTGGAAGATGAACAAGACGGCCGACCAGGCCGTCGCCTTGGTGGAGACGCTCAAGCCGCTTCTGGCCGACCTGACGGCCGACCGGGAGGTGGTGATCTGCCCGCCGTTCACCAGCCTGCACGCGGTGAAGGTGGCCCTGGCCGGGAGTCGGATCGGTCTGGGGGCGCAGAACATGCACTGGGAATCCTCCGGCGCGTACACCGGGGAGCTGTCGGCCGAGATGATCTTGACCAGTGGATGCACCCACGTTATATTAGGCCACTCTGAGCGGCGCCAGTACTTCGGCGAGACCGACGCCACCGTGAATCGCAAGCTGGTGGCCGCGCTGAAGGCAGGTCTGGCGCCGATTGTGTGCGTGGGCGAAACCCTGCAGCAGCGCGAGGCCGACCAGATCGAGGCCGTAGTCCTGGGGCAGGTCGACGCCGGGCTTCAGGGGCTCACCGTGCAGGACGTGGTCCGCATCACCCTGGCGTACGAGCCGGTCTGGGCCATCGGCACCGGCCGCACGGCCTCCGCCGCTCAGGCCGAAGAGGTGCACGCGCTGATCCGGGGTCGCCTGCGCCAGCTCTTCGGCGACCAAGTGGCGGCCCAGGTCCGTATCCAGTACGGCGGCAGCGTCAAGGCCGACAACGCGGCCGACCTGTTCGCCCAGGAGAACATCGACGGCGGGTTGATCGGCGGTGCCGCGCTCGACGCCGTCAGTTTTGCGGCCATCGTGAAGGCCGCGGGTTGAGGATATGCTGATCCTGTTGACCATCTTCCACGTGCTGGTCTGTTTCCTGCTCATCACCGCCGTGCTGCTGCAGTCGGGCAAGGGCGGCGGTCTGGCCGCGGCGATCGGCGGCGGGCTCAGCTCCTCCTCGGTGCTGGGCGGCCGGTCGGCTGCCACCTTCCTGAGCAAGGCCACGACGATCCTGGCCACTACCTTCATGATAAGCTGCCTGGCTCAGGCCATCATCGTGCGCGGTATCGATACCGCGCCGACCACGGCCACCGAGCGGGCCATGAAGAAGGGCGATCTGCCGGTGATCCCGTTCAACGAGGGACAGCCGGCCTTGCCGGCCGAGAGAACTCCGGCAACCGGCGAGTCCGACCAGGCCCTGCCGTCTGCCAACTGAGAGGCTTCCGGTCTTCGCCGGTCTAGTACTGGTACCTGCCGGTCTTCGTGCCGAAGTGGTGAAACTGGTAGACACGCTGTCTTGAGGGGGCAGTGCCTTCGGGCGTCGGGGTTCGAGTCCCCGCTTCGGCACCATCTATAATCACAAGGGGCCGCGCCGGCAGGGTGTGGCCCCTTGTCCCGTTGGGGGACGCTTGCCGCTGGGCATGCGCCGTGTGGCTGTCCGCGCCTTGATGTGATTCACCTCGGCGAGGTTCCATGCTCCGCACCGCGGTGATCCTGGTCCTCTTCACCGGCTTTCTGGCCGGGGCCTTGGTCGAGATCCAGGTGCTGCTCCAGCGTCGTCCCACCGGCGACCGGCTGGAGCGCTTCCGCCTGCTCTTCTTCTTCGCGGCCTGTCTGCTGCTGATCTGCCTGATCCCGCTGTGGTGGGCCCGCCTGCTGTCATCGCAGGTCTTGATCCTGAACCTGGCTGGGGTGGGAGCCAACCTGTTCGGGTGGGCCCTGACCTTCAGGCGGGGGAGCACTGCGAGGCCCGACCCGGCCCCGGAAGCCCAGGGAGGGGCCGGGTCACGGGTGTTCCAGCTTTATCTGCAAGGCGAGCCGTACGGGGTCATCACCCGGGAGACCTTCGGCCAGTTGACCCGGTATGGACTGCTGAAGAAGCAGCAGACCGTGGAGCTGGTCGATGACTTCCAGGAACGGGCGGCCCAACAGGGGGTGGAGGTGCAGCGGTACACCAACAAAGAGGGCACCCAGACCCTCATCAAGGTCCAGGTCCCGGCTGAAAAGGGGAAGGCAGACTGAGGCAGGATCCTAGCGCAGCGGGATCGCCTCGTCGATCAGCATGATCGGGATCTCGTCCTCGATCGGGTAGAGGAAGGCCCCGTCCTCGCGCACCAGCCCTCCGTCGATCTTCTTCTCGACCTTCTTGCCACCGCGGTTGGTCACCTCGCCTCGCTCGATCCGCTCGTTGAGGCCGTCGATCAGGCTCTGCTCTGCCAGGTGGACCGGCTCCTTGGTTTCGGGGCAGGCCAGGATATCGAGCAGTTCTTGGTCGATCATGGGGACAGTTCCTGTCTGTGGGAGAGATGCGCGGGTCGCGCCGCGGGTCAGAAGATAGCCTTCGGCCCGGTGCCGGACAAGCCGAGGCGGGGGGAGAGGAAATGTCCGGGTCGGATGGAACGTTTTTCCTTTCCCCTCTATCAGGTTCCGGCGCACCGCTGGCTGGTCGTGCTAGGTAATCATTTGTTCTGGAATGAGATAGAGTAGAAAGAGGACTGGACGATCGGCCTCGGCTCGATCCTTGCTCAACCGGGGGTGACCGAACCAAATCCGGAGGATCATTCGCTCCGGTCACCCTAAGGAAGGGCCGTCATGGACAGAGCAGAGGTGCAGACCGCTGCCCCGGGGACCAAGAACGAGCGTCTGGCAACCATCGTCGAGCGCTGCCTGGAGAGCCCGGCGGCGTACCGGCTGTTCGACATGCTGGCCGCCATCGCCCAACTCGATCTGGAGGCCAGGGTGGAATACGTGCGGATGGTGCGCAGCTCCGGAGCCTATACAGAGGAGGAGATCCGTGCTATCGAGCGCCTGATCGTCAGCGGTGCCGCCCTCTACTTCAAGGAGGTCATCGACCAGGTGCGCGAGGAGCACGTCCAGCGCGAGATCAACCAGATGCTGGCCGCCTGAGAGGGTATATCTCCTGCGAACGCGACAGGCCGTCGTCCCTATCCCGCGGGACAACGGCCTGTTTACGTCTGCGGACGCGACACTATAGTTGATGGGCGTGGTCCCGGATCTTGCGCACGGCCGCGGCGATATCCTCCATGTCCTGCTCCGGTCCGAGGAGCATGTTCTGGGTGAGCCAGACCCCCTCCTCGTTGCAGGCGCGCTCGGTTACCGGCAGACAGACCTTCGCGTAGTCAGGGCGGCCTTTGAAGTACGCGCTGTCCAACGGGCAGTCGTGGAAATGGGCGTTGAACGCCGCCTCGCGGTAGAGCGGCCGGTACCCCGACGAGCAGGGGATCCCCTCGGCTCGCAGGGCCTCGAGGAACCGCTCGCGGGGAACCCCGCCGAAGCGGTCGGCCTGGTACCGCATGATGTAGAGGTGGTTGGCGTGGGTGGTGACCCGCGGGTCGTGGTCCATCGGCAGCACCCCGTCGATCTCGCTGAGAAGCGCGCTCAGGCGGTCGGCGTTGCGGCTGCGGGTCGCGGTCTGCGCCTCGAGGTTGCGCATCTGGCTGAGGAGCAGGGCGGAGTGGAACTCCGATATCCGGTAATTCCCGCCGATCAGCGGGTGCTCGTACCAGGCACCCTGGGGCGAGCGGCCGCAGTTGTGGATCGACCAAGCGATCTCGGCCAGCTCCCGATCGTTCGAGGTGATGAACCCGCCTTCGCCGGCGCACAGGTTCTTGCTGGCCTGAAAGCTGAAGCAGCCCAGGTCGCCGATGGCCCCCACGCGGGTCCCCTTCCAGGCCGCGGCATGGGCCTGGCAGGCGTCTTCGATCAGCCGCAGGTCGTGTCGCCGCGCCAGGTCGAGGAGGGCGTCCAGGTCCGCGGGGCGGCCGGCGATGTGCACCGCCACGATGGCTCGGGTGCGGGGGGTGACGGCCGCGGCCACGGCCTGGGGATCGAGGTTGTAGGTCCCTGGCTCGATCTCGGCGAAGACCGGGATGCCGCCGGTGGCCACCACGGCGCTGGCCGTGGCGATGAAGGTATAGGCCGGGACGATGACCTCGTCGCCCGGCTTGAGGCCGACCGCCTCGAGGGCGACCTGCAGGGCAGTGGTGCCGCTGCTGACGGCGATGCCGAACTGGGCCTGCTGGAAGGCGGCGAAGGCCTTCTCGAACCGGTCGATCTGGTCGCTGAGGAACCAGCGGCCGCTGTGCAGCACTCCGAGCAGGGCCTGTTCGTCTTCCGGCCCGTGGACCGGCCAGGACGGGAAGGGCGACCGGCGTACCGGTTCACCCCCGGCAATACTGAGCATGGTCGTGTTCTCTATCAGAGCCGGATGCCCTCGGCCTTGAGGAACTGGTGCAGCCCGATCTTGTTCAGGGTACGCAGGGCCCGCGTGCTGATCCGCAGGGTCACCGTGCGGTTTTCCTCTGGGATGAAGATCCGCTTCTTGATGAGGTTGGGCTCCTGGACCCGCTTGGTCTTGCGGTTGGAATGGCTGACGCTGTTGCCGGTGAGGCGCTTCTTGCCGGTGAGACAGCATACCCTGGACATGGACAGTCTCCTTGAAGGAAGCGTAGAAGATACTGGCCATCTTCAGTCGCGTCAAGGGTTTGACCTTGACAAAGGGGCTGGATCGACTCACCTTACAACGGTTGATCCGCCCCCGGCTACGGTTCATCAACCCTCCCTGATTCCCTTGCTCGATTCCGTTCCCCGTCGATACACACCGCCGACCGGGGCCTGCCTCTGGGCCGCCTGGCTGGTGGTTTGTCTGAGCGCCAGTGGCGCCTCGCCCGCACAGATCCGCCTGGTATCGGCCGGGCCCGGATCGGTGCGGCTCGAGTTCAGTGCGCCTCAGGCTGGCCAGCCGGAACAGGCGGCCCGGTCCTGTCTGGTGGGGGTGCCCCTGGACGGACAGGTGCGGTTGGAGGTGGTGGAGGCCCAGGCCGGCAACCGGGTGGCCGCGTTGCCTGAGGACGAGAGCGGGGCCTGGGCAGATGGCCCGGCCGTTCTGGGGGAGAGCGGCTTCCTGCGCCAACAGCGGGTGGTCGAACTGCTCTTCCTCCCCAGGCGCGAGGCGGACGGCACCCGGCAGTTGTTCGAGCGGGTGGTGGTCGACCTGCACCTGGACGGCGGAAAAGGCGGGGGACCGCCCCCGTCGGGTGAGGATCCCCTGGGAGAGGAGCTGCTGGCCGCCTCGCTGCTCAACTACGAGCAGGCGCGGGCTTGGCGGCAGGCTCGACCCCGGGCGCCGGTCGGCAAGGCGGTGCAGGACCGGTCGTCCACCTGGATCCGCATCTACACCCAGGAAGAAGGGATCTACCGGGTGACCGGGACCGAGCTGGAGGCCGCCGGGGTGGACCTTGCCGCGGTCGATCCGGCCCGGCTTCACCTGCGGTATGGGGGCGGCCGTCCCCTGGTGGCCGAGGAGGCCGGCGACCGGTTGGCCTTGACCGAGGCGGCCCTGTCCGTGGCGGACGGCGGCGACGGCCGGTTCGACGAGGCCGACTCCCTGATCTTCTACGCCGAGCCGGTCTCGCGCTGGTACTGGGACGCCGCTACCGCCAAGTACCGCTGGCGGCGCGACCCGTATGTCAAGGAGAACGTCTACTGGCTGGAGCTGGGGGGGGAGCCGCGGGGCGGTGGCTTGAGTCGCGACGTGGCGCCCTCCGGAGCCGGTCGACCGCTTGTGTCATCCTACCGCGCCCGGGTGCACCAGGAGGAGGAGCAGTACGTCCTGGTGCAGCTCAAGGGGATCAACTCCGGGTACGACTGGTACTGGGAGGACTTCACCGGCAACGCGCGCAGCCTGCCGGCGGTCCTCCACGACGGGGTCAACGAGCCGGTGGGGATCCGGATCGGCTTCTTCGGGCTGTCCGACAGCCAGCCCCGCTTCAGGATAAAGTGGAACGACCAGGAGTTGGGCGAGGTGGCCGTTCCCCGGGTCCGAGCTCCGGTGGTGTCGCTGGAGGCCGCCGCCGGTCCCCGCGAGGGGTTGAACCACCTTGGGCTGTTCGCGCAGAACACCGATCCGGTCAAGCTGGATTGGGTTGAGCTGGAATACACCCGTGGCCTGGGGGCCGAGCACGGGGAGCTCTACTTCGACTACCCGGTAGCTGAGCCGACTCGTTTCGAGGTGCGGGGACTGTCCACGGGGGAGCCCAGGCTGTTCGAGGTCTCGGCCGGAGGGGTGGAGCTGACCGGGGCGGCGTATGATTCGGCGGCAGGCACGCTGACCTTCGAAGACGCGGTCGAGGATACCTCGGGCGGGGTCCCACGGCGGTACGCCCTGGCCTCGCCGGGCCGGCTTCGACGCGCATCCCGCCTGGTGGTGGACAACTCGGACGGCCTGGACGAGCCGGGCGAGGGGGCCGACTACGTCATCATCACCCATGCCGATTTCCGCAAGGCGGCCGAGCGGCTGGCGGCCTGGCGCGCCGCCGACAAGCGCTTCGGTCAGGCCCTGCGCGTGCAGGTGGTCGACGTCCAGGACGTGTACGACGCCTTCTCCGGAGGGCTCCTCGACCCGGCGGCGATCCGGCGGTTCGTGGAGGAGGCGCTGGCCCACTGGTCGCGTCCGCCCCTGTACGTGCTGCTGCTGGGCGACGGCACCTACGACTACAAGAACAACTCGGGGACGAGCCCGGGGAACTGGCTGCCGGCCTTCCAGGACGGGGACAGCACCTACGACGAGTGGTACGTCTCGGGAGGGGACGCGGTGCCCGATCTGGCAATCGGCCGGCTGCCGGTGCAGACAGCGGCCGAGGCCGAGGCGATGGTCGACCGGCTGATCACCTATGACCGGGCCCCGGAGGTGGGGCTCTGGCAGAGCCGGATGCTGCTGATCGCCGACGATCTGAGCAATCCGCAGGAGCCCTCGCACGTCGAGACCTATTTCCTGCTGGACGCCGAGTACCTGGCCCGGTACCTGCGGCCGACCCGCCTCAACCTGACCAAGCTCTACCTGGGGCAGTACCTGCTCGAGGGGGTGACCAAGCCGCGGGCTCGCGCCGAATTCCTCAAGCGGTTCAACGAGGGGAACCTGCTGGTCACCTACCTGGGGCACGGCAACCCGGACGTCCTGGCCCACGAGCAGATGTTCGTGGTCTCGCGCGACCTGGGGGAGATCGCCAACGGGGCCCGGCGGCCGCTCTTCTACACCGCGGCCAGCCAGGTGGGGGTCTTCGACGATCCGGTGCGAACCTCGATGCCCGAGGCCCTGCTCAAGCGGGCCGAAGGCGGGGTGGTCGGCATGATCTCGGCGACCCGGGTTGGCTACCACGACAGCAACGTGCTCCTGGCGAACGCCTTTCATCAGCAGATGTACTCCAGTGGCCGGGAGCACGTGCCGGTGGGGCTGGCCCTGATGGAGGCCAAGCAGGAGGTGCAGGTCAGCACCCTGAACGAGGTGGACCGGCGGAACATCCGGCGCTATTCCTTGTTCGGCGATCCGGCCATGCAGTTGGCCATACCGCCGCGGGGAGTGGCCCTGACCGCTCCGGATACCCTGCGCGCCCTGAGCGAGGTCGAGGTTCAGGGACAGGTGCTGACCGCGGACGGCTCGCCCGACGCGGTCTATAAGGGCGAGGTCTGGCTGCAGGCCTTTGATTCGGCGGTGAGCAGCCGTCTCGACGGGCTGCCCTACGAGCAGGTCGGCGCGCCGCTCTTCCGGGGCCGGTACCCGGTCCGGAACGGTCGGTTCAGCGCCCGCTTCCGGGTGCCCAAGGACATCACCTATCAAGGCGAGGACAGTCGGATCTCGACCTATGCCTGGACCGAGGGCGAATCCTCAGCCCTGGGGGTGCTGGCCGGCCGGGTGCTGGCCGGTACCGCTGCCGGGATCGAGGCCGATACCCAGGGACCGGAGATCGAGCTGGGTTTCGACGGGCGGGCCGGCTTTACCAGCGGCGACCGGGTGCCGCCCCAAGCCCTGCTGCGGGCGATCCTGCGCGACCCCAGCGGGATCAACGTCACCGGCGAGACCGGCCACGAGATCGAGCTGGAGCTGGAGGACCAGACCTGGCGAGTGACCGAATACTACCGCGTCGAGGGAGGGGATTACCGCGAAGGGGTGCTCGAGTACCCGCTGCCGTCGCTGGAACCGGGGAAGCACGAGATACGTCTGAAGGCCTGGGATTCCTTCAACAATTCTGCCCGGGTCAGCGCCTCCTTCGAGGTGCGCGAGCAGGATCCGGGTCCCCTCGGCGAACTGCTGTTCTACCCCAATCCACTGACCGGAGACGGCGGGGCCTTCACCTACCTGTTGTCGGCCCCGGTGCGGAGCGTGCGCCTGCGGCTCTTTGCGGTGAGCGGCCGGCAGATCGCGGAGCTGGCCGGCTCGACGGAGCCGGGGTTCGGTCAGGCGGCGTGGTCGCCGGAGGCGCAGTTGGCCAACGGCGCGTACCTGGCGCGCGTCGAGGTCGAGGACGAGGACGGTCGCACCTGGACCCGCACCACGGCGGTGCAGGTGGTCCGGTAACCTAGCGGAGGAACGCGTCTGCAGGACTGAGAACGGTGGTGCGGCTCCTGCCGCGCGACACCTCTGGCCCGGGTCCCCGATCCGGTCCGGACCCTCTGCACTGTACCATGTCCGAGGAGGACCTTGTGATGAAGAAACTTTTCGCTCTGCTGCTGGCCGGGCTCTGGGCAACGGTCGCCGCGGTCCCGGCCGCGGCCACTCCCGAGAGCCGCGCCGCGGTCATCTTCCTGCTCATCGAGCCGGGGGCGCGATCCCAGGGGATGGGCGAGTCCGGGGTGGCGGTGGCCGACGACGGCACGGCCAGCTACTTCAACCCCGCGGCGCTCTCCGGCCAGACCGGACGCAAGCTGAACCTGACCCACATGCCCTGGCTGCCGGGCCTGGCCAACGACATGTCCTACGAGTTCGTCGGGTACAGCCAGCCGGTGCAGGGATGGGGGAACTTCGGGCTGAGCATCGCCTTGCTCAACCTCGGCGAGCAGTTCCGGACCGGCGAGCGGGGCGAGGACCTGGGCACCTTCAGCAGCTACGACGTGGCCTTGTCAGCCGCGTATGGGGCCGAGATCGCCTCGAATCTCTCGGCCGGCATCGGCCTCAAGTTCATCCGCAGCAACCTGGCCGACGTGGGCGCCGGACAGGAGCTGGGCAAGGGGGTTGGGAATACCTTTGCCGCTGACCTGGGGCTCCGCTGGCGGCTCACCCCGGCTTTGAGCCTGGGGGCGGCCCTGCGGAACATGGGGCCCAAGATCGCCTACATCGACGCCAGTCAGGCCGACCCGTTGCCGCAGCACCTGGTGGTGGGAGTAGCCTACAAGGTGCTGGACACCCAGTACCACGACATGCTCCTCTCCCTTGACCTGTACAAGCCGCTGATCGCCGACGGCTCCTTCCTGAAGAACCTGGTGACCGCTTGGGCCGACGACCCGATGTCCGACGAGCTCAAGGAGATGGACCTGCACCTGGGCGGCGAATACCGCTACGGCCTGTCGGCCCGCAAGGAGGAGACCTTCCTGGCCCTGCGCGGCGGGTACTCCTACGACAGCGACGGCGAGCTGAAGCTGTGGACCGGTGGCATGGGGATCCGCTACAACCTGATCCAGATCGACGCGGCCTACATCTTCGGCAAGGACACCCCGCACGACGAGAGCATCCGCTACTCGATGAACCTGGCGTTCTGATGGTGGGAGTCGCGGGAGTCGGAGCCCGGCCGGCCAGGCCCAGCAGCCCGCTGAAAAAGCCGCTTTGTCTGGCGAGGCCGAGGGATGGCGGGGCTTGGCTAGGCGCGCAAGCGACAGCGCATCGAGGGGAGATGCGCAGAGCGAGCGGAACGACGCCAAGGCCCGTCAGCACCGGCCGCAGCGCGAATGGGCTTTTTCAACGGGCTGCTAACCCCGGGATATCGGTCGCGCTCCTTGTTGTCGGCTTGGCCCTGGGTCCGGGTCTGGCCGATTCGGCCGCTGCCGAGCCCTGGCGGATACTCGTCCTGCGCTGTGAGTACCCGCGGGAGGCGCCGGACGAGCCGACCACCACCGGCACAGGTGGGTTCGACCTGCGGCCGGCCTCCGAGGCTCTGGCCGAGTATAGGTACCCGTTCGACCTGCCGCCCCACGACCGGGTCTACTTCGAGAGCCATCTCGAGGGGTTGGCCAACTACTACCGCACCGTCTCCGGCGGTCGGGTGGAGATCCAGTTCGAGGTCTATCCCCGGGAGCGGGGACGGGCCTACCTGCTGCCTGAAACCGCGCTGCACTACGGGAACGGCCGCACCGAGGAGGAGATCGGCGGTCGTTGGGTCGAGCTGCTGGCCGATGCCCTGGCCCTGGCCGAGGCCGATCCGACCGGCCCGCGATTCGACGAGTTCAACAGCTTCCTGGTCTTCCACGCCGGCGTCGGGGGGGAGACCGGCCAACTCAACGACGTGCGCTCGGTCTTCCTCGACACGCTTGATCTCGAGCGCCACCACGGCGGGCCGCTGCAGGCCGGTGGGGTCCAGGTCCGTCAAGGCTGGATCCTTCCCGAATCCCCCAGCCTCGACGGCCGTGCCGGGCTGAACGGGCTGCTCGCCAAGTTCTTCGGTCACCAGCTCGGGCTACCCGGGCTGTCCAACTTCGCTGCCGGAGTACCCGCGCTGGGAGGGTGGAGCCTGATGGACGTGGGCGTCACCGGCGTGGGCTTCGTGCGGCAGGACAGCCTGATGCCGGTGATCGGTTTTGTGCCGCCCCTCCCTGAGGCCTGGTCGCGCGCCTTCCTGGGGTGGACCGAACCGCTGGTGGTGCGGCGCGACACCACGGTATCGCTGCGGGCCGCGGATCGATCGGGTGTTGGTCCGGAGGTGCTGCGCCTGCCGCTCGACGGGCAGGAGAGCCTGTGGCTGGAGAACCGCCAGCAGCGCGGCCAGCGCGGGGTCCACGCGGGAACCCAGTTGACCGTGGCCAGGTACGACTCGGACGCCGTGGTCTGGCTCGACCAGTCTGAAGTTCACCTTTCGGAAGAGAACCGGGTCTGGACCTCGGTCGACGAGTACGACGCCTTCGTGCCCGGATCGGGGATCCTGGTCTGGCGGGTCGACGACGCGGTCGTGCAGGATCGTCTCGGCAGCGGCACGATCAACAACGAGCCGGTCCACCCGGGGATCGCCCTGGTCGAGGCCGACGGGTACCGCGATGTCGGGTACGCCTCCTGGGAGCGGTACGGCGCCATCGAGGGCTCCCCCGAGGACGCCTTCTTCGCCGGCGGCACGAACGTCCTGGGACCAGACACCTATCCGGACACGAAGACCTATCAGGGGTGGAGCAGCGGCGTGCGCGTGGAGGTGCTCTCGCCTCCTGGGGACTTGATGGAGGTGCGGGTGAGCTTCCCGCGATCGGTCGCGGGCTGGCCCCGGCCGGCGATCGGCGGACAACGGCTGCAGGCTGCAGATCTCGACGGGGACGGCCGGTCCGAGCTGGTGGCGCAGACCGCCGACGGGGTGCGGGTCTTCGGTGCCGACGGCCGGGAGCTGCTGCGCCTCGACCAGGCTCGACTGCTGGCGATCGCGGCCAGGGACGCTGGCCCTGGGGCCGGGATCTACGTGACCCGCGACGGCGCGATCGAGGCCTGGGCACCCGGTGCGACCGAACCGGCTTGGTCCTACCCGGTGGAATGGACCCTGGTCTGCGGCCTGGTTGCCGACCTGGGGCTCTTCCCCGACCACCGGGTGCTCGCGGTCGGCGGGGAGGAGTTGATCCTCCTCGACGCGGCCGACGGCGCCATCCTCGGCCGGCAGGGACTGCGCGCCACTGCCCTCCTGGCCGCTGACCTCGACGGGGATGAGATCGTTGACCTGGGCCTGGCCGGTCCGGAAGGCCTGTGGCGTTTTACCGGCACAGACCCGGTTCAGCTCGGTGCGGAGACCGACCTCCTGTCGCCGGCGGCCGGTGATCTCGACGGGGACGGCCTGGTCGAGGTGGTGACGGTCAGCCCCGACGGCACGATCCGCGTGCGGCGGCAGGAATCAGAGATCTGGCGGCTGTCCGTGGGGGATTCGCTCGTTGCCGGTCCGGTCCTGGGCGACCTGGACGGCGACGGCCGGCTTGAAATCGTCCTGTCCGGCATCGGCCGGGTCCACGCCCTGCGGGCCGACGGGATCCGCCAGGCCGACTTCCCCGCGCGTCTACCCGGTCTGGCCGGCACCGCTCAACTGGCCGGGGCGCCGGTGCTCCTCGATCTCGACAACGACGGCCGCCAGGAGATCCTCGTGGGAACCGGTCAGGGCATCTTCGGCCTCGATCAGGCCGGTGACCTGCTGGCCGGATTCCCCCTGCTGGCCGAGGGGGCGGTGATCGGCAGTCCCGCGGCCGCGGATCTCGACGCTGACGGCACGCTCGAGCTGGCCGGCCTGGCCGGGGATTGGCTCTATGCCTGGCGTCCCGAGGCCCTGGCTCCGTCCTGGACTCCCCGGAGCGGCGACTGGCTCCAAGCTGGTCGCGGCTCTGAGGGAACCTATGCCCACCTTCGGACCGACCCGGTGCCGGTGCCCGATCCGCAAGCCGACCTGCTTCCCGCGGAGCGGGCTTACTGCTGGCCAAACCCGGTGACCGGGAGCGACCAGGCCCACCTGCGCTTCTTCCTCGGCCGACCGGGCCAGGTGCGGCTGGAGGTCTATGACCCGGCCGGACACCGGATGGGACGGTACGAGGCGGCCACCGGACTGACCGCGCCGGCCGAGCACGAGATCGCCTTTTCGATTTCGGGTTGGGCCAGCGGTCTCTACCTCTGCCGGCTGGTGGCCGAGGGAGAGACCGGGGGCCGGGACGCGGTGGTGGTCAAGATGGCGGTGAGTCGATGAGACCGGGCCGCACCGGTCCGGGTCGGCTGGTCCTCCTCCTGCTGGTGCTGCTCCCGGTGGCGCTGTCGGCGCAGAACCACCCGGAGCTGAACTGGCAGGTCCTCGACACCGAGCACTTCCGCATCCTCTACCACCAGGGGCTCGAGGAGGCCGGGGCCCGGGCCGCGGTGATCGCCGAGGCGGCGTACGGGCCGATCACCCGGCTCTACGGATACGAGCCGTCGGGCCGGGTGCGGGTCATCCTCAAGGACTACGACGACTACGCCAACGGCGCGGCCTTCTACTACCAGGACGCCATCGAGATCTGGACCACGGCCCTGGAGCACGACTTCGAGCTCAGGGGCACCTCTGACTGGCTGCAGAACGTCATCACCCACGAGTTCACCCACATCATCTCCCTCGGGGCCGCGCGCAAGGCGCCCCAGCGGATGCCGGCGGCCTACCTGCAGTACTTCGGGTACCAGCGGGAGAAGAACCGGCCGGACATCCTCACCGGATACCCTGACGTCATCGCCTCGTACCCGGTGATGATGACCGTGGTGCCGATGTGGTTCGCCGAGGGGGTGGCCCAGTACATGGCCCCCGGCGCCCATCACGACCGGTGGGATTCTCATCGGGACATGATCCTGCGGGTCGGGGTCGAGCAGGGGACGGCCCTCTCCTTCAACGAGATGGGCGTCTTCGACAAGTGCGGCTTCGGCAACGAGTACGTCTACGACCACGGGTACGGGCTGGTCCTGTATATCGCCAAGGTCTACGGCGACGCCAAGCTGGCCGAGTTGACCCGGGCCGCGGCGAGCTGGCGCGGCCTGGCCTTTGACCGGGCCGTCGAGCAGGTCCTGGGGATCGGCGTTGACCGGCTTTACGCCGACTGGGTCGCGGCGATGAAACAGGAAGACCAGGCCCGGCTTGCTCGTCTAGGGACCTTAGCCGAAGGGGAGCTGATCACCGACCGGGGGTTCTCGAACCTGCGGCCGGCCCTGTCCCCGGACGGCACCCGGCTGGCCTACCTGTCGACCCGCGACCAGCAGTACGGCCCCCACCTGCTGGTCCTGCGCGAGCTGGACAGCGGCGAGGAGAAGGTCCTGACCGCCGGGGTCACCTCTTCGGTGAGCTGGTCTCCGGACGGCCGCGCCCTGTACTTCGTGCGGATCGACCGGGCCGATGCCTATGGTTCGCGTCAGGCCGATCTCTACCGGTTCGACTTGGAGGCGGCCGAGCCCGGGCTGGCCTCGACCCTCCTGTGGGCCGTGCCCTCGGCAGTGAGTGGGTACGCCCCGGCCGATCCCCGGGTCACGCGGCTGACCCACGGCCTGCGGGCGCTCTACCCGGCCTGCTCGCCCGACGGCCAATGGCTGGCCTTTGTGCGGAACCAGGGGACCAGCAACAACCTCGGCCTGCTGCACCTGGCCACGGGGCAGATCCAGTACCTGACCGACTTCGCCGACGGGACCCAGCTCTACACCCCGCGGTGGTCGCCCGATGGCACGCGGCTGGCCTTGTCCCTGACCCGCGGCGGACAGCGGGACTTGGCGCTCGTGACGGTGAACCTGCCCACAAGGGCCGATTCCCTGGCGGCGGTCCCGGTCGGTTCCGGATCGCTCGAGCCGCTGGTGACCAGC
>JBAZUN010000059.1:0-20000 GCA_041661365.1 Candidatus Latescibacterota bacterium
CCTGCTGTTCTCGCTGCTGGCCGCGTATCCGTTGGCGCGGATCTCCTTTCGCGGGCGGGAGGTCGTCTTCGCCGGGATCCTGGCCACCCTGATGATCCCCGAGAGCGTCACCATGGTCCCCAACTTCCTCACCGTCCCCTGGCTGAACCGCCACAGCCCGATCCCCTGGATCGACAACTGGCCTGCGCTGACCGTGCCGTTCATGGCCAGCGCCTTCAGCATCTTTCTGCTGCGGCAGTTCATGCGCGGCATCCCGACCGAGCTGTGGGACGCGGCGCGGATCGACGGGGCCGGCCACCTCCGCTTCCTTTTCCAGATCCTGTTGCCCTTGTGCCGCGCACCGCTGCTGACCGTGGGGATGTTCACCTACATCGGCTCGTGGAACGCCCTGGCCTGGCCGATGCTGGTGACCAGCAAGCCCGACTGGCGGCCGATCTCGGTCGGCCTGCAGCAGTTCGTCAGCGAGGCCGGCACCGAGGTGCACCTGCAGATGGCCGGAGCGGTGATCGCCACCGCGCCGGTACTGCTGCTCTACTTCCTGATCCAGAAGGAGTTCACCGAGGGGATCTCGATGTCCGGACTGAAGGGGTGACCATGACCTGGGAGACGGTGCGTCAGTGGGCGAGGAGGGCCGCGGTGCCGGCGATGGCCGGGCTGGTGTTCGGGTGCGGTGGACCGCAGGATGACTCGGCCGGAGGCAGCGACGACCTGGAGTCGCTCGATCCATCGGGCCAGGAGGTGGTCTTCTGGTACCAGCACAACCGCGAGCGCGAGGCGGAGCTGCTGGCGCTCATCCAGCGCTTCAACGAGACCAATCCCCACGGCATCAAGGTGCGCGGCGAGTACGCCGGCCGGTACGACGACATCTATAACAAGATGCGGGTCGGGCTGCAGAGCGGGGCCCTGCCCCACCTGGTGGTGGCGTACCAGAACCAGGCCTGGGACTACCACCAGGCCGGCGGCATCGTCGACCTGGCGCCGTACATGGCCTCGCCCAAGTGGGGCCTGAGCCCGGCCGAGGCCCAGGACTTCGTCAGCGCCTTCCTGGCCCAGGACCGCATGGCCGGGATGCAGCTCGGCCTGCCGCCGAACCGCTCGATGGAGGTCATCTACTACAACCGGGACTGGCTCCGGGAGCTGGGGTACCAGGCCCTGCCCAGGACCTGGGCCGAATTCGGCGAGGTCTGCCGCCAGGCGGCCCGGCAGCCGTTCAGTCGGTCGGCGGACCGCCGTCGCAGCTTGGGGTTCATGATCGACATCGACGCCAGCCGGATCGCCTCGATGGTCTTCAGCCGCGGCGGGGACCTGGTCACCGCGGACGGGGCGGCCTATACCCTGAACACGCCGCAGATGCGCGAGGCCCTGGCCTTTATCACCGCCCTGATCCGCGACGGAGGGGCCGAGCAGGTCACCGAGGAAGGGGGAGATCAGCGCGAGTTCAGCGTGGGTCAGGTCCTCTTCGTGCTGCGCTCCTCCTCGGGGCTGCCGTTCTTTGCCGCGGCGATAAAATCAGGGGTGGACTTCGACTGGGACGTCGGCGCGCCGCCGCACGAGACCGAGCAACCGGTGGTCAACGTGTACGGCGCCAGCATCTCCCTGTGCCGGACCACGCCCGCGGCCCAGCTCGCCGCCTGGCTGTTCCTCAAGTGGTTCACCGAGCCCGAGCAGCAGGCCCAATGGGTGCGCTCCAGCTTTTACTTCCCGGTGCGCAAGAGCGCGGTCAACGGCCTGACCGATGCCTTTGCCGCCAACCCACGGTATCGCTCGGCCTTTGACCTGCTCGACTTCGGCAAGGCCGAGCCTTCGGTCGGCGGGTACCAGCAGGTGCGAAAGCTGATGGAGCAGACCCTGGTCAACGTCCTGGCCGGCGCTGACCTCGATCGGGAGCTGGACAAGCTGCAGCAGGCCGCGGCGCAGACCCGGGTGGGCGGGTAGCGAAGGCCGAACTGGCCCGTTCAAGGGCCAAGGAGGAGGGATGGAGACGCGCCTGGAAACCGACAGCATGGGTCCGGTCGAGGTGCCGGCGGCCCGGTACTACGGCGCCCAGACCCAGCGGTCGCTGCACCACTTCCGCATCGGCGAGGATCGCTTCCCGCGCGAGCTGATCCGCGCCCTCGGGCAGATCAAGAAGGCCTCGGCCCTGGTCAACCTGGAGCTGGGGCTGCTCGACGCGGAGCGCGCCGGCCTGATCGCACGGGCCGCTGACGAGGTGATCTCCGGTCAGCTTGACGCGGAGTTCCCCCTGGTGGTCTGGCAGACCGGGAGCGGCACCCAGACCAACATGAACGCCAATGAGGTGATCTCGAACCGGGCCATCGAGCTGGCCGGGGGCCAGCGCGGCAGCAAGAAGCCGGTTCATCCCAACGACCACGTCAACTGCAGTCAGTCCTCCAACGACGCCTTTCCCACGGCCATGCACCTGGCCGCGGTGGAGGCCCTGACCGCGCAACTGCTGCCGGCCCTGTCGGCCCTGGCCGCGACCTTCGACGCCAAGGCGAGCGCCTTTGCCGACCTGGTCAAGATCGGCCGGACCCATCTGCAGGACGCGACCCCGATCACCCTGGGACAGGAGTTGTCCGGGCACGCGGCCCAGCTCCACGAGGGGATCCGCCGGATGGGGGCCGCGCTGCCGCCGCTCTATCGCCTGGCCCTGGGCGGCACCGCCGTGGGCACCGGGCTCAACACCCACCCCGAGTTCGCCGAGCGGGTGGCGGCCCGGATCGCCGACCTGACCGGACGGCCCTTCGTGACTGCGCCCAACAAGTTCGAGGCGCTCAGCGCCCACGATGCCCTGGTCGAGGCCCACGGCCACCTGCGGACCCTGGCGGTCAGCCTGATGAAGATCGCCAACGACGTCCGCTGGCTGGCCTCCGGGCCGCGGTGCGGCATCGGCGAGATCCGCATCCCCGAGAACGAGCCGGGATCCTCGATCATGCCGGGAAAGGTCAACCCGACCCAGTGCGAGGCCCTGACCATGGTCTGCGTGCAGGTGATGGGGAACGACGTGGCTGTCGGGCTGGCCGGCTCCCAGGGGAACTTCCAGCTCAACGTCTTCAAGCCGGTGATCATCCACAACGTGCTGCACTCGATCCGCCTGCTGGCCGACGCCTGCCGCAGCTTCGACGAGCACTGCGCCTCCGGGCTGGAGCCGGTCCCCGAGCGCATCCGGGAGCACCTGGCCCAGTCGCTGATGCTGGTGACCGCGCTCAGCCCCCGGATCGGGTACGACCAGGCCGCCCGGGTGGCCAAGCAGGCGTACGCGGAGGGCAAGACCCTCAGGCAGGTGACGGTGGAGCTCGGTCTGTTGAGTGAAGCGGAGTTCGATGCCGTGGTCCGGCCGGAGGAGATGGTCCGGCCCCGCGCCTGAGTTCATCGGCGCTACCAGGAGGGACGGTCATGGGTACGACCTACAGCCGCGCGCGGCTTGCCGGCGACGACCGCCAGCGGGTATTCACCGGGGAGGCGCTGCAGCAGATCGCCCTGCCGCTGGGCGGGCTGGGGGCCGGCTGCCTCCACCTGGGCGGGGCCGGCAACCTGCAGGACTTCTGCCTGTTCAACGCGCCGCAGTTCGGCCACAGCCCGATGACCTTTGCCGCGGTGCACTGCACGGCCAAGGGGAGTCGGACCGGGATCATGCGGGTGCTGGAAGGGCCGGTGCAGATACCCCACGTCTATAACCAGGCCCGCTTCGGCAACGGCGGGCTGGCCTCGGGTCACGAGGGGCTGCCGCACATGGAGGAGGCCCGGTTCCGCGGGGAGTACCCCTTTGCCTGGGTGCAGTTGCGCGACGCCAAGCTGCCCCTGCGCGTCGAGCTGGAGGCGTACTCGCCGTTGATCCCCGGCGACGACCGGGCCTCGGGGCTGCCCGCCGCCTTCCTCACCTATCGCCTGCGGAACCGCGGTCGCCAGACCCTGCGCGTGCTGTTCTCCTTCAACGCCCAATACCCGGTGCCGGGGAACCTGCACGGCCAGGAGGCCAGTGCCCTGAAGGGACACCGGGTTCGCCACCGGCGCGAAGGGGGCGCGGCCGGCCTGTACTTCGACAACGACCTGCCGGCCGACCATCCGGCCAAGATCTCCATTGCCGTGGTCTCGCCGCGGTCGGGCCAGAAGGCGAACTGCGCCTGGTTCCGCGGCGGTTGGTTCGACGCCCTGACCATCCTGACCAACCAGTTGCTCGAGGGGAGCCTGAAGGCCGCGGCCGAGTCCCGGCCGGCCCTCGAGTCGTCCCGGTCGCGCTTCGGCGCCTCGCTGTTCTGGAACCTGCAGTTGGCCCCGGGCGAGGAGGTGGAGGTGCCCCTGGTCTACTGCTGGCACGCGCCCAACACCGCGCTGTCCGTCGGCCGGGCGCCGGCGAGCAACTGCGGCTGCGGTGACGGCCAGGACTGCAAGACCGAGCCGCAGCCGACCTACCGGCCCTACTACGCCACCCGGTACGAGGACGCCTGGCAGGTCGGCCGCGAAGTGGTGGTCAGGCACGCGGAGCTGCGGCAGCGGTCCCTGCGGTTCCACCACGCCTTCTTCAGCTCCACCCTGCCGGCCTACGCGCTCGACGCGGTGTCGGCCAACCTGGCGATCCTGAAGTCGCCGACCGTGCTGCGGCAGCAGGACGGGATGCTGTGGAGCTGGGAGGGGTGTTCCTACGGCTCTGGGTGCTGCCACGGGTCCTGCACCCACGTCTGGAACTACGCCCAGGCCATCCCGCACCTGTTCCCTGCCCTGGAGCGGACCCTGCGCGACCAGGAGCTCAAGTGGTCGATGGACGAGCGCGGTCACGTGACCTTCCGGGCGGCCCTGCCGACCGGGGAGGCCGGCCACGACTTCCACGCCGCGGCGGACGGGCAGCTCGGCGGCCTGCTGAAGCTCTACCGGGAGTGGCAGGTCGGCGGCGACGACGACTGGCTCAAGGAGCGTTACCCGCTGGCTCGCCGAAGCCTCGAGTACTGCATCCGCACCTGGGATCCCGACGAGGTCGGGGCCCTGATCGAGCCGCACCACAACACCTACGACATCGAGTTCTGGGGCCCGGACGTGATGTGCACCAGCTTCTACCTGGGCGCCCTGAGAGCCGCCGCGGCCATGGCGATGCGGCTGGGTGAGTCCCAGGATGCGGGCCGCTACCTTGCCCTGGCCGACCGCGGCAGGGCTTACTGTGACCGCCATCTATGGAACGGGGAGTACTACGTCCAGCGGGTTCAGTGGAAGGGTCTGCGGGCCGCTGAGCGCCTGGAGGGGTGGACCAGCGGGTATTCGGACGAGGCGCGGGCCCTGCTGCAGCGGGAAGGGCCCAAGTACCAGTACGGCACCGGGTGCCTGTCCGACGGGGTGATCGGCCAGTGGTACGCCACCATGCTCGGCCTGGGGGACGCCCTCGACCGGGCCCGGACGCGCCGCCATCTGCAGGCGATCTTCCGGCACAATTTCCGTAACACCCTGGCCGGCCACGCCAATCCGCAGCGTCCGGGGTACGCGCTGAACCAGGAGCCCGGGCTGCTGCTGTGCTCCTGGCCCCGAGGCGGGAAGCTCTCCCTGCCCTTCCCTTACTCCGACGAGGTCTGGACCGGGATTGAGTACCAGGTGGCCAGCCACCTGATCTACGAGGGGCTGGTCGACGAGGGGTTGACCCTTGTACGGGCGGTGCGCGAGCGGTACGACGGCAAGGTCCGCAACCCCTGGAACGAGTACGAGTGCGGTAGCTACTACGCCCGGGCCCTGTCCTCGTACGCGGTCCTCCTGGCCCTTACCGGGTTCCGCTACGTGGCCGCCACCCAGGAACTGGAGATCGCGCCGCGTCTGCCCGGCGACCGCGGGCGCTTCTTCTTCTCTGCCGGAGGCGGGTGGGGCAGCATCCACTACCAGGTGATCCGTGGCCGGGTTCGGCTGCGGCTCGTGCTGGAGGAGGGAACCCTTCCGGTGCAGGTCGTCCGGTTCCGGCTCCCGCGCACCGGGCGAACGATCCGGGTCGAACTGCCCGAGGGAGCCACGGCCGTCGTGGACCGGCCTCTAGTGGTGACGCTGGTCTGATTTCCGGAGCATGCTCCGGCCGCGAAGACCCGACGCGGCCCCTTGGACCATGGCAGCGCCCTCGGATCTAATAAGATCGGTCAGGTCAAGGAAGGCGAGCAGGAGATGGCAGGCAGACCGCCGAACGTGGTGGTGTTCTTCACCGACCAGCAGCGCTGGGACACCTTGGGGATGCATGGAAATCCCCTGGATCTGACCCCGAACCTGGACCGGCTGGCCCGGCGCCACACCCATATTCCGAACGCCTTTACCTGCCAGCCGGTCTGCGGTCCGGCTCGCGCCAGCCTGCAGACCGGGCAATACGCCCACGCGGTCGGATGCTATCGCAACGGGATTCCCCTGCCGACCGGGACGCGCACCCTGGCGCATTCCTTTGCCGAGGCCGGGTACCAGACGGGGTACATCGGGAAGTGGCATCTCAACGCCGGCGCGGAACCCGGGCCGGTGCCCGCAGACCGGCGCTTCGGGTACCAGTTCTGGCTGGCCTCTGACACGCTGGAGTTTACCTCGGATGCGTACGACACGGTGCTGTACGACGGGGACTGCCAACCGGTGAAACTGCCGGGGTACCGGGTCGACGCCCTGACCGATGCCGCGATCCGGTTCATCGACGGCCACCGCAGCGCGCCGTTCTTCCTCTTTGTCTCGTACATCGAGCCCCACTTCCAGAACCACCGCGACGACTATCCGGCCCCGGACGGGTACGCGGAGAGATACACCGGTGCGTGGATACCCCCTGACCTGGCGACCTTGCCCGGTACGGCCCACCAGCACCTGCCGGGGTACTACGGCATGGTCAAGCGGCTCGACGAGGGGTACGGCCGGATCCAGGATGCCCTGAAAAGCCTGGGGCTGGACACGGACACCATCGTGCTGTTCACCAGTGACCACGGCTGCCACTTCAAGACGCGCAACAGCGAGTACAAGCGCTCCTGCCACGACAGCTCGGTGCGGATCCCGCTGGTTCTCACCGGGCCCGGGTTCGACGGTGGGGGCCAGGTGTCCGAGCTGGTCAGCCTGGTCGACCTGCCGCCCACCCTGCTGGACGCCGCGGGCCTGCCCGTGCCGGCGTCGATGCAGGGACGGTCCCTGCTCCCCCTGCTCCGGCGCGAGCGGCAGGGCTGGCCCGAGGAGGTCTTCATCCAGATCAGCGAGTCCCAGGTGGGGCGGGCCGTGCGCACCCATCGCTGGAAATACGGGGTGGACGCCCCGGACCGGAACGGGAGCCGGGATTCAGGTGCCGGGCGGTACTGCGAGCAGTACCTCTACGATCTGCAGGCCGATCCGTACGAGCTGACCAACCTAGTGGGACTGGCGTCGCACCAGGAGGTCGCGGCCCGGCTGCGCCAGCGGCTGCAGGCGCGCATGCAGGAGGCTGGCGAGGAGGTGCCGGTCATCGAACCGGCGCCGGTCCGGCCCTCGGGTCAGCGCCGCGTGGCGCCTCACGAAGCGGCGCGGTAGATTCCCCCGGCCATCGGGGCCCGCGACCGCGATCTACCCCTGCGGCGCGGACCGGTCAGGGCAGATCATGCCCGGGTGAGGGCCGAGCGGAAATGCCGGGTCAGATCGATCTCCGCCGCGCAGTCGGTGCAGATCAGCCGCTCGGTCACCCGGCCGTCGACGAACTCGCACCGGGTCAGGGTCGCCAGCCGCCGCACGCGGTCGACGTCCCCTTCGGCCTCTTCCCGGGCGTCAACCGCTCGCCAGTCGACGAAGCGCGTGACCACCGCGCTGAACAGCTTCCCCTTGGGCATGTAGATCTTGTACTGCTTGCCGCAGGCACAGCGATAGGATAGTCCAAGGGCCACGGGCAATGCTCCTCACGGGGTGCAGGACCGGGGAGGAGGGAGTCGGGAAACGGGGAGGGAGAGGCCGCGGTGGCGCCGCGGCACTGCCGGAGCTCGATATCGGCCGGCTGGGCGTCGGGGGAGGGCCGACGCTCGGCGGCCATGCCAGAGGGAACAAGCCCAGGCGGGCAGCGACCCGGCCCCTGCCCGAGCCGGCGACCGGCCCGGGTCGCTGCCCGCCCGTTCGGCTCAGACGGTCGCCTGCCGCAGTTCCTTGCGCATCTCGGCGAGCTCGGTCTTGAGCGCCTCAACCTCCTGCAGCCGCTTGAGCACGCCGGAGACTACCAGGCCCAGGGCAGACAGCACCGCAACGATCTCTTCGCCGCGCACCACCGGCGTGGCGGGCAGGCCCAGGAAGAGGGTTCCCTGCGCAAAGGGAACGTCCACGACCACGGCCGGTCCGTACACGCTGGCCATGGAGCTGCGCCCGATCAGGGTCAGATAGTCCTCGTCGGCCTCGCGGTCCCAGACCTTCCCCCGGCGCCAGTGACTGACCAGCCCCCGGATGGAGGCGTGCCGGTCCACCGAGGCCTGCAGGGGGTAGGCGTCCTGGAACTGCCGGTACCCGCGGATCTCGGGTACCGCGGTATAAACCACCAAGCGGTCTTCGGCTTCGGCGATCACGTTGACGCCGACCCCCTCGAAGGGAACCCCCATCTCCTCGAGCTCGTCCGAGATCACCCGCATCACCTTGCCCAGGTCGTCGAGCTGGGCCGCCTCGAGGCCGGCCTGCTGGGCCCTGGTAACGGCCTGCTGACACCGCCGCTGGGTGATCTCCCGGACCACGGCAAGGCGGGCGTTGTCGTTGATGCTCCTGCCGCGAATCTCGACCGGGAACATCGAGCCGTCGCGCCGGGTGAACAGGGCTTCGTAGGGATCGGACGACACCGCGGTCACCATCCGCTGCACCAAGCCCCGGCTCTGGGGCGAGGTAATCAGCTCGATGCCGTTCTTGCCCAGCAGTTCCTCGCGCCGGTACCCCACCAGATCGGCAAAGGTCTGGTTTACGTACAGGATGCGGCCCTGCTCGTGGATCACGAAGGCCTCGAGGTTGTCGGCGATCTGCCGGAAGCGATCCTCGCGCACCCCGGGGACGGCCGTGGGTCCGGTGCTGGCGACGGCCGGGATCTCGGCGAAAACGTCGTGGTCGCCCATGAGGAAGTCGACGGAGACCCCCAGCGCATCGGCCAGGTTCTTGAGGGCGGACGAACGCAACTGCCGCACCCGACCGGTTTCGATGCGCGAGATGGTGGCCTGTGAGACCCCGGAGAGGGCCGACAGGGCCTTCTGGTTCAAGGACTGCTTCTGACGCAGCGCCTTGAGCGTTTTCCCGAGTGGCATGGAGCACGACCTTGTTGGGGTGGGTGGGTGGGGCCCTTGGCACGCCGGGTGGGGCCCGACGGCGCCGCGGGAGGCAACCTCAGCTGCAGGGCTGGCCACGGCCAGACCATGAGCATCGGTCATTCCGAATATACCGTCGGGCACGAGCCATGACAATGAGATTCTGCCCATACAGCCGGCAGATTCGGTTTCGGACCCTCGATTTTCTCGGTTGACGCGGGGTTTCAGGCCGTGTACCGTAGGAAGAAGACCAAGGGATTGGCGACCGCTGCCGAATGCCGCGGCAATGGCCTGCGCCAGACGATCGGAGCCGAAAACGGGAGGTAAAGCCCATGGAGCTGTTCGTCTTCGTCATCGTGGTGCTGGTGATGCTGTTGGGGTTCGTGCTCTATACTGCACTTGCCGCCACCTTCTTCATCAGCGTGCCGTTCGTCTTCCGCTACCTGCGCCGGCACGACCATCCTCCGACCCCACCGCCGGCCGGTTAGCCGGCCCGCGCTCGCCGCGACCAAGCCCACCAGGGACCTTATGCCCAACGAGTTCTTTGCCCCGGTCCCCAAGGGATTGGCCGGCGTGCTGGCCGACGAGCTGCGCGGCCTGGGGGCGGTCCAGCCCCGCACCGCAGCGGCGGGCGTGGCCTTTGCCGGTTCCCTCGAGCTGGCCTACCGGGCCTGCCTCTGGTCGCGGGTGGCCAGCCGTGTCCTGTTGGTCCTGACCCGGGCTGAAGCGACCGATGCCGACGGGTTATACGCCGCGGTGCGCACCGTTCCCTGGCACGAGCACCTCGGCGTGGACGACACCCTGGCGGTGGACTTCACCGGCACCTCGACGGGGATTACCAATACCCGCTTCGGGGCGCTGAAGGTGAAGGATGCCATCGTCGACCAGTGGCGCGACCGCTGCGGCCGCCGCCCTTCGGTCGATACGGCCCGGCCCTCGGTCCGGGTCAATGTCCACCTCGAGGTCGGCGCGGCGGTGATCTGCCTCGACCTGTCCGGTGAGCCGCTGCACCGGCGCGGGTACCGGATCGCGGGGACGGAAGCGCCGCTGAAGGAATCCCTGGCCGCCGCGGTGCTGCTGCTGGCGGGGTGGCCGTCGGTGGGGCACGGCGGGCCGCTGGTCGACCCGATGTGCGGTTCCGGCACCTTCCTGATCGAAGGGGCGATGTTGGCCGCGGACGTGGCCCCGGGACTCGACCGCGATTACTACGGCTTTATCGGCTGGCGCGGGCATGACCAGGGACTCTGGAGCCACCTCAAGGCCGAGGCCGAGCAGCGTCGCGGGGACGGCCGCCGTGTTGCCCCGCTCGTCCTGGGATTCGACGCGGACGCGAAGGCGGTCGCCGCGGCCAGGGCCAATGCCCGCCGGGCCGGAGTGGCGGTGCAGGTGGAGCGCCGGTCCTTGAGCGAGTGGTCCGGGCCGACGGCGTGGTCGGCCGCGGGGCTGTTGGTGACCAATCCGCCCTACGGTCAACGCCTGGAAGCAACGGCTGACCTGATTCCCCTTTATCGCCAGCTCGGGCAGGTCCTCGGCGCGCAGTTCGCGGCCTGGCCGGCAGCGGTCCTGACTCAGAGTTCGTCCCTCTCCCGAACCCTCGGGATGCGCTCGTCCCAGGAGCGCCGACTCTTCAACGGTTCCCTGGAGTGCCGGCTCTGCCTCTGGTCGATTCCCGAGAGGGCGGCCGGGTCATCTCAGGAGAACCAGGAGTCGATGTTCGCCAACCGTCTGCGGAAGAACCAGCGGAGCCTCTCCCGCTGGGCCCGCCGCAGCGGGGTCACCTGCTATCGGCTCTACGACGCCGACATGCCCGAATACGCGGTCGCGGTCGACCTGTACCAGGCCGAGGAGAAGTGGGCGCACGTGCAGGAGTACCAGGCGCCCCGCACGGTCGACCCGGACCGCGCCGCCGCTCGGCTGGCCGAAGCCCTGGACGGCGTTGCCCGGGTGCTCCAGCTCGACCCGGCGCGCGTGGTCCTCAAGGTCCGCCAGCGGCAGCGGGGCACGGCCCAGTACGAGAAGCAGGCCAACGCCGGAAAGCTCCACCCGGTGCAGGAGGGCGGCCTGACCTTCCTGGTCAACCTCACCGATTACCTCGATACCGGGCTCTTCCTCGACCACCGCCAGACCCGCGCCCTGCTCCGCTCCCTGGCCAGCGGTCGGGCTTTTCTCAACCTCTTCGCCTATACCGGTGCGGCCACCGTGTACGCGGCGGCCGGGGGGGCACCGTGCACGACCACGGTCGACCTGTCGCGCACCTACCTGGACTGGACCCGGCGCAACCTCGAGGTCAATGGCCTGGCCGGGCCGCAACACCAGCTCGTGCAGGCCGACTGCCGCGCCTGGCTGGCCGCCCCCCGGAGCGAGCGGTACGGGCTGGTCTTCCTCGACCCGCCCACCTTCTCCAATTCCAAGCGGATGACCGGGGATCTCGATCTGCAGCGGGACCACGTCGAGCTCATCCAACGCGCCGTGGCCCTGCTCGAACCGGACGGCATCCTGGTCTTCTCGACCAACCACCAGCGCTTTGTCCCGGAGTTTACCCGCCTCGAAGGGCTGCGCTGGGTCGAGATCACCCGGCAGACCGTGCCGCCGGACTTCGCCCGCCGCTCCACCCCGCACCGGAGCTGGCAGATCACCCGCGGGTCCGACTGAGGTGGGATGCCTAGCCCCCCCCGGACCGGGGCTTGCCCGAGCCGCGCATCCCGTTACCTTTGCCTGCCCATTACGGCAGTCACTGCGGGCCGCGGCCGAGGCAAACGGCCGTCTAGGGACCGCGAGAGGGAACCGATGACAGAGCCCGCGTATCAGGTTAGGGCCGTGCGCTGCGATCACCGGGCCACCGACGAGCAGGTCTACCGCGCCCTGGTGCGGGCGACCGAACCCCTGACCCGCTCCTGGGAGCGGCTGGCCCGCGCCCGCAAGGTGGTGCTCAAGTTCAACATGATGGAGTCCACCGTCGAGTACTTCGCCGGCCGGCGGCGGGAGCTGGTCGACGACGCCGTGGCCCGCGCGGTCCTGCGCCTGCTGCGGGAGCGCACCAGTGCCCGTCTGGTGGCCACGGACACCAACCCCTATGGCAAGGGCTACCTCGCTTCCTCCGGGTTCAACTACCAGTACCTGCTCGACGAGTTCGGGGTGGAGTTCGTCGACTCCAGCCTGGCGCCGCTGGCCACCTTCGCGGTGCCGGGCGGCGGCGGGATCTTCGACCGGTACCTGCTCAACGCCACCCTGGCCGACGCCGACGCGGCGGTCTCGATCGCCAAGCTGAAGAGCCACCTCTTCGCCGGGGTCACCCTCTGCACCAAGAACCTGTTCGGGCTGCCGCCGATGATCCCGCCCGAGGGGAAGACCAGGTCCTATTTCCATCACCTCATCCGGCTCCCCTACGTCCTGGCCGACCTGGCCATGATCGTCCGGCCGTGCCTGAACATCGTCGACGGTCTGGTCGGCCAGTGGGGCCGCGAATGGCGGGGCCAAGGCCGGATCGCCGACGCGCTGATCGCCGGGGATCACCCGATCGCCACCGACGCCTGCACGGCGCACCTGATGGGGCACGATCCTGAGGCTGACTGGCCGACCCCGCCCTTCCGGCGCGACCGCAACCACCTGCTGATCGCGGCCCAGCGGGGGTACGGCACGGTGAAGCTGCGCGAGATCGACTTCGCCGCTGAGGTGACCGCGCCCCTGGCCGAGTTCGACGCCGAGGAGCTCGATCCGCCCGCCACCGTGGCGAGCTGGCGATACACCGCCTGCGAGCAGGGGCTTTACTACCGGGATCATCGCGCCGAGCTGGTTGACCGGTACGCCGGCCAGTACATCTACCTGCAGGACGGCGAGGTGGTCTGGAACGGCCCGGACCCGACCAACCTGGGGAGTCGGCGGGTGCTCAGCGGCGACCGCAAGGACCGCGCCCTCTGGCTCAAGCTGGTCGACCCCGCGGAGTGGGAAGGCGAGCGGTTTGCCGCGTACGAGGAGTGCCTGAACCAGCGCACCTGATTCGACCAAGACGACTATCGGCGACCGCCACGCGGAGAGGAGTCGAGACGATGGCATGGGGACTGCCGGTCCTGGGATGGCAGGAGCTGCTGGTGGGGATCTCCCTGGTGGCCTTGGTGGCCGCGGTCTGGGCCGGCCAGGAGGAGGGTGACCCGGGCACCGGTCCCGCGGTTGAGGTGCGGGCCGAGGGCTCGACCTGGATCCTGGCCGGCCGGCAGCGCACGGTCGAGGTCGAGCTCGAGACCTTGAGGTTGACGGTCCGTTCGGGCCAGGTCACCTGGCAGACCGAGCCCTCGACCACCGGTGACCTGACCGTGCTGGCGCCGGCGACCACGGCTCTGTCCCTGGCCGGGGCCGGCCACCGGTCCGCCGCGCCCTACACCACCGGGTATCAGTCCGGGATCGCGGTGGAGCTGGACCAGTATTCGGCCCAGGGCGCGCCGCTCGAGTTGAAGATCCGCTTCTTCGTGGCCCTGGAGGGGGCTGACGAGGAGCTGGTGGTGCGGCTGGTGGTCTCGGGCAACGCGGCCGTGCAGGAGGTGCGCTGGCCCGCGCCCCTGGCGCCGGAGTCCTTTGACGCGACCGTCGTCCCCTTCATGCAGGGGATGCTCCTCCCCGCGACCTGGCCGAGCCGGGTCTGGCTTTACGACACCCTGAGCTACGGTCGCGGGCTGTACATGCCCTGGTGGGGACACCAGCAGGGACCGGCGGCCCTGCTGGTGCTCCTCGAAACCCCGAACGACGCCGGGTGCCACTTCGCCCATCCGGAAGGGGGACCGACGCGGGTCGGGCCGCGCTTTGTCCATTCCCTGAATCGCTTTGCCGAGCCCCGGCAGCTCCGGCTCTGCTTCTTCGACCAGGGCAACTACGTCGACCTGGCCAAGCGGTACCGCCGCTACGTGCAGGAGACCGGCCACTTCGTCTCCCTGCGGGAGAAGGTGGCCAGGAATCCGCTGGTAGGACGGCTGCTGGGCTCACCGGTGGTCCACACCGGGATCCTCTACCACATCCAGCCCCAGTCCAGCTACTACGACCGGGAACACCCGGAGCGGAACCACCAGCTCGTCTCCTTTGCCGCCCGTACCGAGCAACTCCGCCGCCTGCGCGCGCTGGGGGTGGAGCAGGCCTACGTCCACCTCGACGGCTGGGGGTCCCGCGGGTACGACAACCTGCACCCGGACCCGCTGCCGCCCTCCCCCGAGGCCGGTGGCTGGGAGGGGCTGCGCCAACTCGCCGCGACCTGCGATGAGCTGGGGTACGTCCTGGCCCTGCACGACCAGTACCGGGACTACTACCACGACGCGCCGTCCTACGACCCGCGGCACACCGTGCTGGAGGCCAACGGCGAGCGGCCGTTCGGCAACACCTGGTACGGCGGTGACCAGTCGATCCTCTGCGCCCGCCTGGCGCCGGGGTTCGTGCGGCGGAACCACCAGGCCCTGGCCCGCCGCGGGATCGCCATCCGCGGGGCGTACCTCGACGTCTTTGCCGTGGTCCCGCCCGACGAGTGCTACCACCCTGAACACCTGATGACCCGCGGCCAGTGCCTGCAGTACCGCGGCGAATGCTTCGCGGTGATCCGCTCGCTGGGTGGGGTGGTCAGCTCCGAGGAACCGGCGGACTGGGCCATCCCGCACCTCGACCTGGTCCACCACGGACCGTACCCGCTGAACCCGAACCCCGGCAGCGGGCCGGCCATGGGGATTCCGGTCCCGCTGTTCTCTCTGGTCTACCACGATGCCCTGCTGGTGCCGTGGTCCCTGGGCCGCGGCGAGTGGGGGATCCCGGAGAAGGATCTGGGGTTCCTCCACGGGATGGCCAACGCGGGCCTGCCGTACCTGTCGCTCGAGCCCGATTCAGCGCCGCTCGAACAGGTGCGTCGTCTGGCCGAGCTGCACCGCCGGGTTGGCCTGCTGGAGCTGACCGGTCACCGCTTTCTCGATTCCACCTACCGTCGTCAGGAGACCACCTTTGCCGACGGCACCCGGGTGACCATCGATCTCGAACAGGATACCTGCGTGGTCGAGCCGGGTCTCTGAGCGATTTGATCTAGGATCGTTCGGGACCACCGCGAAACGCTGATTGAGAAGGGGGAAACAGATGTCCGCTACTACCAGAGGGGAGACGATCCGGGACCGGTTCTGGCTGTGGGGGCACGAGGCCGGCAGTCATGATTCCGGGTACAACCTGCCGACGCCGTCGAGGATGACCCCGGCCGAGGGGGCCTTCTACCTGGGGATCCCCAACCTCATCATGGTGCGGTACGACGGCCGGCCAGCCCCGCCGTTCGCTCGGTACGCGATCCCCTTCCGGCCGCTGCGGCAGTTGGTCTGGTCCGTGGTCGGCGCCGGGGGCCAGACCGGCGAGGCGGAGCGCGAGGAGGTGCTGACCCTGGCCAAGCGAATGCCCAACCTGACCGGGGTGATGATGGACGACTTCTTCCGCGCGCCGTCCGGGGACACCGGGGTCGGGGTCCTCTCGTGCGAGGAGCTGCGGAACCTGCGATCGCGCCTGGACCGGCTGGGGCTCTGGGTCGTGCTCTACGACTACCAGCTCGAGCTGCCGGTGCGGGATCACCTGGCCCTGTGCGACCGGGTGACCCTGTGGACCTGGGAGTCGCGGAACCTGGTCAACCTGGAGGCCAACCTCGATCGCGCCGAGGCCCTGGTCCCGCCGGGCAGTCTGGTGCTGGGATGCTACCTGTGGGACTACGGCCAGAAGGCCCCGATGCCGCTGGCACAGATGGAGCGCCAGTGCGAGTTGGGACTGCGTTGGCTGCGGCAGGGCCGGATCCAGGGGATGATCTTCCTGGCCAGTTGCATCGGTGACCTGGAGCTGGAGGCCGTGGAGTGGACCCGGCAGTGGATCGCGGCCGTGGGTGACCAGGCCCTGACGCCGGCCTGAAGATGCCCGGGAACGCGGACGGAGGCCGGCGCTGCCGGGTGTGCGGCGAGGCGTATGCCTATCCAGAACGTGGGTCAGCGGCCACCCGGCAGCACTGCGGGCACTGCGTCAAGCTCGAGCCCGAGACCCGGCGGGCCCTCGAGGCGCTGCGCCGGCGCCTGGACCACCTTGCCCGGGCCGTGGAGGGCCCGGGCCCGGAGCGATAAGGCTTAGCAGCCCGTTGAAGAAGTCCATTCGGGCTGCGGCCGGTCCTGGCAGCCGCTGACTTCGTTCCGCTCGGGCACCGCATCTCCCCTCGATGCGGCTCTCCTCGCGCGCCTTGCCAGCGACCGCCATTCCTCGGCCTCGCCGGGCAAAGCGACTTCTTCAACGGGCTGTTAGGTCTTGGACCGGCAGGCGATCCCGGTGACCTCGACCAGGATCCCCTTGAAGAGATCCCCGGCGCCGTAGAGCCGGCGGGCCGGCATGCGGCCGCGGTCGGGGAAGAAGCCGGCGTAGACCGCGTTGAAGCCGTCGCGGTCGGCCAGGTCCTTGAGGAAGACGTCCACGCAGACCAGGTCCGCGTACGAGGCGCCTTCCTGGCCCAGTGCCGCGCCCATGGCCTGCATGCAGGCCGCGGTCTGCTCCTCGATGGTGGTGCCCACCACCTCCATCCGGGAGTTGACCGGGCCGAAGGCCGACAGGAAGATCAGATCCCCGGCAGACCGGGAGAGGCTGTAGAAGGGCTCAGGGCCGGTCTTGCTCATGGCGTTCCTCTCGGCAGTAAGGAAGGCTCGGGGAGGTGAACCGCCGGATCTGAAGGCCGCGGGCGGTCCGGGACAGGTCGACGATGGATCAGCCCGAGCGTCTCAGTAGCAATGAATGCTCCGGCGAGCGGCTTTCCCCGGCCGCGGTGACGCGGATCGCCGCCAGGTCCTTGACCGGGCACTCGTGCTCGCAGATGCCGCAGCCGATGCACCGCTCGGGATCGACGTACGGACGCCGCAGGCGCACCGGCTTCCCCCACCGGTTCACCAGTTCGACCTCGCGGGTGAAGATCGCCTTGGGCGAGGTGGGACAGACCTCCTCGCAGACCACGCACGGGATGTCCATGGCCCAGGGCAGGCAGCGGCCCTGGTCGTAGAAGGCGGTGCCGATCCGCACCGGCCCGGCCTGGGCGAACTCCCCGGCCCCGAGCTTCTGCGCCAGGGGAAGCCGCTGGATGGCGCCGGTGGGGCAGACCTGGCCGCACAGGGTGCAGTTCAGCTCGCAGTACCCCACCCGCATCTTCAGCACCGGCGTCCACAGGCCCTCGATCCCGGTCTCCAGCAGGGCCGGCTGCAGCACGTTGGTCGGGCAGACCCGCACGCACTGTTCGCACTTGAGGCACCGCTCGAGGAAGGCCGGCTCGGCCACCGATCCCGGCGGCCGGATCGCCTCCTTGGCCCAGGTCCGGTCGAGGTCGCCGCTCCGGCGCGAGAAGGCGAAGGAAAGGAGGCCGAGGACCCCGGCGAAGACCACCTGGCGGCGGTCCAGGTCCGGGCCGGTCACCTCCCCGGTGGCCGCGGGGAGGAAGCGGAAGGCCAGGGCCTGGTGCGGGCAGTCGTCCAGGCAGTTCAGGCAGACGAAGCACTCGGAGCGGCGCAGGAAGGTCTGCGGGTCCGAAGCCCCCTCGCAGCGCTGCAGGCACTGGTCGCAGTTCAGGCAGCGGTTCGGGTCGCGGTCGATCCGCCACAGACCGAAGCGGGAAAGAACGCCCAGGCCGGCGCCCAGCGGGCAGAGGGCGCGGCAAAAGAACCGGGGCACCTTAACACTGGCGGCAACCAGCCCCACGGTCAGTAGGCCGACCAGCCAGGCCTCCTGGTGCGCCGGTAGCCGCAGGTAGAGCCAGCCGGTGGGCATGTCCAGGGCCGGGAGCGCGGCCACGGTGCAGGCGCGGAAGAAGGTGCACAGCGGGTCGAGGAGACCGATCTGCACCGACCCCAGCAGGGCGGCGACCAGGACGAAGGCGAGGAGGTAGTATTTCAGGCGGAAGAGTGGCCGGTACCGGTTGCTCTCCACCTGTTCGGGCAGGGTGCGGCGGTTGAACAGCCAGCCGGTGAACTGATGGACCGTGCCGAAGGGGCAGATCCAACCGCAGAAGAAGCGGCCGAGGAAGAGGGTCGGCAGGAGCAGGACCAGGGACCAGATCAGCCCGCGGTAGAGCGAATGGGTGGCCAGGGCCGTGGCCACCGCCACCAGCGGATCCACCTCGAGGAACAGGGAGACCGGATACCCGCCGAGGTAGCCGAACTGGGTCACGAAGGCCAGAAACAGGGCCAGGGCGAGGAAGAACGCCTGGGAGACCACGCGGGTGCGGGTGAGGCGGATCACGGGCGAGCCGACCTTCCGCGGAGCGAAGCGACGGGTATTACCGGGTGGGCTGGCCGCCCGATGCCGTTCCGCTGGCGCCACCCCTGGCCGGGCTGGTCCTGGCGGCGGGAGCCGCTCTGCTCAACCAACCTGGACCTCCTGCCAGCGCAGCTCGCGCCACCGGGTACTGCCCAGGCCGCGGGCCTCGGCCCGGCCTAGATAGGCCACGGCCTCGAGCTGGCGATCGAGCAGCTCGCAGCCCACCGCGTCTACCGCGACCATGTCCGTGCCGGCGACGAGCGTGTCGCCGACCGCCACGTCGCCCAGGCTGCCGCCGGTCGGGCCGTTGCGCCGGAGCACGCGGGTAGCATCCAGGAGCACCAGGGTGGGACGGATCATGGCGGCGAAGTCGGCCACCACCTGGTGGATCTGCTGGTGGAACTGGTTCCGCCGGCCGCCCAATAACCCGTACCAGTTCTTCATGGTCAGCGAGGCGCCGCACAGGTTGTGGTCCTTGCAGGGGGCCAGGCCGATGACGCGGGTGGCCTCTTGCAGCGGGGCATAGAGGATCGGCCAGGTCTGCAGGACCTCGCCGTTTACCTGGACCTGGGCAAAGGCACTGGGACGGGGGAGGAACAGCTCGGCTCCGGCCTGGGTCGCGGCCAGCTCCAGCCCGGACTTGGCAAAGCAGCCGGCCGGCTGGTTGATCGGGTTGTCGGTCACGATCACCCGCCGGGCCCCGGCCTCGCGGCAGAGCCTGGCCAGGCAGTGCAGAACCTCGGGGCGGGTGGTGGCGCCGAAGGCCGGAGGGCGGTCAAAGGCCGCGTTCGGCTTGATGAGCACCACGTCGTTGCGGCCGACAAAGGACCTGATGCCACCGAGGGCGTCGAGGGCCGCGATGACTAGCTGCTCGGGGTCCTGGCCCCGGGCGATGACCAGCTCGGTGCAGCCCGCTGGTCGCTCCACCCGGTAGGACGGGAGCGTCAAGGTGCTGGCATGCTCCTGCTCCCGGAAGAATTCGGCCGCGCTGCGCTGGTCTCGGAGCCAGACCGCGGTGGCGGTCACGGCCGCGGCTGCCAGGCTGGTCTTGCCGACGCGCTGGAGGAATTCCCGTCGCTGCATGGGGCTCACCGGCTTGCCAGGGACTGCACCAGGTCTACCGCGAGGCTTTCGGCCGTGGCCGGATCCGGTGCCATGCTGACCCCGGCCACGAACTCCCCGGACTGGAATACCAGGTCGTACGAGCCCGACAGGTCGCCCAGCGTGGCTGCGGTTCGGCCGATCTTCCGCGTCGATATCCCTGAACCGTAGTCGCGCAGGTAGGCCTGGTACGAGGCCAGCACCCCGGCAGCGGCCTCGGCCGTGGCCTGGCGCGAGATAAAGGCGGTGAGTTCACCGCCGGCGAGGCGGTACCGCGCGACGAAGGACTCGGTCAGGAACTCCAGCCCCAGGGCATCCCGCTGGAGGTATTCCTCGCTACGGGGGATCCGGCCCTGCTCCGGGAGGAGGGCCAGCCCCCACAGATCTGGTCCCTGATCGCCCAACCGGGCCGCCAGG
>JBAZUN010000060.1:0-19992 GCA_041661365.1 Candidatus Latescibacterota bacterium
GATCGAGATACGGAGGATGCCTGTCCCCACACGCGTGGGGATGTACCGTATCTGAACGTCACATACCAGGAGGATACGAACCTGTCCCCACACGCGTGGGGATGTACCGGAGACCGACCCGAACTCACCGACCGCGCAGAACCTGTCCCCACACGCGTGGGGATGTACCGATCAAGGGCAGGTCATCGAGCTTTCGGTGCCGCCTGTCCCCACACGCGTGGGGATGTACCGACTGAGCGCCACCCCGAGCACTACTGCGCACACCTGTCCCCACACGCGTGGGGATGTACCGTAGGCGACCGCGAGCCAGTTCACTCGGCCTCCCCTGTCCCCACACGCGTGGGGATGTACCGGTCACGCAGTTAACGAACCGCCTGGACGCGCACCTGTCCCCACACGCGTGGGGATGTACCGTCCGCCCTTTGACAATCCCTGTACGCCTGGCCCCTGTCCCCACACGCGTGGGGATGTACCGGGACCGGGGACGGTCCTGGGCATGGTCAACGGCCTGTCCCCACACGCGTGGGGATGTACCGTCGGCGCTGGGCGACGGGCAGTCCGCGATGGACCTGTCCCCACACGCGTGGGGATGTACCGGTCTGACATGTCCGCCCTCACGATCACCTTCGCCTGTCCCCACACGCGTGGGGATGTACCGCCACCGAGCCGTCGATCCTCCGTATCTCGATCCCTGTCCCCACACGCGTGGGGATGTACCGTGAGAAGCGCCCCAGGATCGCACTCAAGCGCCCCTGTCCCCACACGCGTGGGGATGTACCGGTGAACGGCTGGCGGCAGGCGATCACGGTCTCCCTGTCCCCACACGCGTGGGGATGTACCGTAGAACCGCTTGCCGAGGCTGTAGGGATCGAACCTGTCCCCACACGCGTGGGGATGTACCGGTCGGCCAGTCCCGACCGATCGTCCTGGCGCTCCTGTCCCCACACGCGTGGGGATGTACCGGTCAACTCGCTGAGCTCGATGGACGAGTCGGCCCTGTCCCCACACGCGTGGGGATGTACCGATGGCGGCCGCCGGCCGGATCGAGATGAAGTGCCTGTCCCCACACGCGTGGGGATGTACCGTCGCGGCCGCGGAAGTCCCTGCGGCGGACGGCCCTGTCCCCACACGCGTGGGGATGTACCGTCCTCCGCCGGCCGACAAGGTCGTCTGATACTCCTGTCCCCACACGCGTGGGGATGTACCGGTCGTGGGACGCCGTTAGCGGCGCCGTGGGGCCCTGTCCCCACACGCGTGGGGATGTACCGGCTCTCACGTCTCGCCGATTGGCACTGGCCAACCTGTCCCCACACGCGTGGGGATGTACCGTGATTCCCTCCCCAGATTACTGCCGTGGTGGCCCTGTCCCCACACGCGTGGGGATGTACCGGGCACCCCGGCCTCAGTCCAGGCGATCTCGGGCCTGTCCCCACACGCGTGGGGATGTACCGCTGCTAGTTGAGCGGCTGGGAGGTCTGTCCTCCCTGTCCCCACACGCGTGGGGATGTACCGGCTTTCGTCGATACACCTCCATCACCCGGTGCCCTGTCCCCACACGCGTGGGGATGTACCGCACCTCCTCGCTCTTCCGTTTGTCGAGATTCTCCTGTCCCCACACGCGTGGGGATGTACCGTGCCCGGTGGAATCTCCTCTATCGCTTACGCTCCTGTCCCCACACGCGTGGGGATGTACCGCTGGAGGAGACCCACGGTCGGGCGCTACCCAACCTGTCCCCACACGCGTGGGGATGTACCGGACATCAGCACCCGCAACTGGCGGGAAGAGTCCCTGTCCCCACACGCGTGGGGATGTACCGATCCAGTTTTTCGACCTTGGCACGGTGTTGGGCCTGTCCCCACACGCGTGGGGATGTACCGATCTGTGCGCGAGCTTCCGTGGTCGTCAGGCTCCTGTCCCCACACGCGTGGGGATGTACCGATTCCGCTTGCTTTCTGCGGAATTACGGCGTACCTGTCCCCACACGCGTGGGGATGTACCGCCGGACCGCTTGGAGACCGTGATCGCCTGCCGCCTGTCCCCACACGCGTGGGGATGTACCGGCCACCACCAAGGTCATGAGATTCTGTTTCTGCCTGTCCCCACACGCGTGGGGATGTACCGGTCGTCGAACAGGTCGTGGATCGAGGACCGGCCCTGTCCCCACACGCGTGGGGATGTACCGTGCAGGATACTATCCTGGTCGCTCTGCGTCTGCCTGTCCCCACACGCGTGGGGATGTACCGGGAACACCACCCACCCCAGGGAGGCATCCGCTCCTGTCCCCACACGCGTGGGGATGTACCGGGGTGAGGGTGAGGCAGTGGAGCATCCGCCCGCCTGTCCCCACACGCGTGGGGATGTACCGGCGTCGGTCTGGTAGGGGTTGTATCCCTTGGTCCTGTCCCCACACGCGTGGGGATGTACCGAACAGGAACGGCCGCTGGGCCTGCTGGGCTGGCCTGTCCCCACACGCGTGGGGATGTACCGCGGGACGGCATGCTCTGGGCCCAGCTCCGTCACCTGTCCCCACACGCGTGGGGATGTACCGAAGTACCTGCGGGCGGTCTCCTGGCTGGGGGCCCTGTCCCCACACGCGTGGGGATGTACCGGACGGCGACCCTACGGGGGACGCAGCGGTGGTCCTGTCCCCACACGCGTGGGGATGTACCGGTGAGCCTGTCCCGGCAGGCCGGGGACATCATCCTGTCCCCACACGCGTGGGGATGTACCGGGCAGCGGGAATCCGATCTCTAGTTCGGCGCTCCTGTCCCCACACGCGTGGGGATGTACCGACCGCGGCGGGGGAAATGAGCACATCCATGTCCCTGTCCCCACACGCGTGGGGATGTACCGGTCGAATTGCCCGGCAACAAGAAGGGCTGGGACCTGTCCCCACACGCGTGGGGATGTACCGACACATCAGTCAGAGCACCCATGACTGGCTGACCTGTCCCCACACGCGTGGGGATGTACCGTAAATCAGACTGGTCAGTCCAGTGGTGGATCGCCTGTCCCCACACGCGTGGGGATGTACCGAACAGTGGGTCGATTGGGCTCACCGGCAACTGCCTGTCCCCACACGCGTGGGGATGTACCGTACTATGGCGCTTACCCCGGAGGGTTCCTTGACCTGTCCCCACACGCGTGGGGATGTACCGGAGTAGGCAATGGCATACTACACCTACAAGCGCCTGTCCCCACACGCGTGGGGATGTACCGGTCCCGGGCTCCCCCAGGCAGTACCTCGACAGCCTGTCCCCACACGCGTGGGGATGTACCGTACTTGGTGCACTCCTCCAGCGCGCCACGGATCCTGTCCCCACACGCGTGGGGATGTACCGATAGCAGTGCCGCCGACGATGGCCGCGGCCCCCCTGTCCCCACACGCGTGGGGATGTACCGATCCCTCCCAGCCAGCTATCGTCAGCGATCGACCTGTCCCCACACGCGTGGGGATGTACCGATCATGGCGCTGGTCGCCGCGGCGCTGATCGGCCTGTCCCCACACGCGTGGGGATGTACCGATGAACGGCTTGATCGGCGCCCCGACGTAGAACCTGTCCCCACACGCGTGGGGATGTACCGCAGGAGCTCGAGAGCAACACCCTGGTGATCGCCCTGTCCCCACACGCGTGGGGATGTACCGGCGAAACCATCGAGCAGATCGAGCAGGGCCTACCTGTCCCCACACGCGTGGGGATGTACCGGAGGGAAGCGATGAACCTGATGGATCGTATGCCCTGTCCCCACACGCGTGGGGATGTACCGCTTTTTCGGGAACGCCGACCATCGACGTCATTCCTGTCCCCACACGCGTGGGGATGTACCGGACAGCGGAAACGAAATAGGGACCGATACAACCCTGTCCCCACACGCGTGGGGATGTACCGGCGTTCAACGATGGCAGTAGCGACTGCCGCGACCTGTCCCCACACGCGTGGGGATGTACCGGAGCCGTCAATAAATTTGTCGCGGCCCAGCCCCCTGTCCCCACACGCGTGGGGATGTACCGCGCTCGCCGGCGAAATCCTGCTTGGTGGAGGACCTGTCCCCACACGCGTGGGGATGTACCGGTGTTCCGGCCGTTCAGCGAGCCCGGCGCCCGCCTGTCCCCACACGCGTGGGGATGTACCGGTCGGTTGACATGCCCGGCTACCGTCCGATCACCTGTCCCCACACGCGTGGGGATGTACCGCAACGCCATAGGAATAGGTATCCCTGTTTCTTCCTGTCCCCACACGCGTGGGGATGTACCGGATCTGGACGATCTCCGGCTCAGGATCAACCACCTGTCCCCACACGCGTGGGGATGTACCGATCGGGTGCAGGGAGCGGCGTTCCGGTCGATCCCTGTCCCCACACGCGTGGGGATGTACCGGGAACCGGGAAAACGACCCTGACGCGGTCCCTCCTGTCCCCACACGCGTGGGGATGTACCGGATAGACCGTGGGATACCCTGCAAACCTGAGCCCTGTCCCCACACGCGTGGGGATGTACCGACGAGGGAAACGATGGAGTTCACGGGACGTTCCCTGTCCCCACACGCGTGGGGATGTGCCACGACCTCGTACCCTACCGGTATGGACCAGAGTCAGGAGCAGCAGACGCATGAGCAGTCGGACAAGCCATTGTCCCATGACCATCGCTGCCACCGGGCTGACCTGGCTGGCAGTCCTGATGATCGGCTGCACCGGTCCACGGCCTCGCGGTCCAGGACACCCTCAGGCACCTTTCGCGGCCACGCCGGAATACCGCTACCCCGCCTTGTTCTGCCAGGGAAGCGATGGGGTCTACGGGGTAGGGTATAGCGCGGTGTCGCCGTTCTCCCGAGATGAAGCGAGCGCCCGGGCGGTGACCATGGCCTGTCGGTCCTTGTCATGGACGCTGCAGGTTCGCGTTATGGGGGAGCGCCTCGTGGAGCGCATGCCCTCGGGATACCTGGTATTCTGCGGCGAGAGTATCCGGCTCCTGGAGGTGCCCGAGATCACGCCGCGGACCTGCGTCCTGGACACCCAGTGGGTCGGGGATCAGGTGTGGGTCGTTGCCGCGCCGTCGCCGGGACCGACGCCGGCACTCGGAGGGCCGATCCTGCTGCCGCCGACGGCCCCTCACTGGATCAAGCACCCGCCCCAGGAGCCAGGCATCCTCTATGCGGTCGGTTCCGCACCGGTCGCTTATGCCGAAGAGTCGGAGGCTTGGCCCCAGGCGGAGTACCGGGCCCTGCTCGACCTTGGCTTCGCGGTGAAATCAACGGTCACCAGCCTGGGCAAGGCCCTGGACCGATCCCTCGTGGGGGTCGAGACCATCAAGGTAGACACCCTCGTGCGCGGCTTCCGCGTGGTGGCCCGATGGCGCGATGCAACCCACGTGCACGTCCTGGCGCGCGTGGCGGTGGAAGGAACTTCGGGCAGATAGCGGAGCGACAGAGAATGCAGCCAATGAACGAACTGGATCTGAACGACCTCATCAATCCGCCTGCCTTTCTTTGGCCTGGGTACTTCTGGATCCTCAACGACCAGGTCGACGAGCAGCGGATGCTCGACCAGCTCCGGGAGATGCGGGCGCACGACGCCCGCTCGGTTTGCGTGCTCCCCGAGCCGCCGGAGTTCCGGCCCGGATCCCTGGCGACCCGGCTCGATCGACCCTATCTGACGAGGTCGTACCTCGAGCTGATCGGCAAGCTGGTCGCCGAGTGCCGGCGGCTGGGCATGAGCTACTGGCTCTACGACGAGGGCGGCTGGCCCTCGGGCGGGGCCTGCGGCCGCGTCTGCGCGCGGAACCCCGCCGCCTTTGCGGCCAAGGTCATGGCCGACTCCGAACAGGGACCGGCGCTCAAGGGGATCTCCTACGGCTCAGTGCCCTACCCCGACCTCCTGAACGCGGACGCCACCGGCACCTTCATTGCGATCACCCACGAGGCCCACAAGCCGTACATCGAGGAGGATTTCGGCAATACCGTCCGCTTCGCCTTCACCGACGAGCCGATGGCCTTTCCCTCCCGGCCCGGGCAGCTCACCTGGACCGACGATCTGGCGGAACTGTTCCGGCAGCGCAAGGGGTACGACCTCCGACCCTTCCTGGCCGATCTGCTGAAGCCTCCGGCGGAGGGGGAAGACCGGACGATCACCCAGGCCCGTGTGGATCACTACGACGTCTGGTCGCGGTTGTTCGTCGAGCGGTACCTGGTGCCGCTTCGCGACTGGTGCCACGCCAACGGCCTCCTCTCCGCGGGCCACTTCGGCGGCGAGGATGAGCCCGGCGGCAGCGCCGACCACGGGTTCGGGCACATCCTGCGCGCCCTGCGCGGGCTGGACCTGGCGGGCGTCGACGTCATCTGGCGTCAGCTCTTCCCCGGTCTCCGCAGCCATCAGTTCCCGAAGTACGCCTCCAGCGTGGCCCGGCAGCAGGGCCAGCCCCTGGTCCTCACCGAGTCCTTTGCCGTGTACGGGAACGGGGTCACCCCGGCTCAGCTCAAGTGGGTCACCGATCAGCAGTTCGTCCGCGGCGCCACCCTCATGGTCATGGCGTGCTTCCCCTATTCGACCCGCGACCACTTCATGGCCGGGGAGCGGCCCCACTTCGGACCGGTCGACCCTCTGTGGAAATACATGGACCTGTACCACGAGTACACCGCGCGGTTGGCCTACCTGCTCACCCGTGGCGCGCCGGTCTGCACGACCGCCGTGTACTTCGACATCCCCGGGATCTGGGCCGGGGGCGCCTTCCGCGAGCAGGCCATCGCCCGGCACGACCAGGTGGCCGACGAGCTGCTCCGCTCCCAGCGGGACTTCGACTACGTCGACGACGATCTCCTGGCCGAGGCGACCGTCGAGGCTGGTAAGCTCCGCGTCGGGCCGATGGCCTACGACGCGATCATCGTGCCCACCGGCCGGTGGATGAGTCCCGAGGCTCGGAAAGAGCTGGAGCGATTCGCCGGCTCCGGTGGCCGGATCATCGCCGCGGAAGAGGTACCATCGACGATCGATCCGGTCGTGAGGGTTTCACCCGCCTGCCCGGACCTGCGAGCCTGCAAGCGGAGTTGGGGTGAGCAGACACTCTACTTCATCACCAACGAGGTGGACGCCCCGATTCGTGCGCGGTTGACCTTTCCGGAAGTAGGCACCCCCGTGCTCTGCGACCCGCTGACCGGCCGACTGCACCAACTACCCGTCAGCAGTCAGAGCCATCAGGGGACGCCCGCGGGACCGGCACTCTCGTCGGGTGCGGGTGACGCGGCAGGATCGTCGCGACCGGGTACGACCGTCGAGTACGACTTCGCTCCCTGGGGATCGGCCGTCATCCTCTTCGGCGTGAAGGCCACCGAGTCGAGGCCGGAGTTCATCCCCTCGGGAACGGTGATCCCCCTCGTTGACGGCTGGACCCTTCGGCCGCTGCGTCGCCATTGGGTGGGAGAGCGGGATTACGAGATTACCGAGCTGCCCGAGGCTGAGGCAACTCCCGCCGTCCTGGGCGACTGGTCATCGTACCTCGGCCGGTACTTCAGCGGCGACGTCGAGTACCTCGTCGAGTTCGAGGCGCCGCGCGCCACCACCGCCCGGCTCGACCTCGGCGAGGTCCGGTACGCCTGCCGCATCGAGCTGAACGACGACCTGATCGGCCGTCGGAACTGGTCCCCCTTTGCCGCCGACGTGACGCTGCGTCAAGGCCGCAACCGCCTGCGGGTCATCGTCACCAACACCCTGGCCAACGCCCTAGCCGATCCAGAGGTCTACGCGGTCTGGCAGTCGCGGCTGGGAAACGCTTGGCCAGCCGACGCCCTGCAGTACGATCGGATCGCCCGCCGGTTCGAGGCCGAGAGTCTGTTGAGCGGGCTGATGGGGCCGGTGACCCTTGCCCTGACCGATCTTTACACGCCACGGACCTCGAGGCCCATGGCCCGGCAGCCGTGGCAAGCGTGACTTCCTGCAGATCCAGCGGCCTATCTGTCGCGGCGGCTTGAGCCTAATCGGTCCACGGGCCGTCCCGGTAGGGCGCGTCTACTGGCCAAAGAGACGAGCGGCAAGCTCGTCGCGCGACAGCTCCTGGTGACGGGCAACCTCGGCCAGGATGGCGGCAAGCGTACCGACGTGCAGTGGGTCGTGGCGGGGGACGGTGGGCACGTAACCCATTCGGCCGAACGCTTGATGAGTTCGGCGCCGGTCAGGTCCCGCGGGATCTTCACGCCGCGATTACCTCGTCACGGGTGAAGTGGAGGCGGATGAGGCGGGGAGCATGAGCCTCGTCGAAGTGACAGCGCACGGCATCGCGAATGGCCTCGTGGAGGTGTTCCAGGTCCTCGGCCTCGGTGATGATCGACTCCCCTCCCACGGCCCGGGCCAGGTATCCTCCCTCTGGCGCTTCCTCGATCAGGAACAATACTTCCTGCATCGGTTCCCTTTCACCCGCTCCGTAGATCCTGCCGAAGGCCGGCATGCTGAGCGCGTACTCGGTCAGGATCCGGCGTGGACGCCAGCCACGTGTCGACGGTCGCGGTCTGGGCGGCCCGCGAGCGACGATGGTTTCCTGTGAATATCGCCGGTCAAGTGCGAGTGAACAAGCGACGCCGGTACGGCCTTTTCTCCCTCAGCGCACCTCCCGGATGCGCCCGGCCTCGGGCGCCACGACCCGGCCCTGATGCCGCGCGTACTTGAGGTGGGCGTCGACCACGTGCACCCCGCTCGGGGCGTGCTCGATCTCGCGGCCGAAGTACCGGGCCGCCCCCCGCATGCAGATGTAGTCCTCGGCCGCCACGGTATAGGTCCGGTCCGGCTCCAGGGTGGAATCGACCACGCGCGCGCCTGGAGGGCGGGTACGGTCGGCGGTGTACCGGAAGCCGGAGATCTGCAGCGGTCCTTCGGGGCCCTCGCGCAGGCCCTGCTCCAGGATGGCCAGCACCTCCCGGCCGGTGATCCGCAGGAGATGGATCTCGTCGGGGAAGTTCAGGGCGAAGAGGGCCGCGGCCGTCAACGGACCGGCGGCCAGGCTGGTCCGGATCCCTCCGTTGTTCTGGAAGACGATCTCCGCCCCGGTGGCCCAGCGGATCGCGTCGGTGCACCAGCTCCCCAGCGGCGTGTCGTACCGGTCCGACGCGGCGAGGAGGTGCGACAGGGAGTCCGGCAGCTCGGCGATGACCTCCTCGATCGATGCATCCATGGGCCTGGCGGTAGCGGTCCAGCGCGCAATCCGTCCGGTCTCATCGGCGACCGCGGTCAGGGCGATGGCCTTCCCTCCCTCCATGTGGACCGTGACCACGGCGCTGCTGTCCACCTGCAACCGCACCTCGGCCACCTCCGAGAGGGGGCCCTGACCGACCAGGTGGAAGGCGCGCAGGTTGGTGGTCCCCACGGTCACCAGGCCGTGGTCGACCTCGGCTTCCAGACTCATCTCCCGGCCCCAGACCAGCGGCTCGCTCAGGGCGATCCAGGCGGTCTCGGCCTGGCCAGGCAGGAAGGCGGACAGCGACACCCGGCCCGCGGCCGTGGGATCCTGCTGGACGTAGATCTCCTCGAACCATTCGCCGTGCCGGGACTCCTTAGGCATGGCCGCCGGCACCTCGTGCACCGCGGCATGGCCTCCGGGAGGCAGGGTGTAGCGCAGGCCGGGCAGGGTCCGGCCGTCGTACCGCGGATCGGTCTCCGGCTCGCAGACCTTCAGGCTGAACTCGCAGGGTCCGCGCTGCTGGCGGATCTCCACCAGGCAGGCATTGCGGCCGGCACGGACCGCGACCGGCACCCGATCATTCGGCAGCCGGTGACGCCGGCGGCCCTCGAAGCGGTACACCGCCTCACCGTTCAGCCAGACGCGCAACCCCTCGTCCGAGCCAAGCCACAACTCCGCGGCCCGCGATTCACCGGCAACGAATTCGCAGTACGCGAAGGCCACCCCCTGGATCGGCCTATCGGTATACCGCTCCAGGTCGATCTTGTCGTCCGGGAAGTAGACCGGGCCGCTCCAGCCGCCCTCGCCGGGCACCGGAGGCGGGCCGCCGGGATTGACCACCCCCTCGCGCCACTCGCTCGCGAGGATCGGTCCGCGAACCAGCCAGGTCCGGTTCCCCTGGCCGTAGTGCCCCCGCTCGCCGGCCTCACCCCAGTCCGCCGGGTATTTCTCGAACCGTCGTCCCACCAATGCCAGGGGCTGGCCCTTCACCTCGATGGCCTCCAGCCGTCCCACCCCCAGTCCCCGCCGCTCGCCCAGGGTGATGTACTCGACGTCGGCCGGGTTCAAGCCCATCAGGCCGGCGCTGACCGCGTCGACGGCGACGATGTCGGCCCCGGCCACCACGGTGTTCAGGCGCACCGGCCTCCCCCCGTCGTCGTCGATCCGGGCCCGCTCCTTGCCGACGACCGCGTCGACCACGGTGAAGTCCACCCCGGACAGGGCGGTCAGGTCGGAGATGGTCTCCCCGAGGATCGCGCTGTGGTGCGGGATGCCGTGGCCGGTGTCGGGCGGATATCCTGCGGACTTGGACCAGCCGTAGATCATCCCCGGCGCGATCCCGATGAAGTTCTTCATCGCCACGGTCATCTGCACCACGCCGATGATCTTGAGCACCGGCGCGTCGATGAGCAGGTCGCACTCCCGCACCGTGCGCGGCATGAAGAAGGAGGCCTGGCTGTACCCCTTCCCCGGCACCGGCACCTCGCGGGGATCGTCGTAGTTCAGGTCGATCAGGTCGAGGTCGATCCCGGCCAGGGTCGGATCGGTCAGCAGGTCGCGGTACCCGGCCACGGCGAATCCGTCCCCGACCTCGGCGAAGGGCACGCGAGCCAGCACCTCCTGGCGCTCGGGCGGGATCCACGCACCGCCCTCGGCGACCGAGATCCGCGCCTCCGGCGCCAGCTCGTGGACCGTCCGGACGATCCCGCGCACGACGCGGACGTCGGTGATGTCGCCCGATCCCGACCTCCTGACCTCGACGATGTTCGGCTTGATCGCCACCCAGAGCGAGTCGCTCCCGCGGGCCGCGATCGCCCGCTCGACCACGGCCGGCAGGCCACCGAGGAGGCAGGCCTGACGGACCAGATCCTCGATCTGGGATAGGGTCAGGAGCTGCTCGGGCGGAACCGGATCAGCCAGGGCCGCATAGTCCGAACGCACCACCGCCACCGTGGGTCGTTGACCAGGCGCCACCGGCGCCGGTGCGGCTTCCCTACGCGGCTCGCCGGCCAGGGGCTCGGCCCCGATGGCCGGAAGGCTCAGGCCGAGGATGGCGGCCAGGTGGATCAGGAAGATCGGGGATCGCCGTTTCATACGGGAAATCCTTTACAGCGGGGAAAAGGTTGATCGCTGTCGCCTTTTTAATCAATCTATGGTAAGGTACGGCATCCGGCGACCGGTGGTCCGGTCGCCGGATTCGGGTCGGGACCGACAGATAATGGAAGTGACGATGCGTCGTTTGAGATTGACCTGGGGGATCCTGGCGTGGATCGGGGCAGCCACGGTCAACGCCCGGACCCCGGCCGAGGATCTGACCGGACTCAGCCTGGAGGAGCTGATGGCCGTCGAGGTGGTGACGGCCACACGCTCGGAGCAGCCGCTGTTCGAGACCCCGGCGGCCATCGACGTGGTCACCGGCGACCAGATCCGGCGGGCCGGGATCACGCGGCTCCCCGAGGCCCTGCGCCTGGCACCGGGGGTGCAGTCCCGGCCGATCGACGCCAGCAAGATGGCCATCACCATGCGCGGCTTCAACAACCGCTTCGCCAACAAGCTGCTGGTGTTGATCGACGGCCGCACCATCTACTCCCCCCTCTTCGCCGGGGTCTGGTGGGAGGCGCAGGACCTGGTCCTGGACGACGTGGACCGGATCGAGGCGGTGCGCGGTCCGGGCGGTGCCCTGTGGGGGGCCAACGCGGTGAACGGGGTCATCAACATCCTCACCCTCCCGGCCAGCCAGACCCAGGGGGCGTCGATCACGACGGCGGCTGGCCCCGAGGAACGGGGGACGGTGGCGGTCCGCTACGGCGGGCGGTTGGCCCCCGGGGTGTGGTACCGGGTCAGCGGCAAGACCATCCGCCGCGACGCCCTGACCAGCCTGGGGGAACGGGCGGCCGACGGCTGGCACCTATCCCGCGCCGCGGCCCGGGTCGACGGTGAGCGCGGCACCGATGCCTGGTCCCTGGACGGCGAGCTCTTCGGCGGCCGGTTTCATCAGACCATGGAGGACGGGCTGAGCTGGTCCCCGCCCTATGCCGTCAGCTACGACTTTTCCACCGAGGTCAGAGGCGGGCATCTGCTGGGCCGCTGGACGCGACGCTGGGAGGACGGCGAAGACCTGCGTCTATCCGCCGTGTACGACGGGTACCGGCGTCGGGACATGCTGGCCCCGGGCCGCTGGCACACCCTCGGCCTGGACCTGCAGCGCGGTCTGATCCTGGGCAGCGGCGACCGACTGATCGCGGGGCTCGAGGCCCGCGGCACCTGGGACGAGCTGGAGTCGAGCGACCGGTTCTCCTTCTCGCCGGCCAGCCGCCGCACCCAGGTGGTCAGCGGCTTCCTGCACCACGAGATGGCCCTGGCCGACCGCGGTCCGAAGCTGGTGCTGGGCGCCAAGCTCGAACACAACAGCTTCACCGGGATGGAGGTCCTCCCCTCCCTGCGCTGCCTCTGGAGCGATCAGCAGCGGCGCTGGGCCGTCTGGGGCGCGGTCTCGCGGGCGGTGCGGCTGCCGACCCGGGCCGAGGTCGAGGGAGAGCACCTGGCCGATCTCCAGCCCCTGAGCGGCAATCCGGCCGATCTCCTGGTGGTCCGCTTCCGCGGCAACGCCGGACTACGGGCCGAGGAGCTGGTGGCTTACGAGACCGGCGTCCGGGCGCGGCTGTCGCCGCGGGTCAACCTGGAGGCCACCGGATTCTACAACGTGTACGACGACCTGCTCAGCGGTGAGCCGGCGACCACCTGGCTGGACACGATCTCCTCGGTGCGACAACTCGTGGTGGTCTACACGGGCGGGAACATGATCAGCGGCCGGACCTGGGGAGGGGAGGTCACCGGCGAGGTGCGGCCGGTGCCGGGATGGCGGGCGCGGGGCGGGTACGCCTACCTCCGCATGGACCTGCACACCGATCCCGGTAGCCAGGATCCGGGGATGCTGGAGTACCTGGGAGACAACCCCCGCCACCGGGCTCTGCTGCAGAGCTCGATCGATCTGGGCCGCCGGGTCGAGCTGGACGCGGTGTTGGAGTACACCGGCCGGCTACCGTACGGGTGGCAGGACCGCCACGTGACCCTCGACCTGCGGCTGGGCTGGCAGCTCGGACCAGGCCTGGAGCTGGCCGCGATCGGACGGAACCTGATCGGCTCAGGCCTCTCCGGCCTGGACCCGGAGCTGTTCGATACCCTGGCAACGGCCAGCCAGCGAAGCCTGCTGGCCGAGCTTTCCTGGCGCTGGCCAGGGCGGTGATCTCCGCGGAACCCCGGAACGGTCACGGCCTTGGACAATGGCCGTGACCGTCGAAGCCGGCACTCCGACCAACGCCTCAACCCAGCCTCCCCAGGGAAAGCGGCTTCTTCCACGGGCTGCCGGGTCTGGTCCATATCGAGCCTGCCAACGATCTTCTGTGGGGTGTGCGCCGGTGCTGGTCGGGCGCCGCATTCGAGCGGTACAGGCGGGCCGATCGCGTTCTCATCCGAGGAACGGACCCTGCCATCGACTAACGGGAGTGTGATAATGACGAAGGCGGAACCCCCCACTTCGGGTAGCCTAGGGGCCTCCAGTAAGCCGACTCAGACCCAGGCGTGGCACGCCCTCGACGCGGCGGAAGCCCTGGGTCAGATGGGCACCCCGGCAGAGGCGGGGCTGAGCAGCGAGGAGGCGGCCCGCCGCTTGGAGATCCACGGCCGCAACCAACTGACCGAAGCGCCGGGCAAGACCTTCCTGCAGATGCTGCTCGACCAGTTCGCCGGGTTCATCGTGCTGATGCTGGTCGCCGCGGCGGTCATCTCCGCAATCCTCGGCGAGTGGGTGGACTCGGCCGCTATCCTGGCGATCGTGGTGCTCAACGCCGCCCTGGGGGTCGTCCAGGAGCGGCGCGCCGAGCAGGCCCTGGCCGCCCTACGGAAGCTGGCCGCCCCCGAGGCCCAGGTGGTGCGCGACGGCAGCCGACGCACGGTGCCCGCACCCGAGCTGGTCCCCGGCGATCTGGTCCTGATCGAGGCGGGGAACTTCATCCCGGCCGACCTTCGCCTGGTCGAGGCGGTGAACCTGCAGGTCGAGGAGGCGGCCTTGACCGGAGAGTCGGTACCGGTGCAGAAGGACGCCGCGGTCAGCCTGGAGGTCGACATCCCCTTAGGCGACCGCCGCAACTCGGCCTTCATGGGCACGGTGGTCTCCTACGGCCGCGGACGGGGGCTGGTGGTCGGAACGGGGATGCACACCCAGATCGGTCTGATCGCCGAGATGCTGCAGGCGGTGGAGCTCGAGCCCACCCCGCTGCAGCGGCGCCTGGAGCAGTTGGGCAAGACCCTGGGGTACGCGGCCCTGGCCGTCTGCGCGGTGGTCTTCGCCGTGGGCTGGCTGCGGGGCCACGAGCCGCTGGAGATGTTCATGCTGGCGGTCGGCCTGGCGATCGCCGCAGTCCCCGAGGGGCTGCCGGCGGTGGTGACGATCAGCCTGGCCCTGGGGATGCGGGAGATGATCAAGCGGCACGCCCTCATCCGCCGGCTCTCCTCGGTGGAGACCCTGGGCTCGGCCACGGTGATCTGCTCGGACAAGACCGGCACCCTGACCCAGAACGAGATGACCGTGACCCGGATCTGGGCCGACGGTCGCTTCGTCGCGGTCGGTGGACAGGGACGCCTGCTGCAGGGCGAGTTCAGCGACGAGGGAGAAACGGTAGACCTCCGCTCGCGCCAGGCCGCTCTCACCGCGCTCTGGCTCGGGGTGCTGAACAACGACGCCGAGATGGCGGTCACCACCGACTCGGCCGACGCCGGACCGACCTACCGGCTGGTGGGCGATCCCACCGAGGGGGCGCTGTTGGTCGCCGCCGCCAAGGCCGGTGCCCTGCCGCGCCCGCTCAATCAGGCCTACCCGCGGGTGCAGGAGGTGCCGTTCGACGCCACCCGCAAGCGGATGGTCACCATCCACCGGATCGACGAGCCCCGGCCCGAGGACGCCTCGCCATTCGACGGACCGGCGCCGGCGGACGGGTACGTGGTAGTGGTGAAGGGCGCCCCGGACATGGTTCTAGAGCTCTGCTCTCAATACCAGCAGATGGACGACACTGCCGCGGCGCTCGGCGAGACCGGCCGCGAGCGGATCCTGGCGGCCAACGACGCCATGACCCGGGACGCCCTGCGGGTGCTGGGCGTGGCCTATAAAGTCTCGTCGACCCTGCCCGACACCGCCGACGTGGACGGCCTCGAGGAGGGGCTGACCTTCGTCGGCCTGCTGGGGATGATCGATCCAGCCCGCCCGGAGGTGACCCCGGCCCTGGCGGTCGCGGCCCGGGCGGGGATCCGCACGATCATGATCACCGGCGACTACCCGACCACGGCCCGGGCGATCGCCGACGACATCGGCCTGCTGCGGCCGGGTCACGAGGTACTCGCCGGCAGCGAGTTGAACGGCATGTCCGACGAGGAGCTGCGGCAGCGGGTGTGCCGCACCGACGTCTTCGCCCGCGTCTCGCCGGCGCACAAGCTGCGGATCGTCGAGGCCCTGCGCGCCAACGGCGAGGTGGTGGCCATGACCGGGGACGGGGTCAACGACGCCCCCTCGATCAAGCGCGCCGACATCGGCGTGGCCATGGGGATAACCGGCACCGACGTGGCCAAGGAGAGCGCGGCCATGGTGCTCACCGACGACAACTACGCCAGCATCGTCTCGGCGGTGGAGCAGGGCCGCATCATCTACGACAACATCCGCAAGTTCGTCTTCTTCCTGCTGTCCTCCAACGTCGCCGAGATCATGGTCATCTTCCTGGCCACCCTGGCCGGGCTGCCGGCGCCGCTCACGGTGATCCAGCTCCTCTGGCTGAACCTGCTGACCGACGGCGCCCCGGCCCTGGCCCTGGCCATGGAGAAGGGCGACCCGAGGATCATGCAGCGCCCGCCGCGGCCGCCCAGCGAGCCGATCGTCAACGGCCCGATGCGCCTGGGGATCCTCGTCCAGACCATCGCCCAGACCGGGTGCGTGCTGGCCGCCTTTGCCCTGGGGCTGCTGTGGGAGCTGGAGCACCTCGGGTACGCGGTCACCGGTAATTGGTTCACCTTCCTGCTCGGCTTCGACTGGCAGTCGGCCGAGCTCGGCGCGGTGCAGACCGCCGAGACCATGGCCTTCATCACCCTGTCGATGTGCGAGTTGTTCCGGGCCTACACCGCCCGCTCCGAGCGCTCGTCCCTGTTCCAGATCGGGGTGTTCTCCAATCGCTACATGCAGTACGCCGTGGCCCTGTCGGTGAGTCTGCTGTTGCTGGTGTGCACGGTGCCGTTCCTGCAAGGGATCTTCGACACCCACTTCATGAACGGCCAGGAGTGGGGCACGGTGCTGGCCCTGGCCCTGATCCCGGCCGTGGCCGAGGAGTTGACCAAGGGGTACCTGCGGCTACGGGACCGGTAGCGTCTGAAAACGCGGTTACTATATTAGCGAGCCACGGCACGGAGGCGCGTCGACGCGTCATTGCCCAACCTTACCGAGTAGTGCCTGGGAGGAGACCGGCGTTGTACGAGATCCGCTATAAGGAGACCCTGAGCGCCGCCAACCGGCTCATGGTGGTCGATGCCCCGGCCGTGGCCCGGAAGGCACGGGCCGGGCAGTTCGTCATCGTCCGGGTGGATACCCAGGGAGAGCGGATCCCGCTCACCATCGCCGACTACGACCGCCGGGCCGGGACCATCACCCTGATCTTCCAGGAGGTGGGAAAGTCCACCCTGCAGATGGGGCGCCTGGAAGCGGGGGACTGTCTGGCCAACGTGGCCGGGCCGCTGGGCGTCCCGAGCGAGGTCGACCGCTACGGCACCGTGGTCTGCGTCGCCGGCGGGGTGGGGATCGCCCCGATGTTCCCGATCACCAGAGAGCTCAAGGAAGCCGGGAACAGGGTGATCTCGATCCTCGGAGCCCGTTCCAGCGGGATGCTCTTCTGGGAGGATCGGATGGCCGCGGTCAGCGACCAACTGCTGGTCTGCACCGACGACGGCTCGCGCGGCCGGCAGGGGCTGGTCACCCAACTGCTCGACGAGGTGCTGGCCGCCGTACCGGGCGGGATCGCGCGGGTCTGGGCCATCGGCCCGGCGGTGATGATGAAGTTCGTCTCCCAAACGACGAGGCCGCACGGGGTGCCGACGATCGTCAGCCTGAACACCATCATGGTCGACGGCACGGGGATGTGCGGCGGGTGCCGGGTCCTCCTCGCCGAGGGGGCGCGCTTCGTCTGCGTCGATGGCCCCGAGTTCGACGGCCACCAGGTCGACTGGGACAATCTGCTGGCCCGCCAGGCCTACTATCGCGAAGAAGAGCAGGCCGCGGTGACCCACTGGGAGCACCAGTGCCGCCTGACCGGGGCGACGGTGCAGGGAGAAGGCTGAGTGGCGAGGTATTCGGCGCGCGAGCGCCAGCAGATCCCCCGGCAGGCGATGCCGGTGCAGGAGCCCGAGGCGCGGAACCGCAACTTCGAGGAGGTGGCGCTGGGGTACACCCTGGCCCTGGCCCGCCTGGAGGCCGAGCGCTGCCTGCAGTGCGCCAAGCCCCGCTGTGTGGAGCGCTGCCCGGTGGAGGTGCCGATCCCGGAGTTCATCCGGGCCCTGCGCGACGGCGACCTGGCCGGGGCCACGCGGGCGATGCAGACCAAGAACAGCCTGCCGGCGATCTGCGGGCGAGTCTGTCCGCAGGAGTCGCAGTGCGAGGAGGTCTGCGTGCTGCGGAAGAAGGGCGAGTCCGTGGCCATCGGCAGGCTGGAACGGTTCGTCGGCGACTGCGAGCTGGCGCAGCGCACCCTCCCCCTCGAACGGCGGCCGGCCACGGGGAAACGGGTGGCGGTGGTCGGCTCCGGACCGGCCGGCCTGAGCTGCGCCGTGGACCTGGCGCGCGAGGGGCACGCGGTGACGATCTACGAATCCCTGCACGACGCCGGCGGGGTGCTGACCTACGGCATCCCCGAGTTCCGGCTGCCGACCCGGGTGGTGCAGGGCGAGATCCGCTACGCCGCCGAGTCCCTTGGGATCGAGATCAAGCTCGACCACATCATCGGCCGGACCGCCACCCTCGAGGAGCTGCTGGCCGAATACAACGCGGTCTTCGTCGGCTCCGGGGCCGGGCTGCCCTCCTTCATGGCGATCCCCGGGATCAACCTCAACGGGGTGATGTCGGCCAACGAGTTCCTCACCCGGGTGAACCTGATGCAGGGGTACCGCTTCCCCGACTACGACACCCCGGTCAAGGTGGGCCGGCGGGTGGCGGTGGTCGGCGCCGGGAACGTGGCGATGGACGCGGCCCGGTGTTCCCTGCGCCTGCAGCGGGCGCGGGCCGCGGAGGGCGATCCGGACCCAGGAGAGGTCCACGTGGTCTACCGGCGCTCGCGCGAGGAGGTGCCGGCCCGGGCCGAGGAGGTAGAGCACGCCGAGGAGGAGGGCGTGATCTTCGATTTCTTGACCAACCCGCTGGAGCTGCTCGGTACTGAACAGGGCCGAGTCCGGGCCATGCGCTGCATCCGCATGGAGCTGGGCGAGCCCGACGACTCCGGCCGGCGCCGGCCGGTGCCGGTGGCGGGCTCGGAGTTCGAGATGCCGGTGGACACGGTGATCTTCGCCCTGGGCACCAGCCCCAACCCGCTGGTCTTCGTCGACGCCGAAGGGCTGGAGCGCCGGCGGTGGGGGACGGTGGTTGCCGACGAGGAACACGGACGGACCACCATGCCCCGGGTCTGGGCCGGCGGGGACGTGGTCACCGGCGCCGCCACCGTGGTCAGCGCCATGGGCGCCGGCAAGCACGCGGCCGCGGACATCAACGCCTTCCTGCGCGGCGAGGGCGATCCCTGGTCGGCCCCGCCGGCACCGCCGATCGGTACCCCAGACCGCTGAGGCAAGGCCGGAGTCCAGCCGTCAGCTCAGTGGCCCGGCCCGTCGATCCAGAACAGGCGCCGGACCAGGCGGTGGTCCTGCGGGTGCGGTACCTCGATCCGTCCGTGGACCGTCAGGCCGCGGGCCGTGACGCTGGCCTCCACCCGCCGGCAGTCGACCTCCTCCGGTCCGATGAAGACGATGAGCCGACCGCCCGGCTTGAGCACCCGGTCGATCACGTGGCCGGCCATCTCGGCGCGGCGAAGGGCCGGGGCGTACTCGGGACGGACCAGGGCCAGGTCGAACCGTTCGCCGGGCGGCTCCCAGGTGCGGACGTTCCCCTCGTAGATCCGGTCTCTCCAGTGCGGCAGCCGGCGCCGGGCAAGCTCGGCGAGCTCGGCAATGATCTCCAGGCCGTACGGCTCGATCTCCAGTCCCCTGGCAGCGCCCCACCGCCGCACGCTCTCCATGAGGATGCCGCTGGCGCACCCCACGTCGAGGAAGGTGCCGCTCCGGTCGAGGGCCTGGGCGATGAACCCTCGCGAGGCCTCCCAGGTGGCCGCGTCACCCCCGTGACCGGCCTGGGCATAGGGATTCCGGCCGGCCAGGTACGCGGGTCGGACCAGCGCGGCCATCGCCTCGTGCCATCCGGCCTCGTCGATCCGGCCGTCGGCCAGGGCCTGGTCGATGGCCGCTACCTCCTGCCAGGCCCGCTCCTTGAGTCGCTCGAGGTTGGGATCCACGGGCATCGGTCATGGCTCCGTCAGGTGAGCACAAGGACAGGTTCCGCGGCGAGCACGGCAGCGCGTCTCAAGGTACGGCGTGCCGCGAGCCGGACCAACCTATTCATGCACCATGCCTGGAGGCCATGCCCCGCTGCCATGCCCCTGCAGAGAGCGTGGCGGCCTCATGGACGCCCTCGGCCTCGCCAGACAAAGCGGCTTTCTCAACGGGCTGCTAGACGGTATCTTCGCGGGCATGAAGACCACCG
>JBAZUN010000061.1:0-19940 GCA_041661365.1 Candidatus Latescibacterota bacterium
TCTTCCGATCTCGAGGTCCATCCCCAGGAGCTCGGCCGCGGCCACCGCATGCTCGAGCAGCTCCTGGGCCAGCTCCACGTCCATGGCGGCCGAGACGCCCAGACTGACCGGCAGGTCTCCGCCCCCGACGAACCGGTTCTCCGGGGACTGCGAGGGGACGATCTGCAGCCGGCCGTCGTTGTCCTCGATCAGGTAGCTCTCGTAGAAGGCCGCGACCTCCTTGATGAAGGGGTAGGCCCGCTGCCGCAGGAACTCCAGGTCCTGCCCGTACTCCCAGTGCCACCACAGGTGCTGGGCCAGCCAGGGCGCGGCGCCGATCCACACGGCCCAGCCAAAGGACTCGGGCGTGCTGCGACCCCAGGGATCGGTCTGGATCGGGAACCAGATCCCGTCGCACCCGTAGACCTCGCGGGCCGCCCTACGGGCGTGCGGCACGAACCGTTCGAGGTGCTGGAACAGGGCCTCGGTGGCGTACTGCAGGTGGCCGGCCTCGGCCGGCCAGTAGTTCATCTGCAGGTTGACGTCGTGGTGGTAGTCGGCCTGCCAGGGCGGATCGAGGTCCTCGTTCCACTTCCCCTGCAGGTTCGGCGGGAGCGAGGCCGTGGCGGTCGAGGCCACGAGCAGGTACCGGCCGTGGTTGAAGTAGAGCAGCGGCAGGGCCGGATCGGCCGCACCCTCGCGGGCCGCCCGCAGCCGTTGGTCGGTCGGCAGGTCCTGGTCCTCGGGCAGGTCCACCTCCAGGTCGAGACCGCGATAGAGCCGGTCGTAGACCTGGCCGTGCTGCCGGATCAGGGCGGCCCAGTCTCCCTCGGGGAGACCGCGGCGGAAGCACTCCCGGGCCGGGGCCTGGGCCTGCGCCGAGGTGCCGATATCCAGGGCCACGAGCACCTCGCCCACCCCCTCGAAGACCAGCCGCTCCCCCTGCACCCGGACCTTCCCCGACCGCACCCGGACCCGGGCCTCGACGCGGAAGCCGATCCCGCCGTCGAACTGACCGTCGAGGATCAGCCGGTCGGGCTCGATCTCGGTCCGCAGGAAGCAGCCGGGGTCCTCGCGGCGCTCCAGCCAGAGGCTCCCCTCGAACGGTCGATCGGCATAGACGCGCACCCAGATCAGGTCATGGGCCAGGTCGGCCAGGTACTCGCGGCAGTAGCGGGTCCCGGCGACCCGGTAGGTCACCGTGACCAGGCCGCGGTCGAGATCCAGCTCGCGGCGATACTCCTCGGGCTCGCCGTGAGCCAGGAGCAGCCGCAGGTCGCCGGCCGGCTGGTACGGATCGACCCGATGGGGCCGCCGCGAGGTGCCGCCCGGACCGCCGAAGGCCTCGTTCCCCAGCCGCGTCCCCTCGACGTACTCCCCGGCCAGGAGGAGCCGCCGGACCTCGGCGAGCCGGTCGGCGCCTGGCTCGGGCTCGCGGTTGCGATTGATCCCCCGCCACAGCCATTCGTGGTTGAGGGCCACGCGCTCGGGCAGGCCGCCGATCACCATGGCCGCGAGCCGGCCGGTGCCGATCGGCAGACCGGCCATGTACTCGGAGGCCGGGGAGGTATACCACAATCGCTTGGTCGAGCTGCCTTCAGCCATCGCCGTCCTCATGGACCGGGTGAACGCGGTGAGGTGGAGTCGCGCCGACAATATAGGACATTTGATTCCCGCCCTCACCCGCCCGGACGTTGTTGGGGCCGACGGTCCCCCGTATATTCCGTCGAGCAGTGCTCAGAGCAGTGAGGGAGGCCGGTGTCCGATCTACGCAGGCGCGGCAGGCACGGAAGTTCGATGGCCGGGATCGCGGCGGCGGTCCTGCTGCTGGCCGCGGGCCTGAGCTCGGAAGAGCCGGCTGACCCGTCGCGGACAACCGCCTGCGACGAGGCCGAGCAGCAGTTCCAGTCCCTCCTTTCGGGGGAGAGCGAGCCGACCACCGACCTGCTGGACGGGTACTGCGAGTCAGAGTGTCTCTCGGCCGCGGGGTCGACCACCGACGAGCCGGCCGCCGAGGCTGGCACCGGCAGACTGGCGGCCATGCGGCGCCTCTGCCTCCGGCAGGACGGCGAGTACTGCTTCCCCGGCTTCACCGCGGCCCTGCAGGTGCTCGCCGACGCCGAGGAGGAGCCCCTGCCCGAGGACGCCCTCGAAGAGGTCTGCACCCCCTGCGCCCTGAAGCTCTACGCCGACCTCCTCGCCCTCGGACCGGCCGCTGACCGGCGGTCCTCGCCGCTGGAGCTGGTCTGCGCCCGGGACCCTTCCTTCTGCGCCACCCGCACTCGGCGCTTCCTCGAGGGGCTCGAGCTCCTCGACACCGGGTGCGATCCTGTGCCCGGCTCCGAGTGCCGCTCCCAACTGCTCGAGTTCGCCGGCGCGGTGAGCCGGCAGGACACCTGCGTGCAGGTCTCGCTGCAACGGTACTGCGGCACCCGGTACGTCGAATCCAACCCCGAGGAGCTGGAGGCGGCCCTGGAGTCGCTGCGGCGGACCGGCGCCGAGCTGACCGGACGGACCGAGCCGACGGCCACCGAGCTGGAGCGGTACCAGCAGGTGGTAGCCGCGCTCCAGGAGCAGTTGGACTACGCTATGCTCCTGTTCCAGCCCACCGAGATGCTCGACATGGAGTTCTCGGGCGCCGAGTTCTGAGGCCTGCCGAGTGCTCCTGCCCCCCGCGCTGCGCGCGCCCCTCGACCGCGGCCTCGACTACTGGCGCCGCCAGCCGGTCGACCTCCGCTGGTTCGTCGCCGCCCTGTGCGTGGGCACGGTCGGCGGCTCCTTGGTCGACCCGGCGTTCAACAACTACCTGCGCGACACCTTCGCCCTAGGGGCCGACAAGCGCGGGCAGCTCGAGTTCCCGCGCGAGCTGCCCGGCTTCCTGGTCACCGTCACCTCGGGCCTGCTGTTCTTCCTGCCCGAGGTCCGCACCGCCGCCGTCGCCACCGGGCTGACCGCCCTGGGGATCGCCGGCCTGGCTTGGGCCGGGGCGAACTACGGGGTCATGGTGGTCTACATGTTCCTGTGGTCGATGGGCGGGCACCTGATGATGCCGATGCGCTCCTCGATCACCCTGTCCTTTGCCAAGGCGGGCCGTCAGGCCACCATCCTCGGGGTCACCGGGAGCATCACCACGGTGGCGGCGATCGTCGGCTCGGGCACCGGCTGGTGGCTCTTCTCCCGGTACGGGTCCAGCGGCGCCACCTACCACGCGGCCTTCCTCCTCGGCGCCGGTCTGACGGCCCTGAGCGCCCTGATGCTCCTGCGGATGCGGACCGCCCGGACCGCCGCCGACCAGCCGCGGCCCAAGCTGGTCGTCCGCCGCCGGTACTGGATCTATTACCTGATGTCGACCCTCAACGGGGCGCGGAAACAGGTCTTCATCACCTTCGCGCCCTGGGTCCTCATCACCATCTTCCACCGGGGTCCCTCGACCTTCGCGGCCCTGGCCATCGCGGCTGCGGTGCTGGGGATCGCCGGCCAGCCGCTCGTCGGCAAGCTGATCGATCGCTTCGGCGAGCGACGCGTGCTGATGGCCGAGGGGATCTTCCTGGTGGCGGTCTGTCTCGGGTACGGCTTCGCCCACCGGCTCAGCTCCGGCTCGACGGTGCTGGCTCTGATCTATGCCTGTTATATCCTCGACAATCTGCTGTTCTCGATCGGTATGGCGCGGGTGACCTACATCACCAAGATCGCCGAGCGGCCGGAGGACGTCACCGCCACCCTCTCCCTGGGCGTGACCCTGGACCACGCCGTCTCCATGTCGATCCCGATCCTGGGCGGGGCCACCTGGGTCGTGTGGGGATTCGAGTACGTCTTTGCCGGCGCCGCCGTGCTGGCGGTGCTGAGCACGGTGGTGGCGTCCTGGGTAAGGGTACCCGAGGGAGCGGGACGAACGGTGCTGGTGGAGAAGGGGTAGGCTCAGGCTTGGGTGAAGGCCAGCACCACGTTCTGTCCGCCGAAGCCGAAGGCGTTGGACAGGGCCGCCTCGATCGCGGAGGGACGGGCCTGGTTCGGGATCACGTCCAGGTCGCAGGCCGGATCAGGGGTCTCGTGGTTGATCGTCGGTGGCAGCAGCCCTTCGCGCAGTGCCAGCACCGTGGCGGCCGCCTCGATCGCGCCGGCCGCACCCAGGGTGTGACCGATCATCGATTTGCACGAGCTCACCGGCACCCGCCGGTCGCCGAAGACCCGGTGGATCGCCGCCGCCTCGATCCGGTCGTTCGCCTCGGTCGAGGTGCCGTGGGCGTTGATGTACCCCACCTGCGCAGGATCGAGACCGGCGTCGGTCAGCGCCGCCGACATGGCCGCGGCCGCCCATCTCCCCTCCGGCTCTGGCACGGCGATGCTGTACGCGTCGGTGGTCATGCCGTACCCGGCCAGAACCGCCAGCGGCTCGGCGCCGCGCGCCGCCGCATGCGCCGCGGTCTCGAGCAGCAGCACCCCCGCGCCCTCGCCGATGACGAAGCCGTCGCGACCGGCGTCGAACGGCCGGCTGGCCCGCTCGGGCTCGTCGTTCCGCCGCGACAGGACCCCCATGCAGCCGTACGCGTCGACCACCAGGGGGGTGATGGTGGACTCGGCCCCGCCGGCCAGGACGGCGTCGGCCCGACCCAGCCGGAGCAGATCCAAGGCCATCCCGATGGCGGCGGCACCGGTGGCACAGGCAGCGCAGGGACCCAGGTTCGGGCCGTGGACGCCCAGCACCAGGGCCGCGTTGCAGGCCGGCATGTTGGGGATGATCTTGGGAACGGCCAGAGGGTTCACCGATCCCGGGCCGTCGGTCAGGAAGCGGCGGTGCTGCTCCTCGAGGAAGGTGTAGTCGCCGGCGGCCGAGCCGATCAGGCAGCCGATGCGGCCGCGGTTCGCGCGATCGAGGTCGAGCCCGCCGTCACGGACCGCCTCGGCAGCGGCAGCGGCAGCGAGCTGCGAGACCCTGGCCATGCGGCGGGCCTGCTTGTGCGACATGCAGACTTCAGGGTCGAACCCGGGGATCTCCGAGGCGATCTGACTGAGGTGCCCGGCCGGATCGAACGCCTGGATGCGGCGCACCCCGGAGCGACCGGCCGTCAGGGCCTGCCAGAACTCCTCGCGCCGGCAACCGATCGAGGTAAAGACCCCGATCCCGGTGACGACCACCGGACCGCCGGCCGACATGGTCAGACCGGTTCCTGGCTCAGGTGATACGCCGCCTCCTGGACCAGCTCGTCGACCAGCTCGGCCACCGACACGATCTTGTTGATCCGCCAGGCATTGGCGCCGGAGAAGACGAAGGCCTCGTCCAGGTTCCCCTCGGCCGCGTTGACCAGCACCTTGGCGATGCAGTAGGGCACCGTCTTGGGGTTGCAGGTCTTCAGGCACTTGTAGGTGCAGCGGAAGGGGACGGTCTCTCCCCGCTTGACCCGCTCGACGAACTCGTTGTTGAGCACCCGACCCGGCAGGCCGACCGGACTGTGGATGATGGTGATGTCCTCCTCCCGGGCGTCGAGGTAGGCTTGCTTGAAGCGCGGATCGACGTCGCACTCGTCGGTACAGACGAAGCGGGTGGCCATCTGCACCCCGGAGGCGCCCAGGCGCAGGACCCGGGCGATGTCGGCCCCGTCGAAGATCCCCCCGGCCGCGACCACCGGGATCGGCGGGTCGAACTCGTGCGCCGTCGCGATCACCTCGACCAGGATCTGGTCGAGGGTCGGGGCCGTGCCTTCGGCCGCCTCCTCGAAGCTGAACCCCAGGTGGCCGCCGGCCCGTACCCCCTCGACCACCACGGCGTCGGGGACCCGGCCAAAGGAGCGCTGCCACTTTCGCGCGATCACGTTCAGCGCCCGGGCCGAGGAGACGATCGGGACCAGCTTGGTCGGCTGGCCTTCGACGAAGCGGGGCAGATCCAGCGGCAGGCCGGCCCCGGAGATGATGAGGTCGACCCCCTCGGCCGCGGCGACCGTGGCCAGGTTGTCGTAGTCGGTCAGCGCCACCATCACGTTGACCCCGATGATGCCGTTGGACAGGGACCGGGCCCGGCGGATCTCGTCGCGCAGGCCGTCGCCGTTGACGCGCAGGTACATGGAGCCCGGGTGGTCCTCGAAACGGCCGAGGCCGACCGTGGCGATGACCCCCACGCACCCCTGGTTGGCCACCGCCGCCGCAAGGCTGGCGCGGGAGACCCGCACCCCCATGCCGCCTTGGATGATCGGCGGATTGACCTCCAGGTCTCCGATGTTGAGCGAGGGCAGCTTGCCGTTCGCCATGAATCCTCCTCATCGCAGCCCGCATGACTTTTCCAACGGGCTGTTAGTGTCGCGTCCCTTCAGGGAACTGGGAAAGTATGGCGCCGGCCTGCGGCCCTGACTCCGGGCAGACCATCCGGGCGCCCGAGCCGACGGGCTCCGGGCTTGAGAACAACTGGACAGCACCCCATCCGGTCAAGTAGGCCGGATCACGGACCGCGGCGGGGGCGGTGACGGCGTTCGGTGCGTCACCTTGACGGGGTGACCGGCATGGGGGTATTTGCTTGCCGCCAAAAAACGGCGACCCGGCGACACCGGATGGAGGACGCGATGACGGAAGCACCCGCGAGGGGAATGCCGCTCCACACCCGGATCCTGATCGGTCTCAGCGTCGGGGTGGCGGCCGGCCTGGCGGCCAATGCCCTGTTCGGCGGCAACGACCCCCGTCTGTCCTGGGTGGTGGCCAACCTCACCGCCCCGGTGGGGGCCCTGTTCCTGCGGCTGCTGATGATGATCGTGGCACCTCTGGTCCTGGCCTCCCTGGTCCTGGGGGTGGCCGGCGTCGGCGACCTGCGCCGCCTGGGTCGCATCGGCCTGAAGTCCTTCGCCTATACCATAGTCATCTCCGCCATCTCGGTGGCGATCGGCCTGACCCTGGCCAACGTCGTGCAGCCGGGGAAGCGGGTCCCCGAGAGCACCGCCGCTCTGCTCGCCGAGCGGTTCGGCGCCGACGCCAGCAAGCGGGTTCAGGAGGCGGCCAAGACCGGCAAGCCGGGCGACGAGGCGCCGCTGATGGTCGTGGTCAAGACCCTGGTGCCGGCCAACCCGGTGGCGGCCCTGGCCGGGGATCCGCCGAACATGCTCCACCTGATGTTCTTCGCCGTGATCCTGGGGATCGCGGCCACCCTGGTCCCCGGACCGGCCACCGATGCCCTGCTGCGCGGTCTGGAGGGGCTCTACGGCCTCACGGTCCGGATCATCGACCTGATCATGAAGCTGGCCCCGGTGGCCGTGGCCTGCCTGCTGTTCAACAGCACGGCCCAGTTCGGGCTCGACCTGCTGGGCACCCTGGTCTGGTACGTGGTCACCGTGCTGGCCGGCCTGGCCATCCACATGTTCGGGGTCTACTCGGCCTCGGTGGCCTTCCTCTCCCGCCTCTCGCCGCGGGTATTCTTCCAGCGCATCAAGCTGGTGATGGTCACGGCCTTCTCCACCTCTTCCTCCAACGCCACCCTGCCGACCGCCCTGCGGGTCTCCGAGGAGAACCTCGGCGTCCCGGCGCACATCAACAGCTTTGTCCTGACCGTGGGGGCCACGGCCAACCAGAACGGCACGGCCCTCTACGAGGGGGTCACGGTCCTCTTCCTGGCCCAGCTCGCCGGGGTCGATCTCTCCCTGGGCCAGCAGATCCTGGTGGTCTACTTCGCCCTGCTGGGCAGCATCGGGACCGCGGGGGTGCCGTCGGGCTCCATCCCCTTCATCATCGCCATCCTCGCCACCCTGCACATCTCGCCTGAGCTGATCGCCATCATCCTGGGGGTCGACCGGCTCCTGGACATGTGCCGCACCACCCTCAACGTCACCGGCGACATCACCGCCGCCACCTACGTGGCCCGCTCCGAGGGGTACGAGCTGCTGAACACGCCGATGACGGCAGCGCAGAAAGCCGGGGAACCAGGCTGAGGGACGCGAAGCTCGGCTGCCGGAAAGGGTCAGGATGCCCCTCAGCAATCGCGGTAGAACCAGGCAAGCGGCAGGGACAGCAGGCGCAGGTCGGTGTACCCCGGCTCGACCGCGAACCGCTGCAGCCCGGTGAAGAGGGGGTAGTGCATGTAGGTCAGCAGCACGCGGTCCTTGTGGAAGGTGACGCTGGTGTAGCAATATCCGTGGTACTGGCTTCGCTCCAGCAGCTTGAGGTGGCGCCAGGTGACCCCGCCGTCGCCGGAGATCGCCGAGACCAGGGGGGTGCGTCCGGCGAAGCCGTAGGTGAAGACCGCCAGCAGGTCGGCCGTGCCGGGGACGCGGGCCAGCGCCGCCGGGGAGCAACTGCCGCGCAACGGGGAGAGGAAGGGAGAGCTCCAGCTCCGGCCACCGTCGGCGGAGTAGGAGAAGAACTGTCCTCCGGCCACCGAGCGGCAGGTCATCAGCAGGCGGCCATCGGCCAGCTCGGCGATGCTGGGCTCATTGATGTTCTGACCCCGACGCTGCTCCGGGGTTAGGTCCGGGTCAGGCACCTGCTCCCCGGCGGTCCAGGTGGCTCCGTCGTCGTCGGACAGCAGCGCGTAGGGGTGCCGGATCCCGTCCACGTACTCGCGGCAGGCCAGCACCACCCGTCCCGTGCTCAGCAGCCGCAGGGACGCGTTGTTGGCCAAGTGCGGGTTGCCGTTGTCCGGGGAGATGATCCGGGCCGGGCTCCAGGTATCCCCCTCGTCCGCCGAGGTGCGCAGGACCACCCCCTTGGCGGCCATCCCGGGCAGATGGGCCAGGTAGGTCAGCAGGAGCCGACCCGTGCGGTTCCGCAGCAGGCTGACCGACATGACGTTCCCCACCATGCCGGTCTCGGCGGTGACCACCGCGCGCCGCTCGCTCCAGGTCCGTCCGCCGTCCCGCGAGACCATCGCCGACAGCCGTGCCGGCGAGCCGTCGTGGCCCACCCCTTCGCAGTACTCGCTCCAGATCAGCAGCAGGGAGCCGTCGCGCCGCTCGACGAGGTCGCCTTCGCTGTGGCGGGGGAACGACGGCGAGGCCGGGCAGACCAGGTGCCAGAAGGCCTGGTCCGAGTCGCGCACGTCCTCGGGACCGTCGGGGATGACCACGTGGGCGAACGGGTAGGGGAAGGTATTGACGAAGACCTCGCGGAACGCGGTCACCACCTCGGCCCCGTCCTGGCGATCCTGAGAACTACCCAGGCGTACCTGGAACGGACCCGAATACGGGTCGTGGGCGAAGGCTTCGGCCGGACACCCGCCCAAAGTCAGCATCACACCCCGCGCCGTGGCCTCCACCTGGATCTCGAAGTATTGATCGGCGCCGGGCCGAACCGGGGGGAGGGCCTGGACGCGCCTTCGGCCGTTGACGACCACCGCCACCCACCAACCGGCTTGCCCTCCCTCGCCGGGACCGTACCAGACCTCCCAGGGACCCGGATCGACTCGCACGTGGGCGCCGCGTCCCCCCGACGGGCATTGCAGGACCCTGGCCCGCCAGGCGATGAACAGAGACCGGTCCGGGGGCTCGTAGGTCACCGGCTCCTGGTTGATACTGGGGCAGAGGTAGACCTCGGACACCCCGGCGCCGGCCCGGGCCACGAAGAGGTGGCCGGGCAGCTCGCAGCGGTCCCGCGGCACGAAAAGGCCGTACTCCCAGTACCGAGGGATGGTGAAGGTGCAGGCGTACCCCGGGAACAGACCGTTCCCGGCCGTCCGGGCGTCCAGCACCTCAACCCGCCAGGCGGGATGGGGGTCAGTGGTCATGTCGCGGGCAGCACCTGAAACCATTCTCGTCGCTCCTCGTCGCTCTCTGTTTCTATGAAATATACAGCGATCTTGCGAGGTAGCAGACGACGGAGATGCGAGCGCAGATCGGAGAAGGGAAGATGCTGCCTACTTCGCCTGAAGGGCGCCACCAGACCTTGGATGGTTGACATGATGCATCATCCTTCTAACGTTGTAGCAATGCCGATGAAGGAATTCCAAGGTCTGCTGCGCGGTAGGGACACCCGTCTTGAGCGCGAGGCAGATCGGCTGCAGAAGAGGAGGAGTAGATTGAAGAGCGTGGTACTAACCGGGATCAACGGCACCGTGGCCCAGGCCCTGAAGCGACAGCTTGCCGGTCAGTACGAGGTCTCGGGGCTCAGCATCGTCCGCATGGACGACGTCCTGCACGAGCTGCAGCCGCGGACCTGGAAGGAGCAGATGGAGGCGTACCGGCAGCGCGTCGTCGACCAGCTCGCCGCCGCGCTCCGGGGCAAGGACGCGGTGGCCCATCTGGGCTGGAATACCCGGGACGAGCATTGCAACGGTGGGCTGGACCCCCTGAATGTCCTCGTGGTCGACTGCGTGTACCGGGCCGCCATCGCCGAGAAGGTCCCTCGCATCTACCTGGCCAGCTCGGTCCACGCCTACGACTTCAACCCGGTATACAACGAGGACGTCGAGCCGCTCAAACCCTTCCCCGACGTGCGGGAGGATCCCTTCGGGGTACCGCCCACCAGCCTGTACGGCGTGAGCAAGCGCTGGATGGAGATCGCCGGGCAGTACTACGCCAATCAGCTCGCGCCGGGACAGAAGATCCTCGTCGTCCGGCTGGGCGGGATCGGCCCGAGCGGCCGGCCGCACCGGGCCGGCAGCAGGCTGTGGAACAGCCACGGCGACCTGGCGGGCCTCCTCAAGGCCTTCATCGAGTGCGAGGACGCCCCCAGGTATTGGGTCGCCTACGGCGTCTCCGACAACCACGGCGGGGAGTTCGGCCAACCCCTCTTCGACGCCGTGAATCCCTACGGCTTTGTCCCGGCCGACAACTCCTGCGATCCGCCGTCAGGCGGAACCTGATCCACGGTCCGCATCGAGGCGCTGCCTCTCCCTTCTCCTTGCTCAGGAACAGCCGACGATGATCAGTTATTGCACCACCACTCGTACCAGGAACCTGCTGGCGCTGCTGCTCCTGGCCGCGACCCTCGCGCCATCCCCCGTCCGCGCCTTCCGTCCCTCGGTGACCGGCAAGAAGCTGATCGCCAGCGGGTGGCACATGCCCCCCATCGCCGAGGTTCGCCAGCGCATCGGCGACCTGGAGCAGCTTCCCTTCGACGGGATCATCGTGGGGAGCTTCCACCCCTTCTGGCAGGGCTTCCGCGACCAGCAGGCCGCGCTGGAGGCCTTCACCGCCGACGCGCGCGCCACCGCCTTCCGGCGCTTCACCGACAACTTCATCGGGGTGGAGTCGGGGAACGACGGCGGCTTTGACTGGTTCGACGAGGCCCGCTGCGCGGAGCTGGCCCGTAACCTCGGGCTCCTCGCCAAGGCAGCCCGGGAGGCCGGCTTCCGCGGTCTGAAGCTCGACCCCGAGTGCTACGAGGGACCCAGCCCCTTCGAGTATTCCCAGGCCCGGCGCCGGGATTCGGTCTCCGTGGCCCAGTACACCGCGCGGGTGGAACAGGTCGGCGCCCAGGTCATGCGGGCCATCAACGCCGAGTACCCGGATCTGACCATCCTCCTCTACTTCGGGCCCAGTTGCGCCGGCAACCGCGCGGATCTGACCGGCTGGTGCGGTCTGTTGCCGGCCTTTGTCGACGGTATGCTGCGCGAGGCCCGCCCTGGCTTGGTGGTGGTCGACGGGTACGAGCAGGCCTACGGCTTCCGCCGGCCCGACCAATACGCCGACGGCCGCCAGGCGATGAAGCAGATTGCCAAACGCGCCAGCAGTGTGCCGGACCGCTTCGGCCGCCACGTACAGGCCGGGTTCGCCGTGTGGCCGGACAACTGGCACGGCTCGCCGCGGATCGGCCGTCGCTCCTTCCGCCCCGATGACCTGTCGCGCAACTACTACCTGCCCGACGAGCTGGCCTACGCCCTGCACAGCGCCCTGGCCTACTCCGACCGGTACGTCTGGGTCTGGGCCGAATCCCTCGACCTGTGGAACCGGCGGGCCATGGTCTACGACGACGCCGGCGAGATGACCTGGCTGCCGGTGCCCGACGCCTTCCTCGCCGCGCTCACCGGCGGACGGGCGGAAGAGGTACCGGCCGTGCCCTGGCGCGATTCCTCGGCTGCCACCCGGGCCGTGACGGCCAAGGACCTGGGGCCGGTGGACGACCAGACCGTCTTCGGTGACCTGTGGGCGGAGCACCGGTTCCTCGCCGATCTGCCCGTCGAGTGGCGCTTCGCGACGGACCCGGACAACCAGGGCGTCAAGCGCGGCTGGGCCAAGCAACGGCTCGATGACCGGACCTGGTCGACCCTCCGGATCGGCGCCCTGTGGGACGAACAGGGGTACGGCGGCTGGACCGGGTACGCCTGGTACCGGCTGGGCTGGTCGCCACCGGCTCTGCCCGAGGGCCAACGGCTATTCCTCGCCTTCGGCGCGGTCGACGAGTCAGCCTGGGTCTACGTCAACGGCAAGTTGTGCGGCGTTCACGACATCAACCCGCACGTGGGGTACAAGGAGCGGTTCCTGGTCGAGGTGACCGACCAACTCAAACCCGGGACCACGAACCTGATCGCGGTGCGGGTCGGCAATCAGCACGGCGTCGGCGGCATCTGGCGGACGGTCAAGCTGGTAGCGCGGTGAACGAGCCGCGGCCGCCTTCCGGACCGAGGCGGCTTGATCGCGTCCGGGCCTGGGCCCATCGCCTGCGCACGGACGTAATGGCCCTCTACCTGGCGGCCCGCCACCCACGGACGCCGTGGTACGCCAGGCTGGTCGTGTTGGCGGTAGTCGCTTATGCCCTCAGCCCGATAGACCTCATCCCCGACTTCGTACCGGTATTCGGGTACCTGGACGACCTCGTGCTGCTGCCCCTGGGGATCGCCCTGGCCGTCCGGCTCGTACCTGCACCGGTACTGGCCGAATGTCGGGCTCAGGCCAAGGAGATCGCCGTTGGTCCCCGCGGTCTGACCTGGGTAGCCGGCGCGCTGATCGTCGCGCTCTGGCTGGCTGCCGCCATCGGCCTGGCCGTGTGGGCATCTCGCGCGCTGTTCCCCCCGCAACCGCAGACCACCCCCGCCCGCTAGTGGCGCGCATGGTCGGTGAGGAGACGACGATGGCCGAGGGCTGCAAGCCTTGGTGGCAGGGCCGGCGGGGCGAATGGTACGTGGCCGGCCAGGTCCTGCTGGGCCTGCTGGTGTTCTGCGGCCCGGGTACCTGGCCCGGGCTGCCTTACTGGCCGCCGCGCCTGGCCGTCGTGGCCCGCGCGACCGGAGCGATCCTGATGGCGACCGGCGCTGGTCTGCTGGCGGTCGGCGGGTGGTACCTGGGACGTCGACTCACCCCTCTGCCCTTGCCCAAGGCCAATGGCGATCTGGTACAGACCGGGCCGTACCGGCTGGTGCGGCACCCGATGTACGCCGGTGGTCTCCTGCTGGGATACGGCTGGGCCTTGTGGACCTGCGGCTGGCTGACCCTGGCCTACGCCACGGGTCTGCTGGTCTTCCTCGACCGTAAATCCGCGCGCGAGGAGCGTTGGCTGGCCGAGCGATTCCCCGAGTATCCGAACTACCAGCGCCGGGTGCGCAAGCTCATCCCCTGGATCTATTGAGCCGACGGCGCGAGCGAGGCCGTCTTCACCCTTCCAGCGAACCCCCCGTGGCACCCGGCTGAGCGGATCGATCACCAAGTCCAAGGCCTCGGGTGCGAGCCTGGCTCGGCAGGGCAGGCCGACCTCCTGATCGTCGTGACGCCGGCCGCTCAAGTCCGAATCCGGTACACCGCGTGGGGGCCGCTCAGGGTGGCGCTGAAACGGATCCGGCCGTCGCGGTATTCAGCGTTGACCGCTTCCCCACCGGGGACGGCCCTTACCTCGGTCGGCGGTCGCTCCAGCGCCAGGGAGATGCCGATTCCCTGCAGGGAGGGGAAGCTCTGGGTCTGCGGCGTCCCGGTCTCGCGCTTGTCACACCCGTAGTTCACCAGGTGCACCAGGTGCTGACCGGGGCCCCGGCCGTGGAAGACCTCCACACCGACCGGCGTCCCGGTGACCACCAGGTGCCGCTCGCTCTCGGGGTGCACCAGTCCCAGGAGCCAGAGGATCAACCGTCTGAGCATCGGCGTCCCCTCGGTGAACAACGCCGCGCCCAGATCCACGGCACAGCAGACCGCCCTCCCTTTGCCCCAGTCGGCGAGGGTCACGCCGGGGCCGTCTGCCTGCTCGGCGGCCGGCGGCACCCCGGCGATCTGGTCCTCATACGGGGGCACGAACTCCGCCAGGACGCGGGCCCGGGTTGTCTCAAGTCTCACCGATGGCCCCACCACTTGGACGTCCATAGTCGGGACCCCGGCCATTCCCGCGGCCCCGGTGATGCGGAGGTAGGCCGTGGCATACGGGGTCATCCCGTGGTAGCTGACGCCTAGAACCTGGGCCAAGGAACTGTCGGCCAGCGGCCGGTTCTCCGCGTCGCGCAGCCCCGTGCCGGCGAGAGCCACCAGCCCTCCGCCGGCGGCGACGAAAGCCCTGATCGCCTCGCCCTCGCGGTCGGAGAGGATGCGCTGGTCGGGCAGGATCAAGGCTCGGTACCGCGGCAGCAGCTCGGGCAGGCGCTCGCTGTTGAGGATGGCGACCTGCACATGTCCCTCGACGAGGGCCTTGTGCACCCCGCAGACCGAGTGGTACGCGGGCGACGGGGTCCATGCCGGCGCTGGCCGACACGGGGCCTTGGACCAGATCGAGTCTGCCGAGTGCAATACGGCTACCTCGGGCACCAACTCACACCCGCGCGTCAGCTCCTCCAACTCGGTGGTGCGGCGATTCACCCGGTCGAACACCTGGTAGACCGCCGGGTCCAGATGACCGGAGGGATGCCCGACATCGGCCAGGTAGGTGCCACCGCCGGCCGCGACCGTGGTGGCGCACTCCTGCAGGAGCGCCTCGGGCTCCCGTAGCGAATACTCCTGCCACGAGTTACCGCGCGTGTTCATCACGCTCCAGGTGACGTCCTTCAGGGTCGACAGGTAACGGGACTCGAAGGAAAAATTCCAGGCGAAGCTCCCTGCCTTGGGCACCGGCGTGTCCCAGGTGAGCTGGCGGATGAACGGCGGCGGATTGCACGGGAAGCGCGTCATGTACGCCCAGTTGATCAGCAGCAGCACCTCGGGCTTGCGGGCCTGCAGGGAGGCGAAGGTCTGCTCGATGACCGCCGAGAAGGTGGCGTTGGCCCAGCGGCGGTAGGCGAAGGCCGAGGCGTCCTCGTCCCCGCGGGGCAGCTCGAGGCCGGTGTCACGCCTGAACCCGGCGGCGCAACCAGGGCAGTAGCAGACCCCTTCGAGGGTCTGGTGCATGAAGATGTCGACGAAGAACCCGTCCACGTCGCAGTGGTCGAGGATCTCCAGCATCTGCGGGATCCCGGATTCCTCGCCGTAAGGCGACCGCTGGCACATGGTGGCCACCTCGCCCAGCGAGGCTGGCTCGGGGATCGCGCCGGTTGGATCCCGGTTTACGATCCAGTCGGGGTGAACGCGGTGCAGGCGCCGCTCCTGTCCCAGGTTGAAGTAGACCAGCCGCCGCACGCCGCGCCGTTCCAGGGCACGGGCCAGATCCCCGGTGAAGTCGCAGGCCAGGCCCGGGTGGACCGTGCCGATCCGCGTCGGGTAGTAGGAATACCCGGCCCAGCACTTGGCGAAGAAGGTGGCGGTCTGGAATCCGGCATCGGCGATGGTCGCCGCGGTGCGCTCGGCATCGAAGCCGCGATAGACCTGGCGGAAGCCGCCGAAGTGCGAATCGATGTGACAGTGCCGGGTCAGGCCATCGGCCCAATGGCTGCCGGGAGCCGTCGGGGCATGCGGGTCGCGGGTCATCGCTGCCTCACGGGTTAAGGGGGTGTATCAGTCGCTGCTCCTGGGTGTCCCCCTGGTCGGCACACCACGGGCTTCACGGCGCGGTATCACGCCAACAGGCAGGTGCCGCAATAAGGGGAGGTATAAAAGCCCTGTTCCAGGCTGGCTGTCAAGTTGGCCGTCGTCCTTGGGGTGACCCAGTGGCATCGGCTGTTGGGTGACGCTTGACCTCCTGGCTCACGGGATGTTGCTTACGCTCGGGGAAGCAGCGGGACACGGCGGCCCGCCAGAGCACGCGGGGGCTGCACCGGAAGCGAAGGCCCGTTGAGGCCGCGACCAGGCCGACGTGGCGCAGCGCTGCAGCAAGGTGGCGTCTCCGGGCCGCGCCCCAGAGGCGCCACGGCACCAGGAGGAGCCATGCAGATCACCGACATCAAAGTCCATCAACCGGTCGGTTTGCTGCGCCTGCTAACCGACACCGAGCTCGAGGGGTGGTGTCTCGGGGTGTCGGCGGAGGTGGCCGGGCACATCCAGTCCAGTTGCCGCGAGGTGCTCGTCGGCCGCGATCCCCTCGACCGTGAGCGCCACTGGCAGGAGCTGGTGCACCTCGACCGATTTCGCTACCTGCCCCACACGGTGCGCGGGTTTGTCGATGTGGCGTTGTGGGACCTGGCCGGCAAGGCCGTCGATCTGCCGGTCTGGCGACTGCTGGGCGGTTTCCGCGACCGGATCCCGGCCTACAAGAGCGGCGGCAACCTGGAGGACGTGACCGCCTTCGTGCGGGATGCGGTGCAGGCTCGCGACGAGGGATTCAGTGGGTACAAGGACCACTGTTACCGCGGCCCGGAGGTCATGGGCGCGGTGGCGCGGCAGGCCCGGGCCGAGGTCGGGCCGGGGTTTCGACTGATGCACGACGCGGTGCAGACCTACACCTATCCCGAGGCGCTCCGCGTGGGACGCGTGCTCGAGGAGCAGGAATACTTCTGGTTCGAGGAGCCGCTGCGCGACTACGATCTGATGGGCCTAAAGCGCCTCAGTGACGCCTTGGACGTCCCGATCGCGGCCACCGAATACCTGCCGGGCACGATCTACTCGACGGCGCAGGTCCTGGCCCAACAGGCCGTCGACATCGTGCGGGCCAGCGTGCCGTGGCGCGGCGGCATCACCGACATGGTCAAGATCGCACGCCTGGCCGAGGCCTTCGGCGTCAACTGCGAGATCACCTCGGTCGGCGCCATGCACGGCTTCGTCCATGCCCACGTGCTGGCCGCCATCCGCAACTGCACCTTCTTCGAGACCTGGCAGCTGGGCTCCCTGGGCGGCGAGCCACTGATCCGCAACCCGCTCGAGGTGCGCGACGGCCACGTATCGGTGCCCTGCGGTCCCGGGCTGGGCGTGCAGTTGGACTGGGGTCAGGTGGAACGGCAGACCCAGAGCGTGATATAACCCCTTCCAAGGGACAAGGACTATGCTGATCAAGGACGTGCGGTTCTACATCCGCAAAGGGGAGCCGGCCTGCCGGGAGGTGCGGTCATGGGGCGGGATCGACAAGGTGCCCCCGGGACTGTCCGGACTGTTCACCCACACGGCGGGGTTCATCGGCGAGCAGCCCGTCTTCGACGAGGCGATGTTCCACGGGGAGCGGCAGGTGGTGTGCTACCGCGACGAGGCGCCGCGGCCGACCTACACCGCCACCATCCGCCTGGTCACGGACAGCGGCATGGACGCTTATGCCTCGTTCGGCAGCGGGTACCACGCCGATGAGCTGGAGTGGGAGGCCAAGGGGTTCAAGGTCTCCCTGGCGCCGCTGTTGGTCGGGGTCGACGCCTTTGATCGGGAGTACATCTGGCAGCGACTGTGGTACGCCCAGCGGTTCTTCTACACCGGGCGACGGCCGGTGGACCTGGTCGACGACATGCTCTGGGATCTGGCCAGCCGGCACGCCCGTCTACCGGTCTATAAGCTCCTGGGCGGGTACCGCGAGCGGATCCCGGCCTATCGCAACATCCACGGGGCCACGGTCGAGGAGTTGGTGGCCGACGCCTTACAGGCCCGGGACCATGAAGGGTTCCTCGGCTGCAAGGACCATTCCTACCGCGGGGTCGAGGGGAACGCGGTCCTGGCCCGCGAGCTGCGCACGGCGCTGGGTGACGGCTTCCATCTGATGCACGATCCGGTCGAGTCCTACACCGGGAACGAGGCGGTGCAGATCGGCCGGGTGCTGGAGCGGCTGGGGTACGAGTGGATCGAGGAGCCGCTGCAGGACTACGACCTGATGGGGCTGCGCAAGCTGTGCGCCACCCTCGACCTGCCGGTCCTGGCGCTGGAGTGGATCGGCGCCATCGGCGGTCAACCGTTCAACACCTCGGCCTACCTGGCGCTGCAGGCCGCCGACATCGTGCGCCAGCGAGGGGTGGGGATCACCGGCCAGGTCAAGCAGGCCCAACTGGCCGAGAGCTTCGGGGTCCAGGTGCACGGGGGTAACCCTCAGGTGATCCTGGCGATCCGCAACGACCCCCTGTTCGAGGCTATGGGGCTGGCGCCGCTGCCGCCGGACGCGACCCTGGACTGCCGCGGCCGGGTGGTGGTGCAGGATGGGTACATGTCGATCGCCTGGGCCCCCGAGCGCCCCCCCGAGCCGGACTGGGACGAAGCCGAGCGCGAGTCGGTCAGCGTGGTGTGAGCCCGGCCGCGGCATGTGCATTCGGGATAGCGGCTTTGCCGATCACCCCCCACCCGCCGAGGGGAGCGTGACCACGAGGAGGCGCGAGATGGAACAGGGTCAGGTGCGGGTGGCGGTGGTAGGACTGGGGTTCGGGGCCGAGTTCGTACCGATCTATCTCGACCACCCAGACGTGGCCTCGGTGACGACCTGCGACGCCGATCCCGAGCGGCTGCAACGGGTGGCCGGCCGGTTCAGGGTGGCGCGATCGTGCCGGCAGGTGGAGGAGGTGATCGCCTCGACGGAGATCGACGCGGTGCATCTGGTCTCGGGGATTCCTGACCACGCCAGGCAGGCGATCGCGGTGCTGCGCTCAGGAAAGCACTGTGCCTGCACCGTGCCGATGGCGACCAGCATCGCGGATTTGCAGCGGATCGTGGCCGCCCGGCAGGAGTCCGGCCGGAACTATATGATGATGGAAACGGCGGTATGCACCCGGCAGTTCCTCTACGCCCAGGGGCTGCACCAACACGGCGAGTTCGGCCGCCTGCAGTTCCTGCGCGGGGCGCATTACCAGGACATGGAGTGCTGGCCGCCGTATTGGGCCGGACTGCCGCCGATGTGGTACGCCACCCACGCCGTGAGTCCGTTGCTGGCCCTGGCAGGGACCAGGGCTGTCCGGGTCCACTGCTTCGGCTCGGGCGAGATGCGGGAGGAGCTGCGGCAGCAGTACGGCAACCTCTGGCCGGTGGAAACGGCGATCTACCAACTGGCCGCGCCGGGACTGTGCGCCGAGGTGACCCGGACCCTGTTCCACTGTGCCCGGCCATACATGGAGAGCTTCACCGTGTACGGCGAGAACGCCTGCTACGAGTGGCAGATGGAGAGCGAGGCGCCGATGTTGTTCAAGATGACCCCGGTGATGCCGGGGCAGACCCGGCGCACGACGGTGGAACGGCCGGAGACCCCGGATCGGGCCGACCTGCTGCCGGCGTCGGTGGGTCGGTTCACCCGGCGGTTCGTGTATGGAGAAGACGAGCGGCACCTGTCGTTCGAGCAGGGGGGCGGCCACCACGGCTCGCATCCCCACCTGGTGCACGAATTCGTCCGCAGCATCGTCGAGGGGCGACCGCCGTGGATTGACGCGGTCACCGCCGCCAACTGGACCGCCGCCGGGATCTGCGCCCACGAGTCGGCCATGGCCGGCGGCCGCGAGGTGGTCGTGCCGGAGTTCGGCTAGCAAACCGCTTGAAGCCCATTCGGGCTACGGCCGGTGCTGGGAAGTGGCTCACTTCCTCCACGGGGAGAACGAAGCATGACCGGACCACGACTGCGAGACCGCCTCTGGCTGTGGGGGATGAAGGTGAACGCCTTGCAGCAGACCGACGAGTACCGAGGGCTGGGATTCACCCCCTCGACCATGGACACCGAGCAGGCCATCACCCGCACGGGGATCGCCAACGTGCTGCTGGCCGGGGGGCTGTCCCTGAGCCAGGCCACCGTGGACTCCATGCCGTCGGCGCGGCGCCTGATCGCCAAGGACTCCCTTCACCGCCACGGGAAGGATGGTCAGAACCACCTGGCCCCGAGGCCTGCGC
>JBAZUN010000062.1:0-19919 GCA_041661365.1 Candidatus Latescibacterota bacterium
TTCCGATCTCTCCTCCGGACCATCCTCGACCCATCCGGCATGCCAGACCAGCTCGGCGCGACCGTCGCCGTTGAAGTCGTCGAGGGCGTAGGGGCTCCATCCTGTGGCCGCGGGGGCACCCACCTCCTGCTCGGCGAAGACCGCCTGGCCGTAGTTGACGAACAGGGTAGCCCGCGAGGCCCGGCTGGCGACCGGCTGCTCCAGGGATGCCTCGTCGAACGGCTCGAGCACCAGATCGACCTTGCCATCGCCGTCGACGTCGCCTCGGCCGATGTAGAGCCAGTCGGCCCAGATCCGGTCCGCGGCGAATACCCCGTGGCCCTGGTTGAGGAAGAGCCAAGTGTCGGTCCCCTGGGCGACGACCAGATCGAGCCGGCCGTCCTGGTTCAGGTCGGCGCCCTCGACGCGTCCGCACCAGTTGCTCAGCGCTTGGGCCGCACCCGCCGTGAACCGACCATTCCCGTCGTTGCGCGCGGTGACCCAGCCCTGCCGGGTGCCGCCCGTAGCATTGTCTGTCCGGTAGCTGACCACCAAGTCCAGATCGCCGTCGCCGTCGAGATCGCCCAGGAGGGGCCAGCGCAGCCCCGGCTGAGACAGCGGATAAAAGCGGCCGTTGCCCAGCCAGAAGCCGGCGGCCGGCCGCGCGCGGGCGGCAGGCGGATCGAGGTTCACGGCCAGCGACCGGTGCGCGTCCCGCAGCACGATCCGGTCGATCTCGACGGCCCGGGGGAAGGCGGCCGGATCGAGCGCCTCTCCGAACGTCGCCGTCCGCCGCAGATCTGCCAGGCTCAGGTGCAGGCGCAGGTCGACCAGGTCACCCTCCCATCCCATCACCGGATCCTCGTGCAAACCCTCGACCACCAGGTCCTGCCAGCCTGGACCGAGCGGCACGGCCGCGGTATCGGCGGCCCAGAACAACCCGAAGATCCAGCTCCCTCGGGTGGGGAGCGCGAACCGGGGTTGGCGTTCGCCTCGTTGCATCCGCTCCCAGGCGGCCTGTCGTTCGGCCACGGACAAGCGCCGCAAGTGCTCAGGATCTTGGCCGGGGAAGGAGCGATTGCGGGGGGTGGTCCACGTCAGCGACAGGCCGCCACGGACCGCGGCCGGGGGTACCAGTCGGAGCCGCACCTCGACCCGGTCGAACAACCGGGCGTCGTACCCGATCTCCGGCGAGATCAGCACCACCGTGGGCACCCGACCCGGCTCGTACCCACCCACGAGGATCCGCAGCACCCCGTCACGGGCTTCGACGGGCAGCACCCGCGGGGGCAGTGTCCCCATGGGCATCTCCCGGGCGCGCCAGCCTTGGGTACCGGTCCCTTCGAAGTCCCACACCAGCCTGCCCCCCTGACCCTGGCGCAGGGCTTCCTCCTGCCGGGCCCGGGCTTGGAGACTGAGCGTCTCCCCGCCGAACAGGGAGCCGTCCGCCCCCCCCGAAGGCACGGCCGGCTCGGTCGGCGCCCAGCGGATCCGGATACCGTGCTCCCCGGCGATCTGGGCCAGGTCCTGCCCGGGCAGGAGCGCAAGGGCCGAGGGATGGGGCGACGCCGCCGGTGGGGGTGACCACCAGCCCTGCCAGTGGCCTAGTCCCAGGACCGTTCCCAAGGTTCCCATCCCGATGGATAGGCCCAAGGCCAAGGCCCAACCCAACCGGCCTCCGGCAAGCAGGGAATGGCCGATGGAGAGGTGCCAGGGAACCAACGGCAGGGTGCTCATGACCGTTCCGGAAAAGCCCTGCCGCAGGCGACGGGTGCGTACGGCCTGCGCCACCTGCTGGTCGAGCTCCCCGGCCAGCTCCTCGCGGAGCGCGGCCCGGGCGCGGATCAGCCGCAGCTTGACCGCGCCCACCGAGATGTCGAGAAAGGCGGCGACCCGATCCTGGGTGTAGTTCTCTAGATAGTAGAGCAGCACCGCCTCCCGCTGCTCGAGCGACAGCCGATCGAGCGCCGCCCAGATCTGGTCGCACTGCTCCTGGGCTACGTACAGGCGCTCGGGGTCATCGGGCTCAGTCGGCACCCAGTCCGGCACCGCGGCCTGGGCGATCTTCCGCGAGCGCAGCGCCCCGTAGGCCAGGTTCTCACCGATGCGCCGCAGCCACGGCCCGAACTTGGCCGGCTCCTCCAGCTCGTCCAGGCGCCGGAAGGCTCTCAGGAAAGCCTCCTGGGTCAGATCCTCGGCCTCCTCGAATCGGGAGACCCGGGCGAGCAACAGGTGGTGGAGCAGATGCTGGTATCGCTCGACCAGCACCCCGAACTGCTGGGTGTGGCCCTGGAGCACGGCTCGGACCAACTCGGCATCGGTCCGGGAACGGCGATGGTGGAACATGGCGGTAGACTCCCGCAACAGGGCGTAAGAGATCCGCATCCCCGGGTAAGAAACCTGCCAGCCGGCCGTACCCGGGGAACCGCACCCAGATAGATGCACAGCCTCTGGAAAAGGTTACGGTGTCTTTCCCGGGATGCGGTAATCTGGGAAAGAACCAAGGCGATACATTCAGCCAAGCCCCCCGGCGATCTTCCTCGGACGGCCCCGATCCTTCCCAATATATCGCGGCATTCCGCGGCGCCCGAACCCGACGACCTCTGCGCCAGGAGCCGTCGGTCCCTCACCCGCGGCGATCCTTGACCAGCGGGCTGGGCAAAGCTTCTTGGGAGTAGGGATCGCCACGGAGCGGCCACCGCCAGGAGAATCGAGATGCGGGTAACGGCACTGGTGAGCGGCGCGGTCGGGTTGGCCTGTTGCTGGGGCTGCGCCTGGCTGGGAGAGTCGGCCGTGGCCCGGGGACACGAGACCACAACGGCCGGGAGCAACGGGGCAGAAAGCCTGGCGCCCAGTAGAGCCGCCACCAGACCGGTCAGCACCGACCAGGGATCGACCGGGCGTCGACTCGTGGTCGCGGTCCTGCCGTTCGCGGACGAGTCCGGGTTTCGGCCCGGGGTGTGGGACCTGGGGCCGGAGATGGCGCGGCTGGTGCGGACCGAGTTGGCAGCCGACGACCGGTGGCAGGTAATGGTCGAGGAGGAAACCGCGATGGCCGGCCTGGACCTGAAGGCCCGCGGCCAGGCAGAGACGACCGAGTGGGGCAGGCAGGTGCAGGCCGACGTGGTGCTGGCGGGCCGCATCACCGGGTACGAACTGCGCCGGTTCTCGGTCGGCGATCCGCTGCTGGGGGGGTACAAGGCGTACAGCGCCGAGGTCGAGTTGGAGGTTGACGCGGTCTGGACCGCCACCGACACGGCGGTGCCCTTGAAGGCCCGGCAGGAGTTGACCGAACGCGGGGCCGCGGTGGAGCTGCTGGGCAAGCAGCGGGCCGCGGACCTGGAGTTCGAGCGGATGCCGGAGCTGACGTTCGGCGCCGCGGAGTTCCGCGCCAGCCTGCTCGGTCGAGTCACGATGACGGCGGTGGCCGAGCTGCTGGACCAGTTGGCCAAGACCGCGGAGGATCGGCGCGCGGCGGCCGAGGTGGCGCACGGTGAGGTGCTGTCGGTCGACGGCACCGAGGTGTTCTTGAGCGTGGGCCATGACGCCGGGGCCTGGGTCGGGCAGCGGTACCGAGTGGAGACGCCGGGGATCAAGGATCGCACCACGACCGCGGAAACCGCGGCGGCCGACCAGGGCGAGGCGCGGTCCGGGATCGTGATCGAGGTGGTCGAGGTGGTGGGGGCGCGGCTGTCGCGGGGGCGGATCGTCGACGGGGCAGGCGCGGTGCAGCCCGGGGATCCGGTGCGGGCGATGGGGGCTTCTAGCCGGAGGCGTTGACCTTGTCCGTGAGGTGTTGCCCAGGCAGGTACCTTGGTCCGTCTCCGCGGCGATTATCCCGGGTCGGACCTTCACCGGCATCCCCACCGCGATGACTCGGTCTGCCGACGAGGAGCCCGTGGCTCCGCCCGACCTGCTGGCCCGCTTCATCCAGAGCTTCCAGCGCGCCATCGGCGCCGAGATGGATGCCATGCGCGCCAGCCTCGGGCCGTTCGAGGTGGTGCTCGGCGCCGGTCGCGCGGTCGGCATCGCCGAGGAGGAGCCGGGCCGGTCGCATCAGTATGACTTTGACCTGCCGGGCGCCAACGACAAGCTGGCCGTGGGACTGGAGTGCTCGCTACGCACCGGGCAGAGCGAGTATCTGGTCACCCTCACCCGGCTGGAGCCGGGGGTCCTCCGGCTCAGCTCCCCCACCGAGATCGCCCTGGACCAGGGGCCCTGCACCCTGGTCCTCTACCCCTGGTTCCTGTACGAGCGGCTGTTGTCGGCCCTCGGCAGCCTGACCGTCGTCCCGGATCTCTTTCCGCAAAGCAGCCTGCGGCTGTTCGGCCGGCTTCCGGTCACCGTGACCGAACGGGCCGTGGCCCTCCCCCATCCCGAGCTGAACGCGAGCCAGCGCCGGGCCGTCGAGCGGTGCTGCCGCGGCGACCTGGCCTTTGTCTGGGGGCCGCCGGGGACCGGCAAGACCCGGACCCTGGGCCACGTGGTGACCGAGCTGCTCCACCACGGGTACCGGGTGCTGGTCACCTCGACGACCAACGCGGCGGTGGACCAGGCCCTGGCCAAGCTGGCCGAGCTCCCCGAGGCCCGGACGTACCTGAATCAGGGTCAGGTCGTGCGCCTCGGTCAGGTGCAAGGCCGGACCTTCGGCGCCAGCCTGAGCGAGGCCCTGGAGCGACAGACCATCGGGGTCCGGCAGCAACGGCAGGCATTAGAAGCGCGGTTGGCCCAAGCCCGGACCCAGGCCATTGTCTGCCGAGCCCTGCTCCCGCGGCTGGACGAAGCCCTGGCCCAAGGTCAGCTCGAGTTGTTTGCCCGGCCCCGGCCGAACCTGCACCTGGCCCAGGCCGCGGCCGGTCTGTTCGGCCCACCCTACCGCCGGCACCTGGAGACCCTGGATCTGCCGGGCCAACGCGCGGCCGTGGCCCGACGCCAGGCCAGGCTGGAGCGGCTCACTGAATTGTTGGCCGGGCACCTGGAGGTGATGGCCCGCGACCTCAGGCAGCAGGAGGCCGAGGTGGTCTCCCGGTCCAGGGTGGTGCTGGCCACCATGACCAACGTGTACCTCAGTCGTCTCCTGGCGCCGGAACGGTTCGACGCGGTGATCGTCGAGGAGGCGGGGATGGCGATCCTGCCGACGCTGTTCTACTGCGCGGCCCTGGCCCGGGACAAGGTGATCATGGTCGGCGACCCGCGGCAGCTTCCGCCGATCGTCCAGTCGCGCGACCCGTACGTGCGCCAGGCCATGGGCCGGAGCATCTTCGCGGTCACCGTGCCCGAGCCGCACCAGTCGGATCTGGTGGTCCTGCTCGAGGAGCAGTACCGCATGCACCCGGTGATCGGCCGGTTGGTGAGCGAGTCCTTTTACCAGGGCCGACTGCGCGACGGCGCCGGGATCGTCGACCGGCAGGCCCTGGCTGACCGGTACCCCTTCCCGGGTCAGCCCTTAGTGGTGGTCGACACCGCGGGCGAAACCCGCTGCAGCACCGCGACCGGGTCCTACTCCCGGTACAACGAGGGCTCGGCCGATTGCTGCCTCGCGCTGGCCCTCGCCGCGGTCAACGACGGGCTGGACTCGGTGGCGATCATCACCCCATACGCGGAGCAAGCCCGCCTGGTACGTCGACTCCTGGCCCAGGCCGGCGGGGGCGCGGCGCGCGTGGAGTGCAGCACGGTCCATCGCTTCCAGGGGAACGAGCGCGACCTGGTCATCCTCGACACGGTCGACACCGAGCCCCTGGCCCCCGGGGTCCTGCTGGCCGGGCAGGCGCCGGGCGCCGAGGCGGCCCATCTGCTCAACGTGAGTATCTCGCGGGCGCGGGGAAAGCTGGTGATTCTCGCCGACCTGGCCTACTTCCGCACCCGGGCGCCGACCAGCACGGTCGCCGAGCTGCTGGGGCGGGCGGTTCGGATGGGGGTCGTGGTGACCTGGACCACGGTGGTCGATGGCACTGAGGCATCGCGTCCCCGGCCAGGCGCCCGCGGCGTCAGCTCCCGGTCAAGCGATAGGGCCTGCTCAAGATCCTGAGTACCGCACCGCAGGTCGCCCCTGGCGACCAGAGCGAAAGGAACACTTCCATGGCGCCCACCACGGACCAGGATGCTTCTCCCGCAGATGCTGCAAGGTCTGGAGTTCCCCAAGTGGGCCATCACCGAGCTGGGCTGCACCCACGCCTGCCTGGCCCACCTGGGGGTGAAGATCTCGCGAGCCTGGCTCTACGGCGGCACGGCCCGGGCCTTCCTCATCAACGTCCACGAGGACGTCGACGTGGAGGCGGTGACGGCCTTCAACCGCCAGCGATTGCTCGACCTGTCGCCCAACCTCGGGTTCCGGGTGGAAGGATTCAGCGCCGAGAAGGAAGCCTCCGGCGACCAGTACATCGACCGCCAGCGCGAGGCCTGGACCTTCGTGCGCTCGCGCCTTGCTCGCGGGCTGCCCTGCTATGGGTGGGAATTGAAGGCGCCGTACGGCGACTACTGGCTCATCACCGGGTACGACGACGTGGGGTACTACTACGCTGGGTGGGAGACCGGCGGCCCCACGCCCTGGCAGAAGCTCGGGGATCAGTTCATCCCAGTGCTCGACGTGCGCAGCCTGGTCCCGTGCGCGGCGGCCAGCGACGCAGTGGTGGTGCGCGAAGCCCTGAAGACCGCCCTCTGGCTGGCCGAGCACCCGAAGGAATGGACCGTAGCCGAGGACGCCCACGGCGGTCCTGGAGCGTATGAGGCCTGGGCCGCGTCCCTCGAAGCGGGGAAGGCGATCCGCAACCACCACGCGTACAATGCCTGGGCCTGGCACGAGACGCGGGAGATGGCCGTGGCCTTCCTCGAGGAGGCCAAAGCCCGCCTGAACCGCGCCGATCTCGATCCCCTCTTCGACGCAACCATCGGGGATTATTCCGAAGTGCGCGACCACCTGGCGGCAGTGGTGGCGAAGTACCCCATGCCCAAGGACGGGTGGGACAACGACACCAAGGTGCAGGACGTCGAGACGGCCGTCCTGCTGCGCCAGGCCGGCACTGCCGAACGGCAAGGGCTGGCGACCTTGGGAAGGATCGTTGCGGCGCTCGAGTAGGGATGCGCGGCGCGGGCGCTAGGAACACCACCCGAGCCCACGACTCTGTTCCCGCGCCAGGAACGCCGTCACCCCAGAAATGTGCTGCTGCGCCTGCGCCCTTCCAAGACGACCATCTGGTGGTTGACTTAGTTCAGTTCATGATCTATAATCAAACCATGATTAAGCTCAACATTCACGAGGCCAAGACCCATCTGTCCCGCTACCTTGGACGTTTGGCCAAAGGCGAGGTGATCGTCCTGTGCAAGCGGAATACGCCGATCGCCGAGATCCGCGGGCTGTTGCCGGAACGGCTGGAGCCACGGCCGATCGGCCTGGCCAAGGGGAAGGTAGTCGTCCCCCCCGAGTTCAATGATCCCCTACCCGAGGACGTGCTCGCCGCCTTCGAGGGAAAGGCGACGTGAACCTGCTGCTTGACACCTGCACCTTTCTGTGGGTCATCACCGACGACCCAGCCCTGTCGCCGCACGCGCGCGAGCTGGTCTCGGACCCGGCCCTGCGGGTCTTCCTGAGCCCAGTGTCGGCGTGGGAGATCACCGTCAAGGTGGCACTCGGAAGGCTTCAGTTGGCTGGGTCGCCTACCGAGCTAATCCCCGCGGAGCGACGGCGCCACGGGATCGAGACACTTGAACTAGAAGAAGCGGCGGCCCTGCACCTGACCAAGCTGCCGGACCTTCACCGCGATCCCTTCGACCGCATGCTGATCTGCCAGGCCGCGGTCCACGGACTGGTGCTCCTGACCCCGGACGAGCAGATCCGCCGCTATCCCGTGGCGACCGCGTGGTAGCACGGAATCCACCTCTTGGCTCAGCGCCGCTCCTCCCAATCCTCCCGGGTAATCACCCACTCACCAGCATCTCGCGGGTTCCTGTTGGTGAAGCCCAATGACTTGAGCGGGGCGAACTGGGCCGCGTGGTCCGAGGCGTTGTGGGTGATCACCAAGCGCACGCCCTGGGTGTCGAAGCCATGCTGGAGGAGGGCCTCGATGGCTTCCTTGTCCTGATCGTTGTCCTGATACCGGGACAGGATCACGTGGCCCAGGTCCAGTCGCTGCTCGTCGTCGATCCCGTTGATCGCCAGCAGACCGACCACCTTCCCCGATCCGCGCACGCACATCGCGAAGTAGTTGTCGCTGGTCGACATATACTCCACCGATGACTTGCTGGCCTCCTCAGAGGTCGGCCACTTGTCGAACGCCGGCCCGGGCGCGGCCTGCCAGTCGATCCCAAGCTCCTGGAAATCGCGCCAGTCCTCGGCAATGAAGCGCCGCAGGACAAAGCGCTTGGTCTCGATCCTATCCATCTCTGTCCCTCCTCGCTATTCAACGGCCCGCAGCACGGCGGCCAGTGCCTCCACGGCCCGGGCCTCGTGTCCGGCGGCCTGCTCCATCAGCTCGACCTGCGCGGCCCGCACCTGGGCACCCCACGCCTCCACGCCTTGCTGCCCGCCCCACCAGGCCACCAGCTCGCGGTGATCCTGCAGGAAGGCGCCGAGCAGATCAGCCTCGCAACGGTACGCGTCGATGGCCGTATCGAGCTGAGGTCGCGCGGCTCCGTTGACCAAGGCGCGGTGTTCCTCCAGGTACGCCACGGCCGCCCGGCGGGCGTCCCACAGGTGCAGCAGGGTCCACTCGTTGACCATGAAGAGGAGCTGGCGATCCTCCGGTGACAGGGTCTCCCCGGAGGCCAGGGCCTGGCGCCAGGCTGCCTGGGCTACCTCGCCGAAGAGGAACGGTCCCTCTCCCTGGCGCTCTCGGCAATCGCGCAGCGCCATCTGCAGACTGGCGGCGAACGCCTCCCGCTCACTGGATAGCTCGCGGTACCCGGCCAGGAAGATGAACGGCCCGTGGATCCCCTCGTCGGTGTAGCGGATGCGCCAGGGCGCGTCATCCGGGGCTTGCTGATGACGCAGCAGGTAGCTCATCGACCAGATGTGGTACCCGTGGGCCACGCCCAGGTCGGTGCGGTACCCGATCACCACGGGCAGGCCCGAGTACACCGAGAGCACCAGGTCGGTGGTCAGGCGATCCCGCTGCAGCTTGTCCTCGGCAGCGAAGGTCTCCAAGCGGAACTGCCAGCCGGTCGCCGCCGCGATCGCCTCGAGCACCTCGGCCTGCTCGCTATGAGGGCTGACCGGGTGCCAGAGCCCCTCACCGTACAGGGTTTCGGCGCGCTCGGGGTTGTGGAACCAGCGGGTGCGGAAGGCCAGCCCGGAGTATCCCATGAGATCCGCGTACGAGCAGGGCCGCGGCGTGGCCGCGAGGGCGGTCTCCAGGGCTCCGGCCAGGGAGCAGACCTGCTCGCTGAAACCGCGGTACGGCGGGGCGCCGCGCAGGTAGCACCCGTTGCGCGGGGCGTCCTCTCGCTCCATCTCGGCTGCGGCGAGCGGCTGGTCCAGGTCCGCCGAGACGTAGGGCAGTGCCCGGGTGCCGGGATAGGTACTGCGGGCCGGCAGCGCGGGGATCTCGGCGAGGTTCTTCTCCGGGACACCCGCGTTGAGGAGAGCGCACCGGATGTGTGCCGCGGCTCGGCCATCCAGGTCGCGGTGCATCAGGACGATGGAGGCCAGCTCCTGGCGCGTCGCGTGGTATGCCAAGCCGGTGGCCGCGGCGTCGCTGGGGATATGGGTCTCGCCGCAGGTCTGCCAGGCGCGCCAGCACAGATCGTGCATCAGGTCGAAGCACGCGGAGGCCTGGAGCAGATCCCCTGCCGCCTCGGGCAGGGCCTCGGCCGCCTGCCGGAGGAAGGACGCCCCGTAGGCCCGCCGCTCGGCCACCTCGCCGACCACGGCGTGCTGCATCCCGTGCCGCTCCTTGAGGCGCACCTCGTCCGCGCCGGCGAACCAGGCGTCGTCGAGCAGGTCGCGGGTCCAGGCGTGGTACGCGGCAAAGCCGAGGGGCTTGTCCTCGCTGCCCGGGAGCATCATCTGGCGCAGATCCCGGACCAGGGTCTCCCGGTACAGAACGCGAGACTCCGGCCGCGGCGCCCGACCAGTGACCAGGATGATCCCTTCAAGGTCCCCGGCCCAGTCCCGCTTGACGAAGCGTCCCGCGTCGTCAAAGGAAACCCGCGGGTCGGCCTTGACCTGGTCCTCGTCCTGGAAGTAGTCCCACCCCACGATGACCGCGCCGTCCTCGTCGTATCCTGTAATGATCCCAGGCTCGGGCGGGCCGAAGAGCTTCAGCGCCACCACCGGCATGCCGTTGCGGATGCTCTCGACCACCCACCGGCGGTACTCCCCCTCGTCGTCCGAGACCGCGCCGGACCAAGCAAGGCCACGGGCGTACCGGGACTTGAGCATTCCCCGGGTGGCCAGTCCGACCGCGGCGAAGCTCTCCTCGTACATCCGCATCAGATCCCCACCCCAGATCGGATCCTGCGGTCCCCAGTGGCCCCAACTGTGGTGGAAGGCCTGGCCCGACACGCCGTGCACCAGGGCGCAGGTTTCCCATTGCCAGGGGCCGCGCGGCTGATCCGCGAAACCGGGGAGGCCGGCGTCGTTGCCCAGGTACTCGCAGATAGCGCGCACCACGCCGGGGAGGGGATGATCCTCGGGATTGCCCTGGCCGCGGTAGAAACCGATGCGGCTGAACCCCTCCAGCACCACGGCGTCGCGGGCGATCCGCAGATCTTGATTCCGGCCCTCAGGGCGTTGCCCCATCTGTTCGTGACCGGTCTCGCTCTCCATGCTCGTTCCCTCGAGGAGGGCTTGACAACGCCCGGCCCGCCGCCCTTTGTTCGGGCCATGCTGCTGCTCAGAGATCTATGGGGCCTCCCCGCCCGGCTCTGGCGGGGGACGCGCTTCTCGCTGCAGGGCCTGGCCGCGGCCTGGCGCTACCAGCAGGCCGTGCGTCTGGAGCTGCTCGCCTGCGTGCTGGTGATCCCCGCCGCCTGCCTGCTAGGTCGAACCGGCACCCAACGCGCCTTGCTCATCGGAAGCTGGGTCCTGGTGCTGATCGTCGAGCTGCTCAACTCGGCGATCGAGACCGCCGTGGACCGCACCGGCACTGAGACCGACGTGTTGGCCGGCCGGGCCAAGGACCTGGCCTCGGCCGCGGTCTTCGTCGCCATCCTGCTCGCCCTGGCCGTCTGGGGACTGGTATTGGGCTGCCGCCCAGGCTGAGCCTCGATCCTCCCTGCGCCAAGCAGCCACGCGCACCGCTGGCCTACTTCAGCCACCGATCCAGCCAGTCGAAGGCCTCTTCCTGCATCTCGCGGTTGAACTCATGCGGCACGTCCCACAGGCGGCAACAAAGCCGATCCCCTAAGCCCTGCGAGTCCCAGACCTGCTGCATCTGCGCGTACGCGTGCTCCACGCTGGGCACGGGAAAGAGACCGTCCCGCAGCCCGTTGAAGAACAGGGCCGGCCGCGGTGCCGCCATGGAGGCGAAGTCCGAGAAGTCCAGGTGCTTCTTGAGCTGGGGGATGGTGAACGACATGGCCCCCTCGCTGGTCGTCATGTTGCAGCGCGCCAGCATCTGGCTCTTGAGGTCGGTCATCCAGCCGATGTTGACCGAGGCGGCGATGAGGTCGCTGAGCGCGGCCAGGCTCCAGCTCCGGAAGCAGCCGACCGACAGCCCGCAGGAGGCGATCCGGCCGGCGTCGACCATCGGCAGCGAGGCGAGGAACTCCGCGGCCCGGAGATCGTCGCGCAGGAGGACCGCACACCAGGAGATCCCGGCGTTGAGCAGGTTGGTGGAGAACGCGGCCGCGGTCCGGTAGCAGGCGGCGTTCCACTGCTGCACCCCCTCCACCGTCGAGGTGTCGATCCCTGCCTCGCCGAAGTCGCGCGAGGCCCGCTCTCCCCAGAAGAGCGCGTCCGTGACCAGCACCACGTACCCGCGCTCGGCCAGGACGTTGGCCGTGGAGCGGCCGCCGTAGCAGACCCGCTTGAACTCCTTCAGGCCGGCGTTCTGGTCGGCCTCGGTCTCGACGAGCTTCTCTTTACCGTAGAGGAAGAAGGCGCCGTGGTCGTGGCAGTTGACCACGGCCGGGAACGGACCGCTCCCCTTGGGAACCAGCAGGTACGCCGGGACGCGGTACCAGGGAGTGGCGGCAAAGGTCAGCCGATGCTGGAGGTACTTGCCCTTGTCTTCCGTGGCGAGGGTCTCGGGAGCGAACGGCACGGCCGGCGGGTCATACCCGATCAGCTCGAAGGCCTTGGCGCGGGCCGCGGCCTTCCAGGTCGCCAGATCCGGGAACGAGTTATCGGCGAAGGAGAGGGAGAAGGTCATCTGGCGGACGTAGTCGTCGAGCCAGGGCGGCATGTACTGGCGGATGTGCTGGTCTACCACGGGACGATCTCCTCCTCGCGCGAACGCGCGCGAATGCGGCTTCTGGCCGCGGCGGCGTCATCCCTCCCAGGTCATCTCTGGGTCGATCGGCCAGATCGGCCGCCGCAGCAGGCGGTAGGGCAGGCTGGCGTAGTCGACCGTGCTCACCCCGGGGGTGTTCAGCTCGATGGTGCTGGCCACCACCGGATCGAAGGACGCCCGGTGGGCCTGGTTCGACTTGACCACCAGGATCTGCTTCTCCTCGAGGATCACGCCCGCGCTCTTGAAGAAGTCGCGGTCCTTCCCCGTGCTGCCGCGGGAGAGGATCACGTCGATCCGCTCCCCGACCCGCAGGACGGCCCGCGGTCCGACCCGGGCGTAGCGGCGGGCCTCCCCCTCGACCTGCCGGCCCCAGCCGCCGTGGGTCGGTCCGAGGATGGCGTACTCCCCGTCGTCCAGACTGCGGACCCGGCCGGTCACGGTCACCGGCTGGTAAAAGCGCTGGTCGATGCTTCCCCCGACCGGGATCGTCACCTCGGCGCCGACCCCGGCCTGCATGGCCGCCGCGACCGCCGGCGCGTCGCGGATGGTCAAGGCGCAGTCCTGGGCGCCCAGGGCTAGCAGCCGGGCCAGCACAGCCGGGCTGTCCGCCGGACAGGCGCTCCCGGGATCGTCCCCCAGGTCGACCAGCAGGACCGGGCGCTCAGACCTGGACATGGCCTGGCGGATCCCCTCGTCGATGCTGAGTATCGGCCGCACGGTCATCAACTCCTGGCGCCGCTGCCACAGTTCCTGGGCCAGCTCGCGCGCCAGGCGTTCGGCCAGGGCCGGATCATCGTCCGTGGTGGCGATCACCGACATCCCGGCGTCCGGTGCGTCGGCGTACCCGTACCCCCCGAGGATCGTCAGGTTGATCACCCCGGGGAGCTGCTCCAGCTCCTCGCGCCGGCGATTGAGCTGATAGAGGAGGAGCCGCTCCTCCTGCTCGGGGATATGGGACCAGGTGCTCTGGCCGATGTTGGGCCCGATGATCGGGACGAAGATCCGCTGGGTGACCGGGTGCACCTGCCCGCGGATCATCCGGATCAGGCAGGCCCCGGCCTCCAACCCGCGCTCGTACCCGTCGATGTGCGGGTTGGTGTTGTTGGGGAAGGCCACCACCTGCTCGGCCTCCCAGGCGCTGGTGATGGCGTGGAAGTCGTAGGTGGCCACCGAGGGCAACGGCCCGAGGGCCTGACGCACGGCCCGGGCCACCTCGCCCTCGGCATCGGTGTACGGCTCCTCGGCGACCATGGCACCGTGGAAGGCGAAGTACACCCCGTCCAGCGGGCCGGCTGCCTTCAGCCCCTCGACGATCATGGCGCAACAGGACTCGAAGACCCGCGCCCCGATGATCCCGCCGTGGGCAAAGCCGATGTTGACCGCAGGCACTAGCTCCACCCCTGGCTGCCGCGCGGCCTCGGCGAATCCACCGATGAACCCCTTGGGATGGGCCCGGCTGAGCACCTCCTCACCGCGGGTCGCGTAGACGCATTCCATCCGGTCGTTCCGCTCCAAGGCAAAGGTGTTGGTCTCGTGCGAGATCCCGGCGATGCCGATCCTCATGACCTCGATCCTCCTGGGTCAGACGTACCTCCGACCTGCCCGATACGGACTCCGCGCTGCCAGCCGTTCCATCACCCCGGCGGGGTAGTCAGCACCACCTCGCGCAGTTGCTCCATGAAGTAGCGGTAGTTCTCCCAGGAGACGTTCGACAGGACGAAGTGGTCCGGCCCGGGGATGAACCGCCCCAGCGCGATGTACTGCCTGGCTCGCTCCAGCTCGCGGTCGATCGCCTCCCGGCCGTGGATCATGCACTCCTTGGCCAGACCGCCGATCATCCCCAGCTCGGGGTACCGCTGTCGCGCCGCGGCCACGTCGCATCCGGCCCCGATCTCAAAGGGGTACATGGCGGTCACCCCGGCCGCGACCATCTCCCCGGCCAGGTTGTCGATGTACCCGTCGGAGTCGACCAGGAGGATCTCGATCCCGTGGTCCCGGGCAAAGGCCGCCACCCGCTCGTAGTTGGGCCGCATGAAGGCGCGGAACAGGGCCGGCGAGACCAACGACCCGTTCTTCGAGGCCATGTCCTCCCAGAACTCGATCAGGTCGAACTGAACCTGATCGACCATCCGCTCCCAGATCGCCAGCACCAGATCGGTGTACCCGTCCATGATCGCGTGGACCAGGTCCGGGGCGTCGTAGAAGGCGTAGAGCAGGTGTTCGTCGCCCATCAGGTTGCGGGCGAACCCGTAGACCCCGCCGTGGGTGAGCTGGAGCGGGTAGTCGCGCTGTTGGTACTCCGCCACGAGCTGGGACCAGTTGGCGGGGAACCGCTCCGGGTCATCCGGGTCGAGGTGTTGCTCCTTCACCCGCTCCCAATCGGCCCGGGTCTTCACCGGCCATTCGAGGTACTGGTGGTGGTAGTCCCCGCCCTTCTGGAGCCGCTCCACCATGCCGTCGGCAAAGCGCCGCACGGTGTGGCGGTCATCGTCCTCGAGGATCTCGGCCTCGCCGCGTCGCGTCATCCAGAAGTTGATCGGGGTCGTGCCCCAGCCGCGGTACACCCCGTCGAACTGCAGGAGGCGGTCGATCTCGCGGGACAGGCCGGGCTGCACCTCTTCCCACTCGGGCCGGATGGCGTTGGTGCCGCCGAAGACCTTGATGAACGGCACCCGGTCGACCTTTCGGCCGGTCAGGGTGCGGACGAACCGCTCGCGATCGGTCATCTCTTCTCCACCACAGGAAGCCTTGCGGACAGACGGGAGGTTCGCGTCGTCATTCCCCGTACCTCAAGTCTAGCGCCGCCGTTGCCGCCGGTCCGGCGATGGTGCGGGTGACGGCGACACCGGGTGCCACGCCCACGAACCCACGGCCCGCCGGGGGCAGAATCACCACCTCCAACGGCACCGGCCAGGGCCAGTCAAGCTGCAGGTGAACCCCGGCCTGGTCGACCTGCCAGAGGCTGACCTCGGTCCCTCCCATCGAAAAATGGCCGGTGGTCCGGACCAGGGCCGGCTGGTCAGGCTGATACGTCTGGACCTTGAGCAGTTCGCAGCCGTGGGGCGGTACCGGTCCCACGCGGATCTCCTCGCCCCGCGCCTTCACCCGGTGCCAGCCACCGAAAAACGCGCCGACCAGGAGCTCGGCGCCGCGCTCGGCCCAATCGCCCAACAGCGCGCGATCCAGGGTCAGGCGGAACTCCCTGGGTTCTTCGTGCCAATTGACCACGCTGACCGTGTGCCAGGGAACCAGCCCACTGGCCCGGGGGGAGACCGAGGTGTCGAAGACGGCCGGGAAGCGGGTCCCCTCAAAGGCATCACGCGGCACGGCCGCTGACCCGATCGACGGCGAGCAGTGCCGCAGCAAATAAAGCCGGTCGTCCTCGATCTCGGTAAGGTTCTCGGTGAAGCAGACCAGACCGCCGCCCAGGTACTGGTTGAGGGTCGAGGTCAGGGCCTCCACGTCGTTCATCAGCCCAAGGGACAGGGACTCGTGCCGGTAGGGCGCGGCCCGGCGACGGACCATCAGCGCGTCCGGGTCGTTGTCCCACAGGCCGTTCCACCAGTAGCGGAGGGTGTTCTGCTTGATGGTGAAGGGTCCGTACCCGTGCGCCTCCTCGCCGGCCGGCGGCGCGGGCCAGAGGCTCTGCACGTCCGAGCCGCTGCGCTGGGAGTCGACCAGGTCGATGACCGGGCCGTACAGCCCGCCGCAGACGTTGAGATACCCGTCCTCGCCGATCCCGCGCCGGATCGCCTCGATCCCCATCCGGTAGGCCTGGGCCCGGTTGCGGGTCGGGTCGTGGAAGGCCGCGTCCGGGGCCATGACCACGGCCCGGGTGAAGTCGACCTTGTGGTAGGGGAACCCCAGCTCGCGGGTCAGCCGGCGATACATGCTCTCGATCTGGACTTGGACCTCGGGATGGGTTGGGTCGAGGACGAAATTGTCCATGCCGCCCATCTGGAACCGCACCTGAGCGCCGCTCCACCGGCGCAGGAGCCAGTCCGGATGGTGGAGCGCCAGGCGCGAGCGGGGCTCGGCCAGGAAGGCGCAGGTCCAGATCCCGGGAATCCGGCCGGCCTGTTGTACCCGTCGCGCGAGCCCGGCCAGATCAGGCCAGTCAGGATTGGTTCCCCAGTCCCCCCAATGGTCGTCCCAGCACTCGTCGATCTGGAAGACGTCGAACGGTAAAGGCCGCGAGGCCAGGGCCGCCAGGTTGGCCTCGGCCTCCTCCTGGGTCAGGGCCGCGCCGTAGTAGTACCAACTGCACCAGACCGTGGGCCGCGGCCGCACCAAGCCGGCCGGTCGCCTGGGCGTGATGGCGGCCAGGGTCGTCACGTACCGGTCGATGGCGGCGAAGGGGTCCGGGTCCAGGTCGATCAAGGCCCACTGGCTCTCCAGGGTGGCACCGGGAGGAAGCTGCTGGCCGTCGCACTCGCAGTCGAGGCAAAGCCGCGCCAGCCGTTGCCGGTCCGGGGTCAGCTCAATGCTCGTGCGGACCAGTTGGCGGTCGAGGGGGAGCGCGCCCAGGAGCAGGCTGCGGTCCCGGCTCCGCAGCACGGTCAGCTCGGCGCTGACGAACCGCGTGGGGTACTGCTGCTCAGGGGCGGCGGCCCGGTCCCAGCCGCCGGTCTCTGCCGTGCCGCGGACGCCGTCCCACACGGCCGGGGACCCGGCGCCCAGAACCAGCGACGCCGGCATGTCGTTCTTGTGCCGGGGCTGTCGCAGCAGCACCCACTCCCCGGCCGGGGTATCCCCGAGGCGAAGCCCGTCGTCGGTCACGCAGAGCGGCGCCAGACTGGCCACGGCCACCGGCTCGGTCGAGCGGTTCTCCAGCCGCAGACGCACGGCCAGCCGGCTTCCCTCACCGGCGGTGAAGACCTCGCGTTGGATGAGCAAGCCGGCGGTCGCCGGGTGGACCAGCCCCGCGGTCGCGGCGCGGGCCACGGCGGTGGTTCCCTGGCCCAGACCGGGGTACTCGGCCGGCCCGACCTCCGGCGGCCCGAACGCCAGCGCGAGCGGTTGCGCCGTCCCGGCTACCAACAGCTCTACGGCGCTGTCAGCCCTAACCTCGGCCGCGCCGCGTCGGAAGACGATCCCCTCACCTGCCATGACCCCTCCATCACGCTCCCATCGATCGGTCGATCAGGATCGGATTCCCGCTCAGGAAGCCCTTCTGTCTGCGGCGGCCCTGACGGCTGATGACTGCGCTCCCTGCGGCCGTCCTTGCACCTCCTGCCGATGCAACCCTTCTCGCGCACTCAGCCGGCGACCGTCATCCCTCGACCTCGCCAGACAAAGCGGCTTCGCCAACGGGGTGCTAAGAAAGCCGATCCCGCGTCGAGCTGGCAAGGGAGTGTTCCCTCTCGCCGGACAGCTTGCGCTGTCGTACCAGGGACGGGGGCGTCGGTCATTTCGGGCCGCGCTCATCGGTGAGGCTGGTCACGGCCGGCGGTACCGCTACCGCATCCCGCCGTGGCTCGCCGACAAAGCGGACCAGCAGCAGACCGGCCAGCAGACTGATCCCGGCGCAGACCAGGAAGAGCGGCGGGTACGCGAACCGCTCGAGGTAGATCCCGGCCATCAGCGGTGACAGGGCGCCGACCGGACCGCGTACCAGGGCCGCCACCGCGGCATAGGTCGGGACGTCCTGGTGCGCGGCCAGCTCCAGGGGCAGGTTGACCACCCCCATCCAGCTCGCGGTTGCCCCGGCCCCGGCCAGGGCAAAGGCCAGGTAGATCCACCAGGACTGCAGCGCCGCAAAGGCCGCCAGCATCGAGCCGGCGATCAGACCGATCCCGACCAGGAAGACCCGGCTGAAGCCGCCCCGCCCCGCGGCCTGGCCGCCGACCAGGCCGGCGATCCCGGAGCCCAGGGCCATGGCGATGGTGTACCCCATCACCGCCGTGGGGCCGGCCTGGAAGCGGTCCATGGCATAGACCGTGAAGTAGGCGATCCCGGTGGTGCCGGCGAGCCAGAGCCCCATGACCGCGAGGAACCAGCAGAAGCGGCGGTCGCCCCGCAGCACCGGCGCGATCTGGCGGAAGTAGTCGGCCAGGCCGACCCGGGGCTTGAGGTGGGGGTACGGCTCCTCGCTGGCCCGCAGGAAGATCAGGGCCGAGCCGGTCAGGAGGAGTCCGGCCAGGGTGACCGCGCTCCCGTACCCCAGGGGCAATCCGTACCGGCCGATCGCCTCGCGGACCAGGGGCACCACGGCCAGTCCCGAGAGAGCGCCCAGGGCGTTCCCCAGGCCGCTGAGCTTGCCACGCTCGGGCGGGATCAGGGCCCGGGCCGCGAAGGCGCCCCAGGCCGTGGAGGCCCAGCCGTTGCAGAGGGAGTAGACGGTCCACAGGAGCATGACCCCGGCCACCACCAGTTCCGGCCGGTACCCGGCGCTGGCGAGGATCCAAACCCCGCACAGGAAGAGGGGGAACCGCTCGACCAGCATGGCCGAAATCATCCACCGGCGGATCAGGGACCGGCACTCCAGCCGCGGCGCGGCCAGCAGTCCGGTCATGCGGCCGGCGGCAAAGGCGGCCGGGATCAGGCCGATGACGACGTTCGAGGCGCCGTTGATCCGCAGGAACAGGGGCAGATAGGTCGCCATGGAGACCGCGGACATGGCGATCCCGTAGTCGACGAAGTCGACCAGGAAGGCCTGGAAGGTGCGGTGATCCGCGCGCCGGGACATCAGGTCAGCAGCAGGAGCCATCCCCGGCCCGGCGCCACCGGGATCGGATCGGCTGCCGCGAACCGCGCCTCTACCTGGTACCCCTCGATGGCCGGGGCGTGGAGCACGACTCGTCCAGGGTCCAGGCCGAGCGCCGGCCAGTCGAATTCTAGAATGCAGGCCACCTCCTCGCCGGCCCAGCTCGCCAGGGCCACGATGGCCCGGCCCTCCCCCAGGTAGACCGTGGCCAGCACCTCGTCCTGTCCGGTGCGCACCGGACAGCGCGGGTCCCAGTACCCCACCATCCGCGTGGCGGCGATCTGGCTGGCATCCCAGAAGCGCCAGAGGGACTCGGGCCGCGACTGCGGGTTCCAGCCCAACCGGCTGGCCATGCCGTAGTAGAGCATCCCCCGCCAGGGGTTCCCCCCGTGGTCCAGCATCTCGCCGGCCACCCCGAAGGGGATCCCCGAGATCTCGACCAGCCAGTAGTCCGGCGTTGAGTCGTAGTCGTACCCCTCGCCGAACCAGATGCTGTCGCAGTACGGCAGGTGCTCCAGGTACTGCACGGCCGGGCTGTTCAGCCCGTACCGCGGATCGAAGTTGTTCCCGCTGTGAAAGGTGACCAGGGTGTCCGGCCGGGCCCGCTGCAGCACCTTGCGCACCCGCTTCATGATCTGGCGGTCGTACCCGATCCCGTCGAGGTAGATCCCGTCGATCCCCACCTGGCGCACCAGCCAGTCCAGTCCCTCGACGTAGTAGTTGTGCAGCCGGGAGAGCCCCTGGGTGGCGATGGCGGCGTCCTGGACTCCGTCCCCGAGCGGGTGGTGCCAGGCAGGGAGGAAGTCGTCGCGGAGGTGCTCCCACAGCCACGAGCCGCCGCGGCC
>JBAZUN010000063.1:0-2722 GCA_041661365.1 Candidatus Latescibacterota bacterium
CAGAAGCTGGAGGAGTTCTACCAGGATCGCCTGGCCTCTCAGGTGAGCATGACCCAGAACCTGGCCCGGCTCTCCCCCTCGGCCAGCTTCCTCTTCGCGGCCACCGGCCTGGCCGGCACCGGCCCGTTCCTCTCCCGCCAGTTCGTGGCGGCCCGCGAGCGGTACCAGAAGGCCTACCAGGAACAGCAAAGCAGCATGTTCCGCACCCTGTACCAGTCGGGCCGGGCCCAGTTCGCCAACGGCCGGATGGAGGTCAAGGACCGCGACTGGTTCAAGCCGGACGAGCTGCCCCGGTTCGCCATGGTGGCCGAGTCGCTCGGCGATTCCCTGAGCCTGGCCCTCTTCGACGTCCTCCTCCTGGCCGTGGCCAACGTGGTCTTCTTCCTGCTGGCCTTCGTCTTCTTCCTCCGCTACGACGTCACCTGAGGGGGTGGGAGCCATGCTGCTGCATCTGGTGCGCAAGGAGCTGCTCGACCACCTGCTTTCCCTCCGCTTCGCCATCGCCTGCGGGGTCTGCCTGCTGGTCTTCCTGCTCAGCTCCCTGGTCCTGGTGCGGGACTACCGCGAGGCGGCCTCGACCTACGCCATGAACCAGGTGGTCCACCGCAACGCCGTGCTCCAGACCACCGAGATCCAGGGCCTCTGGGAGGGCGTCAACGTGGACCGACCGCCCAATCCGCTGAGCATCCTGGTCCGCGGGCTGATGCCGCAGCTCACCGAGAGCGTCAAGGTGCAGTTCGGCGGCAATCTCGATTTCGCCGAGGCCTACGAGCAGAACCCGGTGATCCCGCTCTTCCCCCAGGTCGACTTCGTCTTCGGCGTGGGGATCGTCATGAGCCTGCTGGCCCTGGCCTTCGGGTACGACGCGGTGGCCGGCGAGCGGGAGTCCGGGGTACTCAAAGTCCTGATGTCCTACCCAGTGCCGCGCGACCTGGTCCTGCTGGGGAAGTGGCTGGGCGGGTACCTGGCCCTGGTCGCCCCCTTCCTGGTCGCCTTCCTGGCCTCCCTGGTTCTCATGGTCCTCTTCCCCGAGGTCCAGCCGACCTCGGACACCACCCTCGGGGTCCTGGCCCTCCTGGGCCTGGCCCTCCTCTACCTGGCCGCAATCTACTCCCTGGGCCTGCTCGTCTCCTGCCGAGTCAGCCTCTCCTCGACCGCCATCACCGTTCTCCTCCTGATCTGGGTGGTGCTGATCCTCGCCCTGCCGAACATGGCCCCGTACGTCGCCGCGCGGATCACGCCGATCCCGTCGCGGGAGAGCGTCGAGCGGGAGCGGGTCGAGGTCCAGCAGGCCATGCAGAAACGCGCCGAGGCCATGTGGCGGGAAGAAATGCAGCGCAGTGGCGGCCGCGGCTTCAGCGTGAGCGACTCCCTGCGCGCCAAGTTCGAGGCCATGCAGAAGGAGGCAGAGGCGGCGGTGCAGAAGGTGGAGGACAGCTACGCGGCCAAGCTCGCCGGCCAGAGCCGCTTAGCCGGGGTCGTGGCCCGGCTCTCCCCCCTGGCTTCCTTCGAGCTGACCGCTTTTGACCTGGCCGGCGCCGGGATTGACCAAGAGCGCCGCTTCGTCGAATCGCTGAAGACCTACGGCAAGACCTGGCAGGAATATTCGGAGAAGAAGCAGGAGGCCTGGCGCCGGTACATCGAGCAGAAGCAGAAGGAGAGCAAGGACGGGATGATCTCCTTCAACATGGCGGAGATGAATCAGTTCAACAAGCTGGACCTGGGCGACTATCCCAGGTACGGCTTTGCCTACATGCCGTTCGGCGACCGCCTGGGCCTGGCCTGGGGAGACCTTCTCCTGCTCCTGGTCTGGAACGTGGTCTTCTTCATGCTGGCCTACCTCTCCTTCGTGCGGCGAGACGTCCAGTGACCAGCGGCGCACCGGTTCGCCGCCATCACACCAAGAATCTTCGGTTCGCGAGGAGAGGGTGGGGATGACTAAGGTTCCGGGTCGTAGCCGAATGGTGACCAGCCTGCTGGCCAGCAGGCCGCAACACCTGGTGACCTACGGATGCAGTCTGACCGCGGGCGGGGCCTGGGTCGAGCAGGTTCGTTGCGCCCTGGATCAACGATTCCCCGGACTGGTGAGGGTGACCAACAGCGGCCAGGGCGCCATGTGGTCGCGCTGGGGACTGGAGAACCTCAAGGAGCGGGTGATCGACCAACAGCCGGACACCGTGCTCATCGAGTTCTCGATGAACGACGCGTACCTGCCGTACGAGACCTCGCTGGAGGAGGCGCGGCAAAATCTTATAGGGATGATCGAGCGGCTCGCGGCGGCCCTGCCGGCCTGCGAGGTGATCGTGATGGTGATGAACCCGCCGGTCGGTGAGCATCGGGCGGTCCGGCCGAGGATCGAGGAGTTCAACGAGGTCTACCGCCAGGTGGCCCGCGCGCTCGGTCTGCGGCTGATCGACCACTACCCGGCCTGGCAGCGTCTCCTGGCCGAAGACCCGCCCGCCTTCCAGGCCTGCGTGCCCGACGGGGTCCACCCGGCCGAGATCGGGTGCGAGCGGATCATCACCCCGGCGATCCTCGCCGGCCTGGGCCTCGACTGAGCCGGCGCTAGGTGTCTGCTTGCGGAAGTCCGCGTTAACACCGAGGGCGTCGAGGCGCCCGGGCCGCCAGGCGACCGACCGACAGCGGATCGAGGGGAGATCCGCAGAGGAAGGTCAACGCCGCGGGCCGGGATGGATCGGCGCCCGAATGTAGCCGACTTCCG
>JBAZUN010000063.1:2732-19727 GCA_041661365.1 Candidatus Latescibacterota bacterium
GTAGGTGCAGGGCCGGCGTCTTGCTTGAGGCTCAGAACTTGACCGCCGGAGCCTGCTTCGCCCCCTCGGCCGCCTCGAACAGCGGGGCCCGCTCGAACCCCCCGGCGAAGAAGGAATACGGGATCTTCCGGATCGTGGTGTTGAAGACCTGGGCCGCCTCGTTGTACCGGCGGCGCTCGACCGCGATCCGGTTCTCGGTCCCGGCCAGCTCGTCCTGCAGGGCCATGAAGCTGGTGTTGGCCTTCAGGTCGGGGTACCGCTCGACCACCACCAGCAGCCGCGCCAGGGCCCCGGTGAGCTGGTTGTTGGCCTCGATCTTCTCGGCCGGCGACTGGGCTCCGCCGACGCTGGCCCGGGCCCGGGTAACCTCGATGAGCACCTCCTGCTCGTGCGCCGCGTACCCCTTGACGGTCTCGACCAGGTTGGGGATCAGGTCCATCCGCCGCTGGAGCTGGTTCTCGACCTGGGACCAGGCGGTCTTCACCCCCTCGTCCAGGGCGACCAGCTCGTTGTGCAGATTGATGTACCAGCGGAAGCCGAGGAAGGCCACAAGGATGATCGCGCCGACGATGAGCAGGATGCGGAATGAGCCTTTCATGCTACCTCCGTGGTTGGCCCCGTGGGGGGAGCTATCCGGCGGTCTGGGTGGAATCGACGATCTCCGCCAGGCGGGTGACAGCGTCTGCGTACGGGGCGAAGGCCGCGGTCAGCACCTGGCGGTTCTTGCCCTGCAGCGCCCGGAGCAGCGCGCCGAACGGTTGTTGCTGCAGGTCGTACGCCGCCTCCACGGCGGCGAACAACTCGGCCCGGGCATCGGGCACCGGAATCTGCCGCAGGTGGAGCAGAGCGCGGAAGAGGGCGGCGAAATCGCGCAGCGAGACGGCCGCCAGCTCCCGTAGGTGCTTCTCTGACTCGCGGGCGTCGAGCCAGGCCTGGAAGAGATGCAGGCGCTTCCCCTTCAGCTCCCGCTCGATCTGGAGGCGCAGGTGGTCCTGGCGGATGACCAGCGGCGACAGCAGGTCAGCGCCGAGGAGCATCCGGTGCCGCAGCTTCAAGTTGAGGAACTCGATGGGGAAGGCGTCCAGGGAACGGTCGATGTACCCGGGGTCGAGGAAGAGGGGCCGGCTGACCCGCTGCTTGAGCCAACGCTTCTGCACGGCCGCGCTGCGGGCCAGCTCCTCCAGACTCACCCGCCGCAGGACGAGCAACAGGTTCACGTCAGAACGGCGAGGGTCGAAGTCTGCGCTCACGGCGCTGCCGTAGAGGACGGCCGAGAGCAGGTCCTCGCCGTAGCAGGCCAGGTACTCGCGACCGGCCTCGGTGGCCACGACGACGGGATCCGCGATCTTGCCCATGGGACTGCTCTCCTGTTGTGGCGATCGATGGCGGTGTCAGAACCCGCGCGAGGCGCCGCCGCCGCCGCTCCCGCCGCCGCCGAACCCGCCCCCGAATCCACCGCCCCCGAACCCGCCGCCGAACCCACCCGAGCCGCGCCCTCGGCCGCCGGTCAGGCTCGACAGGAGCAGGGCCCAGAGCAGGGCCCGACCCCAGCGCGTGCCCGACAGGGCCAGGGCCAGAAGCAGCAGGAGGATCATGCCGACCGGCGAGCCGGGCCGTCCTTCATTCGTAGGGCGTTCAGCGGGGGGTGCCGGCGACGGCGCCCGCAGGGTCAGGCCCTTCTCAACGGCCACCCGCTGGGCCAGGGCCAGCGAGACCGCCTCGAGGCCGGTGGCGTAGTCGTTGGCCCGAAAGGCCGGTATCCCGTACTGGTCCAGCAGCCGGCCGGCGACCGCATCGGGGAGGTACCCCTCGGCCCCGTACCCGACCTCGATCCGCACCCGCCGCGGATCGAGGGAAAGGAGCACCAGGGCTCCCTCGTCACTGCCGGCTTGGCCGATCCCCCACTTCGCGTACAGGCGGTTGGCGTACTCCTCGATCGATTCCTCACCGATGGTGGGCACGGTGGCCACCACCAGCCCGAAGTGGCCCTGCTCCCACAACTCCCGGGCCAGCGCGGTCAGACGGGCCTCGGTACCCGGGTCGATCACCCCGGCCAGGTCGGCCACCGGACCGGTCGGCCGCTCGGGGAGCTGAGCCCCGGCGGCGACGGCCAGCAGCAGCGCCGGCATCAGGACCAGGCCGACCAGACCGGCCAAGGTCCGCATCGGCCTCCTCAACGGCCGGCCGGATCGTCGGGTCAGGGGCAATGGACCGAGCATCTGCAGATGTCCCCACGGGGTTCGGGACCACGAGACCGGCGCGGATCGCTCTCCGTAATGATGCTCCGGACGGTCCTTAAGTCAAGCGGGCAGACCGGTGATGAGCTTGACAGCGCGGGGTGAATACCGTTTGTACTGCAGCCCCGATCCCGGATCTGACGATGAAGAAGGTGGTCCGTCGCACCGCCCTTGGCATCCTCGCCCGCTTCGGCCGGTCGGCCGAGGTGGTGGCCGGGCACGCCGGCGGGATGAGTCTGCTGGCCTGGCGGGTGACCGGCGCGACCCTGACCGGCCGGGTGGCCCTGCGGGACGTTCTCAACCAACTGGTCACCACCGGGGTGGCCAGCGTGCCGCTGGTGCTGCTGACCTCGGTCCTCTCGGGGATCGTCACCTCGCAGCAGGGCGGGTACCAGTTCACCGGCGCGGTGCCGCTCTACGTCCTCGGCAGCGTGGTCACCGAGAGCATCGTCCTCGAGCTGGGCCCGGTGATGACCGCCTTCGTCCTCATCGGCCGCGTCGGCGCCCGGATCGCCGCTGAGCTGGGCACCATGAAGGTTTCGGAGCAGATCGACGCGCTCTATTCCCTGGGCCGTGACCCGGTGCCGACCCTGGCCGCGCCCCGGATCATCGCCATGACCATCGCCACGCCGCTGCTGGTGGGGATGTCGAACCTGGTCGGGCTGGGGTCGGCGATGATCTCCTCGCGGCTGACCATGGGGCTGGGGTTCGAGACCTTCCTCTACGGCGCAAGGCTCTTCTGGCATTCCTGGGATCTGCTCTATTCGCTGATCAAGGGACTGGCCTTCGGCTACACCATCCCCCTGATCTCGGTCTACATGGGCCTGGATACGCGGGGTGGGGCCGAGGGCGTGGGACGGGCCACCACCCTGGCGGTGGTGACCATGATCGTCACCGTCCTGGTGATCGACGCCGTGTACCCCCCCCCCTTCCTCAACTAGCCCCCGTGATCGAGTACGTCGACATCCACAAGGCGTTCGACGTGCCGGTGCTCAGCGGCATCAACCTGACCGTGGCCACCCGCGAGACCGTCTCCATCGTCGGCCCGTCGGGCACCGGCAAGAGCGTGCTGCTGCGGACCACCAACGGGCTGTTGATCCCGGACCGCGGGGACGTGCGGATCGACGGCGTCTCGGTCTACCGCTCGTCGGCCTCGGTCCTGGCCGCGATCCGGCGGAAGGTGGGGTACGTCTTCCAGTACGCGGCCCTGTTCGACTCGATGAACGTGTACGAGAACACCTGCCTGGGCGTGCCCGACGAGGAGGCCCGCCGGATCGGCTCCACCGAGCTGCAGCGGCGGGTCTGCGAGTCGCTCGAGCTGGTCAACCTCGACCCGGGGCAGATCCTGTACAAGCTGCCGTCCGAGCTGTCGGGCGGGATGCGGAAGCGGGTCGGGCTGGCCCGGGCCATCGTTGGCCGGCCGGAGATCGTGCTCTACGACGAGCCGGTGACCGGCCTCGACCCGGTCAACGCCGCCGCGGTCTCGCACCTGATCCAGCAGATCAACGAGCGGGCCCACGTCACCTCGATCATCGTCACCCACGACATCGAGCAGGCCGTGGCCATCTCCGACCGGGTGGCGCTCCTGTCCCACGGTCGGCTCCGCTTCGTCGGCACGCCCGACCAGTTCCGCGCCAGCGAGGATCCGGTGGTGCGGGCCTTTGCCGACCGGCAGGCCGCGGCCGAGGCGGCGCTGCAGATCATGGAGACCGAGGAAGCCACCGAGGTATCCATGGAACGCGAGGAGGAACCGTGAGCACGGACAAGCCGCTGCCGCCCCCACCGCCGCCCCGCGGCCGGCACCGCGAGGTGTGGGTCGGGCTCTTCGTCCTGGTCGGTCTGGCCGGCACCGTCGTCACCCTGGCGGTGCTGACCGACGCGGCCCTCTTCCGCGGCCGGTACGTGATCTCCACTGGGGTGCCCAGCGCCGGCGGCATCCGCAAGGGCGATCCGGTGCAGATGCGCGGGGTCAACATCGGCCGGATCGTCGGCTTCCGCATCGGCCAGCAGGCCGTCGACGTGCGCCTGGAGATCGAAGGCGAATACCCGATCCCCTCCGACTCGCGGGTGGAGTTGCGGTCCGGGGGCCTGCTGGGCGGCATGGTCGCCGACGTTGTTCCCGGAGCCTCGACCGAGAGCGCCACCTGGGGCGATCGCCTGCCCGGCAGCATCGGGGCCGGGGTCCTCGACCGGATGGACGACCTGGCGGCCCAGGCCGACCGGATCGCCGTCCGAGTCCAGACCCTGCTGTCCGACGGCATGGTCGATGACCTGCACGCCGGGGCCGGCGAGGGCCGTCTGGCCCTGCAGGAGCTGTCCGGCCTGCTGCGCGAGCAGCGCGGCGAGGTGCGGGACCTGGTCGCCAGCCTGAAGCGGTCGGCCGCGGGGCTGGAGCAGGCCGCCGCCGGACCGGAGCTGGAACGGACGGTGAAGCGCGTCGACGAGCTGGCCCAGCGCCTCGACGGGACCCTGGCCTCGGTGGACCGCGCCTCGCGCTCGCTCGAGTCGATCCTCGGGCGGATCGACCGCGGCGAGGGAACCTTGGGGAAGCTGAGCCACGACGAGGCGCTCTATCGGAACCTGACCGAGGCCAGCGCCGGCGTGGCCCTGGCCGCCCGGGAGATGCAGGCCCTGGCCGTCGATCTCAAGGAGCACCCGGGCCGGTACGTCCACCTGAGTCTGTTCTGATCTGCTCTGATCTGCCGGCCGCGGCCGGCCCGTCGCATCCCCATACTGCCGAGGCCCCCCGTCCGGGGCCCTCGCTCACCCCAGCAAGGGAGGCACTGATGAGCCGTCGGACTCTGGGCGCCGCTGCCGGCGTGCTGGTCGCCGTTGCCGTGTGGGCCCTGCCCAGCGTGGGCACCCTGGACCCCCTGGGACAGCGGGCCCTGGCCATCATCGCGCTCGGCGTGGTCTTCTGGGCCACGGACGTCCTCAACGCCGGGATCACCGCCCTGCTGGTCCTCGGCCTGATGCTGGCCTGCGGCGTGCCCGGGGCGGTCGCCCTGAAAGGGTTTGCCTCGTCGGCGTTCTGGATCCTGGTCTCGGTGCTGTTCTTCGGCTACGCCATGGACAAGAGCGGCCTGGCGCGGCGGATCGCCTACCGCATCCTCCAGGTCTTCCCGGCCACCTACACCGGCATCCTCTTCGCCTTCCTCAGCATCGGCTTCGTCCTCACCCTGGGCATCCCCTCGATGACCGTGCGCACGGCGATCCTCATGCCGATCGCCTGGGCCCTGGTGCAGGCCATCGGCCTGGGCCTGCCCAGCCGCGGCTCGGCCCTGATCATCCTGAGCACCTTCGAGATGGCGGTCCTCCCCGGCTGCGCCCTGCTCACCGGCGCCCTATGGGGACCGTACCTCACCGGGCTGTTCGCCAGCCAGCAGATCCCGCTGACCTGGCTCGACTACGCCCGGGTGATGTTCGTGCCGACGATGATCTGGTGCGTGCTGGTGCTGGTCGGCAACCTGCTGGTCCTGCGGCCCGAGGGTCAGCCCGGCGTCACCCGCGACCTGGCCTCGGCGGAGCTGGTCAAGCTGGGACCGATGAGTCGGTCAGAAACCATCACCGCGGCGATCGTGGCGGTCTCGGTGCTGGCCTGGGTCACCCAGCCGTGGCACAAGGTGCCGGCCGAGGCGATCGGCATGCTGGCCCTGTCCGCCCTCTTCGCCGGCCAGGTCCTCACCGCCCCCGAGATCGGCACCGGGATCCCCTGGCACCTGGCCATCTTCGTCGGCGGCGCCCTGAGCGTGAGCACCGTCATCACCACCTACAAGATCAGCGACTGGATGGCCGGGTTCATCGTCCCGGCGGTGGAGCCGGTGGCGGGAAGCGCGCTCCTGCTGGTGGTGGTCCTGGCCCTGGGGGTGATGGCCATGCGCTTCGTCGACCCGGTCGGCTTCATCACCATCGCGGCCTTCTTCCTGGCCCTGGTCGGGGTGGCGCCGGCCTGGGGGGTGGGCCCGATCGTCCTGGCCGGGATCGTCGTCCTGCCGCTGCACGTCTTCTGGTTCAACTACCAGAACATCTGGATCGTGATGACCGAGGGGATCACCAAGCGCCAGGCCTACCTCGACGGGGACCGGATCAAGCTGGCCACGGTCTACGCCGTGGCGACCGTCCTGGCCCTGGGGATCGCGGTGGGGTACTGGAAGCTGATCGGCGCCCTGTGAGGCAATCGGACTCACCGCCTTGAAACGGCAGCACCGCACGTCATCGAGGAGGATCGTCATGTCGAGCCGATCGTCGGGTCTGTGGACCGTGCTCCTGCTGGCCGCGGCGTGGTCTTCGGCGGTGGCCGCGCCGGGATCCGGCCAGGCCTCAAGCCCGGCAGTCTTGGCCGCCGTCGACTCTGAGCCCGCGGCGAGCGAGCCGGCGGCTTCTCACGAGGAGTCGGCGGCCGGGACCGAGGAGCAGGAGCGGATCTGGACCGAGCTGCTGGAGGGGAACGCCCGCTTCGCCGCCGGGACGCCGGTGCACCGCGAGCTGGTCGACACCCGGAAGGAGCTGCTCAAGGGCCAGCATCCCCGGGCCATCATCCTCGGCTGCTCCGACAGCCGGGTGCCTCCCGAGCTGATCTTCGACCAAGGCCTGGGCGAGCTGTTCGTCGTGCGGACCGCGGGGAACGTGGCCGACCGCGTGGCCTTGGGGAGTATGGAATACGCGGTCGAGCACCTGCACGTGCCCCTGCTGGTGGTGCTGGGGCACCGCAAGTGCGGGGCGGTGACGGCCGCGGCCTCGGAGGAGCCCATGCCCTCGGTCAACCTCGCGGCCGTGATCGAGCGCATCGCCCCGGCGGTCGCCCGGCTCAAGGGCAAGGCGACCGGCGACCGGCTGGTGAACCTGGCCATCGAAGGGAACACCTACGAGAGCGCCCGCTTCCTGCTGGACAGCAGCCCGATCCTGCGGGAGGGGGTAGAGGCCCGTGAGCTGGTGATCATCAGGGCCATCTACGAGATGGGTACCGGCAAGGTGGTCCGGTTGCGCTGAGGCTGCTCCACCGCCTCTCCGGTGGCCACCGCGCGGCACCTGGCCCGTGGCGCCGGAGGGATCGCCACAAGGCTCTGATCCAACGGAGGCTTTATGACCGACCAAACGCCCTCTGGCGGGCACCGACCGCGGCTGCTGGTGGCGATGTCGGCGAGCCCGGTGCGGGACAGCTTCTTCCCTCGGGAGGTGGTGGCGCGCCTGGAGGCGCTCGGGGAGGTAACGTGGAACGACGCGGAAGGTCCGCTCCCCCCGAGCGAGCTGGCGGAGCGTCTGCGGGGGGTCGAGGTCTGTTTCACCGGTTGGGGCGCGCCGTGCTTCGACGTTGATCTGCTCCGCCACGCCGACCGTCTCGGTCTGGTGGCGCACACGGGGGGGAGTGTCGCCAGCCTGGTCAGTGCCGAGCTGTTCGACCGCGGGATCCGGGTCGTCAGCGGCAACCGCGTCTTCGCCGAGTCGGTGGCCGAGTCGGTGGTCGGGTATGCCCTGCTGGCGCTCCGCCGCTTACCGTATTGGGCCCAGGAGGTCCAGGCCGGCCGGTGGCGCACCGAGGAGTTCGTGAACGAGGGATTACTCGACCAGAGCGTAGGCTTGGTGGGGTTCGGCGCGGTGGCGCGCCTGCTGGTGCCGATGCTGCGGCCGTTCCGCTGCCGGGTGCGGGCCTATGACCCTCACGTGACCGAGGCAGTCTTGCGGGCGCACGGGGTGGAGCCATGCACCCTCGACGAGCTGCTGGCCGGCTCGCGGATCATCTCGCTCCACGTGGCCAGGACCCCGGCCACTCGCCACCTGCTCGACGCCCGGCGGCTGCGGCTGATCCAGGACGGCGCCCTGCTCATCAACACCGCCCGCGGGGCCATCGTCGACGAAACGGCGCTGGCTGCGGAGCTGGCCACCGGCCGGTTCCTGGCGGTCCTCGACGTCTTCGATACCGAGCCTCTGCCGGCCGACTCCCCCCTCCGCGGCCACGACAACGCCATCCTGGTGCCGCACATGGCTGGTCCGACGATCGACCGGAGGCGCTTTGCCGCGCTGGCGGTGGTCGAGGACGCCGGCCGCTTCCTGGCCGGAGCGCCGCTCGAGCACGAAATCGGCCGGGACTATGCCATGGCCATGACGCGGTGAGCGCCGAAGGGCGTGCGCTCCCTGTGGCCTCCAGCCATCGCGGCGGTAGAGACGTCCTCAGCGGGATCGGCGTCGAGTGGCCGGCTGCGGGGCCCGGCCGAAGCGGGTCCGGGGCTCCCCGCGGGGCTGCTCCTTCTTGGGGGGCTCGGTGACCGTCGTGCGCGGTGCCGGCGTAGCGCGGCGCTGGCCCTGACCCGACGACCGGCCGGTCCCTGATCCGCGCCGGCTGCCCGGATCGCTCGGTCGGCGGCTCCCGCTTCGTCCCAGCGATCCGGCGGACTTGGGCGGCGGCGGCGCCTGGTAGTCGAAATCCGGCACCGTCACCCGCGGCAGCCGCTTGCCCACCGCCCGCTCGATCTGGCGCAGATCGTCCTCCTCCTCCGCACAGACGAAGGTGTAGGCGTCGCCGGTGGCCTCGGCCCGGGCCGTGCGACCGACCCGGTGGATGTAGTCGTCCGCGGTGGTCGGCACGTCGAAGTTGACCACGTGACCCAGCGCGGTCACGTCGATCCCCCGGGCCGCGATGTCGGTGGCGACCAGCACCCGGTACCGGGCGCTCTTGAACCCGGCCAGGGCCTCGGTGCGCTGAGCCTGGGACCGGTTCCCGTGGATGCGGGTCGCGACCACCCCCTCCTGCACCAGGAACTTGGACAGACGGTCGGCCCGGTGCTTGGTACGGGTGAAGACCAGGGCGTCGCGGATGTCGCCCCGCTCGAGCAGGGCGACCAGCAGGGGCGGCTTGAGATGCTGGGGCACCGGATACACGGCCTGGGTGATCCCCACGGCCGGCGCCGCCTGCCGCTGCACGTTGATCTGCACCGGCTGGTCCAGGATCTCGCCGCTGAGCTGGACGATCGGGGCCGGGATGGTGGCGCTGAAGAACAGGGTCTGCCGCCGCTTGGGCAGGTGCTTGAGCACCCGGCGGATCTGCGGCAGGAACCCCATGTCCAGCATCCGGTCGGCCTCGTCGACCACCAGGTGGGTCAGCCCGTCCAGGCGGGCATAGCTGTGGCTGAGGTGGTCGAGCAGTCGGCCCGGGGTGGCCACCAGCACGTCGGCCCCGGTGCGGAAGGCGTGCTCCTGCGGTCCCGCCGCCACCCCCCCGAAGACCGCCGCGCCGGTGATCGGCGTGTGCACCGCCAGCTCGTTGAGATCCTCGAGGATCTGGGCCGCCAGCTCCCGAGTCGGGGTGAGCACCAATACCCGGGTGGTCCCCCGGGGCTGGCCGATGAGCTGGTGCAGGATCGGCAGCAGGAAGGCCGCGGTCTTGCCGCTGCCGGTCATGGCGCAGGCCAGCACGTCGCGGCCGATCAACGCCGGCGGGATCGCCTCGAGCTGGATCGGGGTCGGCTGCGCGAACCCCAGCTCCTTCACGCTCTTGAGCAGATTAGGGTGCAGCTTCAGGGCACTGAACGACACTCGTCCTCCTTGGTCGTTGGGGCAGTCTGGTGAAGTCCGGCCGGACCGACGGTCCAGCGGGATAGCACAGTGAATCTACCTCCCCTCGAGCACCAGCGCCATGCACCGCATCCTTGCTGACCTGTCGACGACCGCCGAAGAAGGTGTTTGGCGCACTAGCACATTTCCCGTCCCCGAGGCTCTTATTACCGGTCGTGCACGGTATGCGTCTTCCCCGCCTGACGTATCTTTACGGCGACCGTCGCCCTTTCCGGAGCCGACGACATGGCCGAGGCAGATCAGATCCTCGTGGTCCAGACCCTGAACGGCCGACTCGACGCCTTCGGCCTGCTGGTCGAGCGGTACAGCGGCCTGGTCTGGGCCCTCATCCTGGAGCGGGTGCGGCGCGGAGACCAGATCGAGGACCTGGTGCAGGAGACCTTCTGCACCGCGTACCAGGCCCTGCCCGACCTGCGCGATCCGGCTCGCTTCGCCCCCTGGCTCTGCCGGATCGCCCGGAATACCGCCCTCCACTGGACCCGGCAGGAGCAGTGCCGGCTGCGGGCCGAGGACGGCGCCCCCAGCTCGACGTCCCTCCCCGATCCGGAAGAGGCGTTTGCCGTGGCCGAGCAGGACCAGGCGGTCTGGCAAGCCCTCGACGCGCTCCCCGAACCAGTGCGTCAGCTCGTGGTCCTGCGCCACCTCGAGCGGTGCACCTACCGGGACCTGGCCCGCTTCCTCGGGATCTCGGTCACCGCGGTCCGTTGGCGTCTGCTGCGGGCTGAGCAGCAGGTGGCCCGCGGCCTGGTCCAACTGCTGCGCGACGGCAGTCAGACCCGCGGTCCGGACCGGCAGCGGCTGCGTCGCCGCGTGCTGGCCGGCCTGGCCGCCGCACTGCCGCTGGCTCCCCGAAGTGAGGCGCTCACCCTTTCGTGGTGGAACCTCGGTCATCTGCTGCCCGCGCTCAAGACAGCCGTGCCAGCCTTGGTCGGGGTGGGCACGGCAGGGACGCTGGTGGCCCACCTGGCCGGCCTGTCGCTGCCGGGCTGGCCCGCCGGCTCAGACCCGACCGATCGGGTGGCCGCCGTGACGGTCGCTCAGGACAGCCTGATCCGGGTGCAGCTCGCACCGCTGCCGGCGCTCCCCGGACCCACGGCCTGCGAGCCGCCACCACCTCCGCCGGATTCCCGCCGTCTGACCGCGCTGAGCTTTGTAGAGGTGGCCGCAGCGAGTGGTGCCGAATCGACCGCCACGGGCTTGATGCCACCGGCTGCCGTCATCCTGCCGGCAGTATCGGGTGAGAAGGAACGCGTGACCGCGCCAGAGCCGGATGCAGCCCTCCAGAGTCGACGGTCGGTGCAACGAGCCCAAATTCACGGCATCATCCTGACAGGAACACAAGATGGGCCGCGGATCCGGGGTGGGCAGACCAGGGGCGTGCCTCAGGGAATCCGAGCGCTGTTCGCTTATCTCAGAGACCACACCCAGATCAACTCAGGGCTGGTATGGGATGAAAGCCCCCTGGCGAGATCGTCCGGGCCAACGCCCCGGCTCCTCTATCTGGAAGACGCTTCCTCGCCCCTGCTCTTCGATGAGGGAGAGAAGCTGAAGCTGGCCGAGTTACTCCGGGCTGGAGCGCTGCTCTACGCGGAGGACACCACCCGGAGCGATCCGGCGAGGAGCCGAGGACGCGCCGGCGCCGCGTCCGATGATACCCCCTTCTTCGAGCGCTTCAAGGCCTTGCTGGCCGACCGATGGGTGCTGGGTGAGCAGGGCGAGAGCTGGCGCGCCGCCCCATACAACCATCCCCTCTTTACTGCCCACTACACCTTCCGGCGTGGACCACCTGCGGACGGCGCGCCCCAGGACGCTCTCAAGGACTTGGAATTGCTGGAGCTGCGCGGCCATCTGGTGGCGATCTTCAACCGCCGCGGCACCGGCTGGTACCGGACCGACGAGCTGGATCTTCCCGTCCCGCATCTGCAGTTCGGGGTGAATCTGCTGATCTTCGCCCATGCCCAGTCGGACGGGCGTTGAGTCGGGGCCCGTTGGGGCACCGGTGATTGTCTTGAATCTTGACATATCGACATCTTGACATACATTCCGAACAGTACTTAGTCACGGGGACCGACAACAGGACAATGCCGGCATGAGGACCACGGTCAGGCTCGACGAGGCTCTGCTGCTCAGGGCCAAGCGCCACGCTGCCGATACCCGTCGCACACTCACGCAGCTCATTGCCGACGGCCTGCTCGGTCTGATCGAGCGCGAGCAGGGCACCCAGTCACCGAGACGGGTGAAGCTGCCGGTGTTCAAAGGCGATGGCGTGCATGAAGGCGTTGACGTCAACTCCTCCGTCTCGGCGCTGGAGCAGATGGAGCGAGGGATCGCAACCTGATCCTGATGACCTTGTTCGACGTAAACATCCTGGTCAACGCCCATCGTGGGGAAAACACGGGACACGCCTTCTACCTGCGCTGGCTGACCGGTTGCCTGGAAAACCAGGAGGCCTTCCTCTACTCCGAGCTGATCCTCAGTGCCTTCGTTCGCATCGTGACCCACCCTCGGGTCTACCGAACGCCTACACCTCTGGGACGCGCACTGGCCTTTGCCGAGGAGGTGCGCAAGCGGCCGAATGGGGTGGGCATCATGCCGGGAGCCCGACACTGGGAGATCTTCTCCAGTCTCTGCCACCGAACCGCGGTAACTGGTAACGGGGTTCCCGATGCCTACCTGGCAGCTATAGCTATCGAAGCGAAGGCCACGTGGATTACCGCCGATGACGGCTTCGCCCGGTTCACGCCCGACCTGAGGTGGACGCTGCTCCGTCCCTGATCCCTCCGAGTACCGTGACCTTCTTCCCATAGGCTGCATCGGCACACCGTCGGCCAGGCAACCCACCGGGGCTCGGCCATCCCCAGCCCCACACTCCCGACACCGTGCGGCCCTGATCCCACCGCACTTCTAGCACATTTCCTCCCCTCGCGGCACTTATAGGTCGCCCCTCGCGGCACTTCTCCCGTCATGGGCCACCATGGCTGATCCCGCTCCGTCAAGGACACTCGACCACGGCCACCGCCGTTTCCGGCGATGCCTCCTGGCGGCGCTCTGCCTGCACCTGCTGCTCCTCGTTCTGCTGCAGTGGGCCATGGTCCGTCAGCAGCAGGCGGTCCTTGCCGCCGTGCGGGTACGGTTCGAGACCGGGCCTTCCGGGTCCTGGTCCGGAGCCCCGGAGCCGGTTCCCCCTGAGGTCGGGCAGAACCCGTTCTCCCTGGCCCCGCAGCCGGCGGCCGGACCGGGCGGCGGTCCGGGAGGCGGGGCAGCAGGGGACGGCTATCCCGGACTGGGAGGGCTGCCGGCCTTCGACGGACCTGCCAGCGAATACCTGCTGGGCTCGGGCGACGGTGGTCTTGGCAAGGGCCCCTGGTCTGCCAGGCCGGAGGGCGAACTACCCTCGCTGGCCGCGCTCGACCTGGCCTCGGCCAGACAACAGATGCTGGCCGAGGCCCGACGCCGCGACGGCTGGTTCCCGGAGCCGGACACCAACTCGGCGGAACGGCAGCGTCGCCGCCGCGCCGAGGCCATCGTCGACAGCGGCCTGGAGCGACTCCGCGGCCTGCGCGGTAAGGAGGTGACCGCCAGCGTCTATGACTACAAGCGCGAGCGATGGGTCGAGACCGGTCGATCCTGGTACTCCCAGGGACGAAAGCTGGTGACCCGGCAGGGAGATGCCTCGCTTCAAGGCACCGACGGGTACCGGGACTGGAGTTACCTCTTCGGGATGCCTATGCCGGTGGCGTCCCAGTCCCTGCAGCAGCAGGCCGAGCGCTGGGACTTCCTGTCCCAGTTCCGCGGCAGTGAGATCCGGTTGGACTACCTGGGGCCGCTGCTGCTGCCCGGCGGCGGCACCTGCGAGGGGATCCTGGTCGAGGACCTGAAGTACGGCACCCGCCGGCGCGCCTGCTTCGATCCCCAGACCCACCTGCTGACCTGGGTCGAGGAAGGCGGCCGGCGCGAGGAGATGCGGGAGTACCGGCGCGAGGCCGGGGTCCTCACCCCGTACGAGACCTGGACCTACGTGGGGCGACACGTTAAACGGAATCGCTTCGAGACGCGGTACAACCCGGACCCGAGCGAGCTCCCCGTCGATCCCGGTCCCCGCACCTGGGAGTCCGGGGAGATGCAGGTGCTAATGCACCAGCCGCCGGCTGAGAGCAGGGGTGTCCGGTTCCGCGAGTTGTACCAGCCCCGAAAGCCACCGTTTGGCGTCCCGCTGACACCATTCTCGCATCGCTTGCTAGTCTTCTACCTGAACCAGCGGCTGGTGTCGGCTCAGGCTGGTGATCCAGGGTACGGATCGCTCCTCATGGACGTGGAGATCCGCAGCTTCTGGCGGGCGGGTAGGCCACCTCCGCATCCCCCTCTGCTCTCGCTTGACCTGGTTGTGCTGTTGATCGAGCCTGAGTCGAGTGAGGTCGTGTGGGAATCAACACCCTACCACTACGGGTGGGTGGAGGATGCCTGGCAGATCAATGACACCCGGGCCGATGACCTGACCGCCGCTGCCCTGGATGCTGCCGGCACCGGACTGGCAGCGCTGTACCAGCGTGACCCGGTCGCGCGCTGAGCCGCCACGTAGGCCCTGAGTACGACTACCCGGAAACGATGCTGGGCCTCGTTGCTCGACTGACGAGTGGCGGCCTCCGGGGGACGGGGTACTTGCCGGTGATCCGCTCACCCGTTAGTTCAGGTATTCGCCCCTTCGCCTTCCCCTGGTTTCCCACCGGAGACGAGCGCCATGGGCCGCTTCCGCATCCTGACCGACGCGCAGGTGAACTCCTTCCTCGACCGCGGGTACCTGGTAGTCGAAAACTGTCTGGACCTGACGGTCGCCGGTCGCTGGATCGACCAGGCCTACGAGCGGCTCGGATATTGTCCGGACGATCCGAGCACCTGGGCCAAGGAGATCGTCTGGATGGACCACCGGAACCAGATGCCGGTGCGGGATCTGGCACCCCGGGCCTGGGACGCCGTCCTCGACGTGGTCGGCGGCGAGGAACGGCTGGAGACCCAGGTCATGGGGATCGGTCCGGGTCACTTCACCACGATCGACTCCTTCATCTGGTCGGACGCCTTCATCGTCAACTTCCGGCGCGGCGCGGACCAGCCGTGGCAACCTCCCTCGGCCCGGACTCCGGGCTGGCACAAGGACGGGAGCTACTTCCGTCACTTCCTGGACAGCCGGGAACAGGCCCTGCTCACCGTCGTCCTCTGGTCTGACATGCGGCATCAGGGAGGCGGCACCTTCATCGCCCCGGACTCGGTGCGGCTCATCGCCCGTCATCTCGCGGCCCACCCCGAGGGGGTGGGGCCGGGCGAGTTCGACTTCGCCGGGATCGCGAGCCAGTGCACGCGGTTCGAGGAGCTGACCGGCAGGGCCGGAGACTTCATCATCCTTCATCCGTTCATGCTGCACGCCTCGTCGCAGAACGTGCTGGGCATCCCGCGCTTCATGAGCAACCCGCCGGTCGTGCTTCGCGAGCCGATGAACCTCAATCGGGAGAACCCCGAGGAGCTCTCGCTGCTGGAGCGGGCGACCCTGCACTACCTCGGGGTGGACCGCCTCGACTTCTGGCCCACCGCGGCGCGGGAGTCGTTCTGGTGGCCGGTGCCGGCACCTCCTCAGCCGCGGTCAGGGTAGCCGCGCCCCAATTGGCGAGGCGCCGCTCAAGCGCCTTGCCGGCCGGGCTTCTCGACCCGCCCGATACTTCATCGTATCCCTCGACGGGGTCGCGTCCAGACTTGACGCCTGCCGCGCCAGGGGCCTTCGTACCTTCCTCGTGCTACACCTCGTCCGCCCCTGAGCAGGAGCCGCGCCCTCATTCGAGCCCCGCGGTCCTGCACCGCTCCCTCGTCGAGAGGAAGGCGCTCCCATGACCGATCCTCGGCACTTCCCCCAGCGGCTCCTCTATTCGATCCCCGACGGCGAGACTCGGGTGATCGACGCCACCACCGGTCGGACCGTGCTGCGGGCTGGAACCGAGTTCGCGGCGCGGCTGGCGCCCCATTCCACGGCGATCTGGTTCTTGCACGATACCTGAGCCGCCGTTTCTCCCTTCATCAGGCTCCCTTTGCGGGCCTGACCGGACGACTGGTGAGACCCGACCACTCGAGGCCAAGCAGCTCCCCCATCGAACCGCCAATGTGTCGCATTTGACACCCTGCAAGCAGCCCCGTACGTACCCCTCGTTCGTCTCTTGATAACGCGAGGAGCCTGATACATCATGCCCAATACTCCAGACGACATCCTGCCCGACCTGCCCGCCCGCATCAGCAACGCTGTGGCTCATTACTGGCGGATTCGGGCAACTCAGAAGGAGAAACAGCGCCGGACCGGCAAGGTCGACCAGGGATTACGAAGCGCCACTACCGGAGGCGCACAGATGGATGGCTTCGTCGATCTCATCACGGATCTGGTCACCAAGGCCGGGATTCCTGATCGCTATATCTTCAGCAAGAAGACCCTCGAACTGCCGGGCTTCTTCCGCCCGACCAAGAAATGGGATCTACTGGTGGTGCGCGGCGACACCCTCCTCGCCGCGATCGAGGTGAAATCGCTGGCAGGCCCTTCCTTCAGCAACAACCTCAACAACCGGGTGGAGGAGGCGATGGGGAGTGCCCTCGATCTGTGGACGGCGTACCGCGAGCGTGCCTACCTGGCCAGCCCGCACCCCTTCCTGGGGTACCTTTTTCTGCTGGAGGATTGCGGTGCCACGAACCGCCCGGTGAAGGTGCGCGAACCCCACTTCAGGGCCTTTCCGGAGTTCGTCGGCGCCTCGTACATGCGCCGCTGTGAGCTGTTCTGCAGGAAGCTCGTACTGGAACGCCACTACTCCGCTGCGGCATTCGTCACGTCCAGGGCAGACGATGGAACCAGTGGGCGTTTCATAATCCCTGCCGATGACCTGACCATTGAGCGTTTCGCCCGGACACTTACGGCTCACTTGGCCGCTTTCGCGTGAACCCATGGACACAACCATTCACAGACTGATCAATGGCGATGCGCGAGAACTCGCCTACGTGGACGACGCTTCGGTTCATCTTGTCGTCACCTCGCCACCCTATTGGAACCTGAAGCGATATAACGATAACCCGGACCAGCTCGGTCACATTCAGGACTATGAGGCGTTCCTCTCTGAGCTGGAGAAGGTCTGGCGGCATGTGTACAGAACCCTGGTACCTGGAGGGC
>JBAZUN010000064.1:0-3127 GCA_041661365.1 Candidatus Latescibacterota bacterium
CACAGGGCGGTCAGCCGCTCCCGGGCTTCAGGCCAATCCTGCTGGTAACGCACCTTCCCCACTTTCTGTTGCGCGCCGTGGCGCGACCGCGTCGAGGTACGGGCAAGCAGCTCGAAGCGCGTGCGGCCTCAGTCCCAAGGATGAAGCCAACAACTCAGGAGGGCAAGGGGCCAGCAGCCCGTTGAAAAAGCCGCTTTGCCTAGCGAGGCCGAGGGATGGCGGGGCTTGGCTAGGCGCGCGAGCAACAGCGCATCGAGGGAAGATGCGCCGCGCGAGCGGCACAGGGACGTGGCCGGATCGAGAGCGATCCGGCACACGACGCCAGGGCCCGCCAGCACCGGCCGCAGCCCAAATGGGCTTTTTCAACGGGCTGCTAGGATGGACGGGACCGGGGGAGCCATCCTATGATAGACGGGGCCGGTCCGGCCGGACGCGGGCCGGGCCGGCCCCGCCACCGCACGGAGGAGGCTGAGGATGCAGGGCAGTCCGGGTGCGGGGCCCCCCCTGCGCAACCTGGGGATCCTTGCCCACGTCGACGCGGGAAAGACCACCCTCACCGAGCAGTTGCTCTACCTGAGCGGGAGCATCGCCGCGGCAGGGAGCGTCGACCGGGGCACCAGCGTCTCGGACCGGATGGAGGTCGAGCGGCGGCGGGGGATCTCGGTCCGGGCCAGCACCCTCTCCTTCGCCTGGCAGGGGGTCCAGGTCAACCTCATCGACACCCCCGGGCACACCGACTTCAGCGCCGAGGTGGAGCGCTCCCTGCGGGTGCTGGACGCCGCGGTGCTGGTGGACTGCGCGGCCGAGGGGATCCAGGCCCAGACCGAGACGGTCTGGCAGGCGCTGCGCGGTCTGGGTCTGCCCGCCCTCGTCTTCCTCAACAAGATCGACCGGGTAGGCGCCGACGTCGACCGGGTCTTCGCCGCGCTGCGGCGCGAGCTGTCGCCGGCCATGGTCAGGCTCAACCGGGCCATTGACCAGGGCCAGGCCGAGGCGGTGGTCGAGGCGCTGTCGGACGAGGCGCGGGCCGAACTGATCGAGATCCTGGCCTCGGAAGACGATCTCCTGCTGCAGCAGTACCTCGAGAACGATCGGGTCGAGCCAACGGTGGTGCAGGCGGCCCTCCAGCGCGCGGTCCGCGACGGCCGCCTGTTCCCCGTGCTCTGCGGCTCGGCCAAGACCGGTGCCGGGGTAGCGGCGCTGCTCGATGCCGTTGCCCGGCTCCTGCCCGATGCCGGCGGCGACCCGCAACAACCGGTGTCCGGGGTGATCTATCGGCTCGACCACGACCCACGGCTGGGCCGCGTGGCCGGGGTGCGGCTCTACGCGGGGACCCTGCGCAATCGGGATCGGGTCCTCAACCACACCGCCGGACGCGAGGAGCTGATCACCCAGGTAAAGCGCCTGGCCCTGAACCGGTACGAGGACACTGGTCTGCTACGGGCAGGGGAGATCGGCTGCCTCTGCGGCATGCCCGAGGTCCGGATCGGCGACGTCCTGGGAGACCCGGACCCGGTGCCCGGTGGGTACGCCCTGAGCGAGCCGCTCCTCTCGGTGCAGGTCAAGCCCGACCGCCCCCAGGACCTGGCCGCGCTGGTCGAGGCCGTGCACCTGCTGTCGAGCGAGGATCCCCATCTCGACTGCCGCTGGCACCCCGACGAGCGGGAGCTCCACCTCCGCATCATGGGGACGGTGCAGACCGAGATCCTCGCCGAGGTGCTGCGGGTCCGCTTCGGTCTGCAGGCCGCCTTCGGCAGCCCCACGGTGATCTACCGCGAGACCCCCGCGCGCGTCGGATACGGTGAGGAAAGCTACACCATGCCCAAGCCCTGCTGGGCGATCCTCCGGTTCCGCCTCGAGCCGGGCGAGCGGGGGAGCGGGATCTGCTACGTCTCCACCGTGGACAAGAGCGCCATCCACCCCAAGTACCAGAACGAGATCGAGACCAACCTCCCCGAGTCGCTCCGCCAGGGGATCAAGGGGTGGGAGGTGACCGACCTGCGCCTCACCCTCGTCGACGGCAGCCACCACCTGCTGCACAGCCGGCCGGGGGACTTCAAGCTGGCCGCCAACATGGCCATCCTCAAGGGCCTGGTCGAGACCGGCACGGTCCTGCTGGAGCCGATGCTGGCCTTCCGCATCGCGGCTCCGCTGGAGAGCCTGGGCCGGGTCACAGCGGACGTCGTCCAGCGACGCGGTGCCTGCGAGCCGGCCGAGATCGCCGGCGACCAGTTCGTCCTCCACGGCCGTTTTCCCCTGGCCACCTCGATGGACTACGCCGTCCGCCTGAGCTCCCTGACGCGCGGACGCGGGACCCTGACGGCGCGGTTCTCCGGGTACCGGGAGTGCCCCGACGAGCTGGGGGCCGTGCGACCGCGCCGCGGCGTCTCGCCGCTGGACCGCGCCCGGTACATCCTCTGGTGGCGCGGTGCCCTCACCGATTCCCTAGCCGGCTGAGCCGGACGTCGGGAGGGATGCCCAGCTTGACAAGCCGACAGGGGTAGTACTTACTACACATACCCTACTGCGGCGAGGCGACCGACCGAACCCGGCGGCACCCCGCACTCCCGTCCCTGCCGAGAGACGCGATGCCCGTACGGATCCCCAGCGACCTGCCCGCCAGCAGGATCCTGACCGACGAGAACATCTTCGTGATGGCCACCGAGCGGGCGGTCCACCAGGACATCCGCCCGCTGCGGATCGCCGTGCTCAACCTGATGCCGACCAAGGTGGTCACCGAGACCCAGATCCTGCGCCTGCTGGGGAACACCTCCCTGCAGGTCGACGTCCGCTTCATCCGCATGGGCAGCCACCAGTCGAAGAACACCCCGGCCGAGCACCTCGACGCTTTCTATGAATCGCTCGACGAGGTGCTTCACGAGCGCTTCGACGGGCTGGTCATCACCGGCGCCCCGGTCGAGATCATGCCGTTCGAGAAGGTCGACTACTGGCCCGAGCTGGTGCGCCTGCTGGAATGGAGCCGGAGCAACGTCTGGTCGACCATGCACATCTGCTGGGGCGCCCAGGCCGCCTTGTACCACTACTACGGCGTCCCCAAGTATTCCGTGCCGAGGAAGATCTTCGGGCTGTTCGCCCATCGCGTCCTCGACCCCCTGGAGCCGGTGGT
>JBAZUN010000064.1:3137-19375 GCA_041661365.1 Candidatus Latescibacterota bacterium
CGGTGGTGCGGGGGTTCGACGAGGTCTTCTACGCCCCCCATTCGCGGCACACCGAGGTGCGCGGCGCCGACATCGAGGCCGTGGACGGGCTCAAGCTGCTGGCCGTGTCCGACCTGGCCGGGGTGTACATGGCGATCTCCGAGGACCGGCGCGGGATCTTCGTGACCGGACACCCCGAGTACGACCGCCTGACGCTGAAGGACGAGTACGAGCGGGACCTGGCCCGGGGCTTGCCGATCGAGGTGCCGCGACAGTATTTCCCCGACGACGACCCGAGCCGCGATCCGGTCATCACCTGGCGGTCGCACGCCAACCTGCTCTACTCCAACTGGCTGAACTACTGCGTGTACCAGTCCACGCCCTACGACCTGTCCCAGCTCCCCGGCACGCGGAGCTATCATCCGCCTGAACCGACGGACGGGCCGCCGCGGCCTGAACCCGATCCTGGGCCGTGACCCCCCTGCCGGCTCCCGTGCCCGCCCGCTGGTGGCGGACCGCCCTCGGCCGGGGGGCGCTGCTCGTTCTCGCCGTGGCTACCGGGGTGCTGTTCGGAGTCGGGGGGTACGCCTTCTTCTACGCCCATGGGCTTTCCTACTTCAGCCCCGATCCGCGGGCCTGCGTCAACTGCCACATCATGCAGCCCCAGTACGGCGCCTGGCAGAAGGCCAGCCACCACCAGGCCGCCACCTGCGTCGACTGTCACCTGCCCCGCGGTCTGGTCGCCAAGTACCTGGCCAAGGCCGACAACGGGTACCATCACTCGCGGGGATTCACCCTGCAGGACTTCCACGAGCCGATCATGATCAAGCCGGGGAACGCCCGCATCCTGCAGGAGAACTGCCTGGCCTGTCACGGCGCCCTGGTGCACGACCTGGTGGCCGGTGCCACCACCGACCTGGACGCCATCCGCTGCGTGCACTGCCACGCGGGGGTCGGACACGGCGAGACCGTCGGGTTGGGCGGTCCGCCTCGCTCCGAGTCCGAAGAGAGGAGTGCACCATGACCGACGAGCGCGGCAAGACCCCGTCCACCCGGCTCTTCGTTCTGACCATCCTCGGCGTTACCGCCGTCACGGTGCTGGTCACCGCCCTGCTGATCAACATCTTCGAGCGCAAGACCGAAGCCAGGAACCCCTACGTGCGCCTGGTCGAGGTGACCGAGGACGACACCGATCCGGTAAAGTGGGGGATCAACTGGCCCCAGGAGTACGACTCGTACCAGCGCACGGCGATCACCACCCGCACCCGGTTCGGCGGCCACGGCGGCAGCGAGGCCATGCCCGAGGAGAAGATCGAGCGCGACCCCTGGCTCAAGCGGATGTTCCTGGGGTACGCCTTCGCCATCGACTACCGGGACCGGCGCGGCCACGCCTACATGCTGGCCGACCAGGAGGCCACGCAACGGCTGACCAAGCCGCAGTCGGGCTCCTGCCTGCACTGCCACGCCTCGGTCATGCCGCTCTACCGGCAGTTGGGCGACGGGGACGCGGCGCTCGGGTTCGAGCGGAGCTACAAGTATTCCTACCAGGAATTGAGCCGGATGCTGCACGATTCCGGCCACGCCCACCCGGTCTCCTGCGTCGACTGCCATGTCCCGGGAACGATGCAGCTCCGCGTCACCCGGCCCGGGTTCGTCAATGGGATCCAACTGCTGGCGGCCTCCGAGGCCGCGGTGCCACACCTCCCGTCGATCGAGCGCTGGCGCCAGGGCTCCCGCTCGCGGCCGTACGACCCCAACGCCGAGGCCTCGCGTACCGAGATGCGCTCCTTCGTCTGCGGCCAGTGTCACGTGGAGTACTACTGCGGCGGCAAGATGCCGCTCACCTTCCCCTGGGGGAAGGGGCTGCGGGCCGAGGAGGTGGAGGCCTTCTGGGACGGGCTCCGGTTCCCCGACGGCGCCCCCTTCGCCGACTACCAGCACGCCGAATCCGGGGCGCCCCTGCTCAAGGCCCAGCACCCGGAGTTCGAGCTGTGGAGCCAGGGGATCCACGCCCGCAGCGGGGTCACCTGCGCCGACTGCCACATGCCCTACATGCGGGAGGGGGCCACCAAGGTCTCGGACCACTGGGTGCGCAGCCCCCTGCTCAACGTCAACCGGGCCTGCCAGACCTGCCACCACTTCCCCGAAGCCGAGATCCGCGCCCGGGTCGACGCCATCCAGGCACGGAACCAGGAGCTGCTGCAGCGCGGCGCCCGGGCCCTGATGGACCAGCTCGACGCCGTTGCCGCGGCCAAGGCTCAGGGCGCCACCCCCGAGCAGCTCGGTGCGGCCCTGCGGCTGCAGCGCCAGGCCCAATGGCGACTCGACTTCATCGCGGCCGAGAACTCCATGGGGTTCCACGCCCCGCAGGAGGCGGCCCGGGTCCTGGGCGAGGCCGTTGACTACGCCAGGCAGGGCCAGATCGCCGCGCTCACCTGGAACCGTAGTACTCCCTGAGGGAAACATTCCTCCGCGCCGCTGACCCTAATCCTGTGCAGCCGGGGTGCGCGGAGCCCCTGTTGCTCGCTCCCGAAGTACCCTCCAGTGCTCCGCCGTACCCACGGGTATGAGGTCGTGGAAGCCGCCCTAGGAGTTTGCACGAGTACCTGCGACCGGGTGGACGAGGCGCCGCGGAGGATCGCGGTACCGAGCGCCGAGGAGCTGGTCTGCCAGCACGCCGAGCTGGTGCAGCGGCTGGCCTTCCGGCTCTGCAACTCGGCCGAGGAAGCCCGGGAGGCGGCCCAGGAGACCTTCCTCAACCTGCTCGAGGCCCTGCCCGGATTTCGCGCACAGTGCGCAATATCTACCTGGATCTACCGGATCACGGTGAACACCTGCCGCGGCCGCGGCCGCCGGCGCCAGATACGCCGGACCCGGGAAGCACCGCTGGACCAGGAGCCGGTCGACGACCGGCCCTCGTCGCAGGACCGGCTGGAGCACGAGGAACGCCGTGCCGCGGTCCGCCGGGAGATCGATCGGTTGCCCGAGGACTACCGCACGGTGGTGGTGCTGCACTACCTGCAGCGGCTCAAATACGAGGAGATCGCCGCGGTCCTGGAGATCCCCCTGGGAACGGTCAAGATCCGCCTGTTCCGGGCCAAGCGGCTGCTGCGAAGCAGCCTGAGCCCGGACTGAGGAGAGGCCCAAGGTGGCAACGAACTGCATCGAGGTCGAGGAGCGGCTGGAGGGGTACCTGGGGCAAGCCCTCGGAGGGGCGGAAGCGGCGGCCTTGGAGCGCCACCTGCAGACCTGCGCGGCCTGCCGCCGGTCCCTGGCCCTCGAGCGGGAGCTGCTGGCCGTGAGCGCGACCGATCCGGTTCCAGCATCCGCGGCGGTTGCCTGGACCGAGGTGCGACGGTGGCGGGAGAGCGAGACGGCAGGGGAACTGCTGGGCCGGATCTACCGACTTCGCCAAGCCGCCGCGGCCGCTCTGGTCTTCCGAGTCCTCATCGACCCCTGGCTCCAGGTGGAGCACCAGCTCCGGATCGCCCTGCTGCCGGTCCGGCAGGTGCTGGTCCAGCTCGGCGACAGCCTGACCAGGGTCGCCACGGCTGCCGGCAGACAGCTCGCCGAACCGCTGCTGGCCGCCGGCCGTCAGATCTATTCCCCCATCGCGCTGCCCGCGCGCCTATTGCAAGGAGGGTGAAGGATGGCTGCCAAGATCGTCAAGGTGCTGATTTATGAAGAAGGCGAGGAAGAGCCCAAGGTCGAGGTGACCGTGCCCCTGAGACTGGCCAAGTGGGCCCTGAGCCTGCTGCCCGCGGTCAAGGGCGAGATCCAGAAACACGCGGACGTCGACTTCGAGGCCCTGCGCAGTCTGCTCAACGAGGGGTTCAGCGAGCTGGAGGCGATGGAGCCGATGGACCTGGTCCGGATCCGCGACGGCAACACCCGGATCCGCATCGGGATCGAGTGAGGGGCATGTCGCCGGCCTTCTGGTTCACGGTGCAGGTGGGGTCCCGCCGCGTGAGGATCCCCCTGCCCCTGCTCCTGCCCGTGGCCCTGATCCTGGACCTGCTGGCCCTGGTGGTGCTGTCGGTCCTCGGCTGCCTGCGACGGCGGGTCCTGTTCCTGCGCCTGGCCAGGACCTTCGTCCTCTCGCGCCTGGCCCTGGGCCTGATCCTCCACGCCGGCCGCTTCCGCCTCGGGGTCAACGACGGCAGTCAGCGGGTGCGGCTCCACGGCGGTTGGCGGTACTGAGGTACGGCGCGCGCCCCATCACCACAACGGACCGGACCTCACAGGACCTCCAGCTCGATCCGGGCCGTCAGTCGGAAGCCGTGGCCCCCCCCAGGACCGTGGCCTCGACGGTACCGCCAAAGCGGCCGTGACCAGATCAGAACGCCACCTGGATCCGCAGGCCTCCCACCAGGGGGGCCTGGGCGTCGTTCGCCCCCCCGGGATTCAGCACGTACTGGAACGAAGGGGTCAGGCTCAGCCAGGGGCTGAGCTGGATCCTGCCGTGGAACTCCACGACCGATTCATGGGGAGCCTGGAACCCGGCCGCCCGGCTCAGTCGGCCATGGGCCAGTCCCAGGGCCAGGACGTCCTCGTCGCGACCGGGAATCATGCCCTGCCACTGAGCGCCGAGGCTCCAGAAGCCGTGGATCGGGTAGGCGTCGCCGTCCGCGAGCCCGATCCGCCCGAAGAGCCCAAGCCCTTGGGCCTCGACCTCCGGGAGAACCATCTGGTCAAACGCGAGGTACAGGCCCAGGTCGGATCCGGACTCGTGGCCGGCCAGGAGGGGCTTGGGCTGGGGATCGTACCAGACCCCGACCCGATAGGCCCCGGGCCGCCGGCAACCGGTGGTCGTCAGAACCGGAGCGACACCGGTCTCCAGGATGCCGAACGGTTCGTGACGGTCGTCGTCCACCTCAACCCGGGCCAGACCGGCCGTGGCGTACCACCACGAGGCCGGCTGAAGGTGAAGCGCCACCCCCGGACCGCGGTCCGGAAACGGGATGGCCGGGTTGTTCACCAGGCCGCCGTTGAGGAACTGGGAGGTCTCGTCGTTGGCAAAAGCGCTGCCGTCGAAGGCCGCGGGAAAACCGCGACACTCGAAGCCAGTGGTCAGGTCCAGCCGGCCCAGGCGAAGGCGCACCCGGTCGTCGAGCAGGGCCTGCTCGTACCATACTTCGGCGAGCTGGCCGCGGTGGTCCCCCAGGGCGTCGGTGTTGATCCCGAAGAGGCTCCCCACCGACCGTGGGTCCAGCCCTTCGGACCAGCCCCCCTCGACCAGGGCGTAGACCTGACCGCCGGCGAGTCCCAGCAGTGCCCCGGTGTCGAGGCCTAGCTCCAGGTCGTAGCTGCCGGCCAGGTCGTCGGCGCCGTCCGAGGCCACGGCCCCGCCCGCGGGACTGGCCTGGTACACCTGCGTCAGCCCGAAGCCCAAGGAGAGGCCGTGCTCCTCGATCCAGCCGCCCAGACCGAACCAGCCGTCGGTGAGGGTGTCCCGCTCCCAGAGGGGAGCGGACGCCGCGTCGTCCGGCACTTCCTGGGCTGATCCCGGCTCAAAGCCGACCGTCACCGCGGTCGCCACCATCGCCCACAGGGGAAGCCTCATCCCGTGCCTCTTTTTGGGGGTCCCGAATCGCGAACGTCGGGTAGACCTCGTCTCGAGACAGGGTTGACAGCAAGGCCACTTGGTCGGTGTTCGCCGTGGCCATGGCCGTGCCCGGTATCCCATAATCTTACAGGAACTGCTTGGACTTGCACTCACTAATGAATATCTTGTAGCCAAAATCACCCGGAGTAGGTCAGCGCAGGCATGGACAGTCGCAGTTGACCGAGCATTAACTCGCCAGAGAAAAGCCCGCTGGGATAGGGATCGAACCTAAAACGCCATGTCGTGGTTGAGAGGGAAAGGTGGAACCGCCCCGCTGCCGGTGCCGGCAGTAGCCTGCCCCGCCAAGACCAAAGCCAGCGGAGGTCCGGGTATGACGGTTCTTGATCACTGCCGGATAGTGGGGCGCGTCGCCGCCGCACTGCTGGACAACCTGCCTCATCGCGTCCTAGAGGCTCTCCCTCCGCATCTGGCCGCGCTTGCGGCCTGTCACGATGTCGGCAAGGTCTCTCCCGGGTTCCAGAAGAAATACTTCCAGCAGTGGCTGCTGCAGACGTGCCCCGCTGTAGCCCAGCGCCCGTGCCACCTTTTCGAGGACAGGCACGGGATCGTAAGCGAGGCGACGCTGAGGGCCTGGGCCAAGCAGCACGGCCACAACGGCGAATGGCAACGTTGGGCCCAGGTCCTGGGCGTGCACCACGGCAGTCGTGAGGAGCCCCTGGCCGAACCGTGCGCCAAGTATGGTGGTCCTGACTGGCTGGCGCAGCGGATCGGCCTGATCGGCGCGTTGACTGCTGAACTCGGGCCGATGCCTGTGGCACCGCCCTCCTCCAGTGACCTGCATCTCGCCGCTGGTCTCACCTGCGTGGCTGACTGGGTGGGCTCTAACGAGGACTGGTTCTCCGCCGACATCCCCCCGACTGCGGATGAGCTGCCTCAACGGGTGCAGTCCGCTCTCGCTTCGGCCGGTTTGATGGTGCCGGAGGTCCGGCGCGGTCTGGAGTTCGGCGATCTCTTCCCGGGCTTCGAGCCCAATGGCCTGCAGTGTGCCGTGCACGATCTGGCAGAGGAACCCGGCCTGTTCGTGGTCGAGGCGCCGATGGGCATGGGCAAGACCGAGGCCGCTCTGTACGCCGCGTACCGACTGATTACCGAGGGACATAACCAAGGGCTGTACTTCGCACTGCCCACGCGTCTGACCAGCAATCGGGTGCACGAGCGGGTCGGCGGTTTCCTGCAGCGCGCCTTTGGTGGTACCGTGGCGGCCCGTCTGGTCCACGGACAAGCCTGGCTCATGGAGCTCCCGTCCGGTGGGGGGGAACTGCTCCCGGGGGGAGCATGGTTCACCCCGCTCAAGCGTGCCCTGCTGGCGCCCTTCGGCGTGGGGACCATCGATCAGGCCCTGCTGGCCGTGCTCAACGTGCGCCACGCTTTCGTGCGCAGCTTCGGGCTGGCCGGGAAGGTCGTCGTCCTCGACGAGGTTCACTCATACGACGCCTACACCGGGACGCTGCTGGAACTGCTCATCCGCCGGCTTCTGGAGCTACGGTGCTCGGTGATCGTTCTGTCCGCCACCCTCACCCAGAAGCGCCGCCGGAAATTGATCTGTATGCCGACGGACAACGACGATGCCTATCCCCTGGTCACGGTGCGGAAGGAAACCGGGATACGCACCGCCATGACCGCGCCACCTGCTAGCCGGCGGGTGAGCTGCAGCTATGCTCCACCCGACGAACGAAGGCTTGCCGACCTGGCTGCCGGAATGGCCGAGGAAGGTCGGCACGTGCTGTGGATCACCAACACGGTGGCCCGTAGCCAGGCAGCCTGGCGCGCCGCCCGCTCCGCTGTACGCCAGGGCATACCCGTTGGCCTGCTGCACTCCCGTTTCCCATCGTGGCGGCGCGACGAGCTGGAAACCGAATGGTTGACGCGATTGGGAAGGAACGGCGACCGGACCGGTGGCAGCGTGCTGGTGGCCACGCAGATCGTCGAGCAGAGCGTGGACATCGACGCCGACTCCCTGATCATGGATCTGGCGCCCACGGACATGCTCCTCCAGCGCCTGGGGCGTCTGTGGCGGCACGAGCGGCCGGGGCGCGCGGGAGCCGCATCCTGTGTCATCGTCGGGGAGGCGCTGCACGAGGCGCTCAGCGCCGACCAGTTGCGGCACTTGCTCGGACCTTCCCGGTGGGTCTACGCTCCCTACGTGTTGTGGCGCTCCTTCCGGCTATGGCACGATCTCTACACGGTCGGCATCCCCGACGACATACGCCCCCTGCTCGAGGCCACCTACGCCGAGCCCGCGACCGACGATCCAGCCTGGGTACCGGATCTGCTTGACGAACTCAACAAGAAACGCCGATCCCTTGAGAGTCTCGCCACCGGCATGACAAGGGGTGACCTCCCGACGTTTGACGACGACGAGGAGGAAGCTCCCACCCGCTGGTCCGACCGCGCCATGGTTCAGGTGCTGTTGTTGCGTGAATGCGACATCGTTGGTCGAGTCGCAGACTTGGTGCTCGCTGATGGCAATGCGGTGCGGGTGTCGGCCGAGGCACGGAGTGTACAGGCCGCCAGGGCCATTCACCGGAATCTGGTGTCGTTGCCTCGATATCCGGATTTCGTGACCGCGAGCGGTGTTCTTCCCTGCCTGTCGTCGTGCATCCATGGGACCGTGGTCCTGCTCAGGATAGACGAAGCAGGGCAGTTGCGCCGGCAGGACAACACGTCGGTGGCGTATGCGTATGACGACCTGGCCGGCATCCGCCGCATCCCCCGCGCCCCGGAGACCAGGCAGGCCGACGACCGGGAGGACATCTATGAATCTGATTGGTGACCCTTGGGTCCCGGTGCTCGGCGCGGACGGCCAGGCCAGGGAGGTCGGGCTGGCTGAGATCTATGAGCGGGGCGAGGAGATCCTCGATCTGGCGGTCCAGCCGCTCCAGCGGATCGCCCTTATGCGCCTGCTGTTGTGCATCACGCACGCCGCGCTCGATGGCCCGAAGGACGAAGAGGAGTGGCGCGCCTGCAGGGCGCGCATTGGACCGGAGAGCCTGGAGTACCTCCGCCGGCGGCAGGACCGGTTCGAGCTATATGGAGAACGCCCCTTCCTGCAGGTAGCCGGACTGGAGCTAGTGCAGAACGCCCGGCTGGATAAGCTGGACTTCGGGCTGGCCGCGGGTAACAACGATACGCTGTACGACCACGCCGCGAACGGGGAGCCACGAGTACATGCACCCGCATGGCAGGCGCTCAACCTGCTGGTGATGCAATTGTTCGGTCAAAGCAGCAAAGCAACGCAGGTACACTGGGGCGGCAAGTTGACGGCGGCTAACCACAAGCTTGCGCCGGCTGGCGCTGAATCCGCCATGCACGCCCTGCTGCGAGCCGATAGTCTGTTGGCGTCCGTGTGGCTCAACATGGTGATACGGGAGGATGTTTCAGCTCCGTGGGGCAAGCCAGTGTGGGAGGTAGAGATTCCACACCACGAGTCGTCGCAGGCGGAGGAGGTGCGGGCGTCCTTTCTAGGCCGCTTGGTGCCCCTCGCCAGGGGTATCCTGCTCGTGCCGGGGGCAACGGACTTCACCCTCGTCGAGGGATTACAATACGAGAAGCCGCCCGCCGGTCATGAGACGACGGCGACGGTCGTGCTCAAGAAGCGCGACGGCAAGCAGGTGCCGGGATACCTGAGCGTGGAGCCGAGTCGTCACCCGTGGCGCGACGCACCAAGCGTGCTGGCGTTGGCTGGGGCAGGGATCGACGGCGGGCCACCTGCACTCCGCCACCTGCGGCGGAATCCAGATCTCGGGACGGTAGACGTGTGGCTGGGCGGTCTGGCGCTGGAAAGGAGCGCGAAGCTGGTAGACACCGCAGAATGGGTCTTCCCTGTGCCCTGCGAGCTGATCGGCGACGAGGCTTTGACGACCTATGAAGCGGGGGTGAAAGAAGCCAACAATGATGAGGTGAAGGTTCGAGCAGCAGTAAACGCCTGGTGGGCCGAACTCAAGAAGGCCAGGCAGGGGCAAAGCGGCAAACACCGGGACGATTCACTCAAGGGGTACCGCGAAGGCGCTACCGGCGAATATTGGTCCCTGCTCGACGCCAGGCACAGAGTGCTGGTCGATGCCGCCTGCTCCGCCGACAAGGACCTGAGCCCGTGGCGGTCGACGGTGCGCGCGGCCATGTTCCAGGCTTACGAGGCTTCGTGCCCCCACACCACCCCCCGGCAGATCCAGGCATTTGCCAGGGGTCGGCGTGCGCTGTATCTCAAGAGTGAGAGATCAGCGGAGGAGGAGGATTCATGAGAGAACAAGAGGAGAGGGCGCAGGATTTTGTGGCCTGGCTGCAGGAGCACGGTGACGACCGCGGTCTGATGGCCGAGCTGCGGCGTGGATTGGCACACGACAGGGAGTGGCGGGCTTGGAAGCACCTGGCCCGCTGGTGTGACCTTACTCGTGGAGAGCAGCGGCTGGCCTTCGCCACCGTCGGCGGCGGCTTCGCGACCCACCCGCGTAATGCAGCTACGGGTAACCTGGGCGACACGGCTCGTGCCATCGCGATCGACAGCGCGCCTGGTGGCGCCGATCCGCTCGGTTCCTTCGAGGGCCGCTTCAGGCGACTACTCACCTGTGAGAGTATCCCCGAATTGGCCGAACGGGTCGGCGCGATGGTACGAGCCGCCAAGCAGCGCGAGATCGCGATTAACTACGGCCAGCTTCTCACCGATATCCTGTCCTTTCGCTGGCCAAAATCCCGAGAGCGCACCAAGATCCGATGGGCGGCTGCATTCTGGCGGTCGGCACCCGAGCCGGGGGAGACCGGGGAGGCAGGATGATGTACCTCACCAGAGTCCAGATCGAGCTGGGGGGCGCACTGTACGCCGGGCTCACCGACGCCTATGCGTGGCACCAGAGCCTGTGGACCGCCTTTCCGGGACGCGATGGTGCGAAGCGCGACTTCCTCAGCCGGGTCGATGAGCGAGGCCGGCAACAGGAGGCGCTGGTCCTTTCACCGATAGCACCCACCCCGCGGACATGGGGGCGCTGGGAGACCCGGCAGGTGGTGTCGGGGTTCCTGCGTCACACCCGGTATGCGTTCGCGCTGCGGGCGAATCCCACGATCAAGCGCGTAGTCCGCGACGACAGCGGCGAACGCCGCAAGAACGGCCGCCGCACCCGGATCTGCGGCGCGGATGAACTACGCGCCTGGATCGAAAGGAAGGCCGCCGACAGCGGGTTCCGCGTGGAAGAAGGATATACGGTCAGTGATCCGGTAGACCAGATCTGCTGGCGCTGTCGACGCAAGGTCGTGCACGCTCGGGTCGACTACCAGGGGGTATTGACGGTGACCGAACCGGAGGCGTTCCAACGAGCCTATTGCACCGGGATCGGTCCTGCCAAGGCCTTCGGCTTCGGCCTGTTACTGCTCAGGCCACTCCGACAGGAAGGAAGGTGAATCCATGTCGATCGAGTCGCGGACGCGACCAGCAACCGAGGTGGCCCTGCCGCAGACCGTTGACTTGGTGGTATCGACCATCGCCAAGGCGTGTAATCCGGACCGGATTCTCCTGTTCGGCTCGGCGGTAAACGGGACCAGCGGCCCGGACAGCGACTTGGACCTGCTGGTGATCATGGATACGGATCTGCCCCGGCACAGGCGAGCAGCGCCGCTGCGATTGCTATTCGATCCTTACCCGTGTCCCATGGACATCCTGGTCTACACATCTCAAGAGGTGGATCGATGGCGCGGCGCCACTAACCATATCATCGCCGAGGCCCTGCGCACGGGACGGGTAGTGTATGAACGAGCGTGACCTCCAGTTCGCCCGGCAATGGCTGAAGAAGGCGAAAAGCGACCTGTTCACGGCCCGGTGCGTGCTCCAGGAACCGGACGGCCCCACCGACACCCCGTGCTTTCACGCCCAGCAGGCGGTGGAGAAGGCACTGAAGGCCATCCTCACGGCCTTCAGCGTGCACTTCAGCCGAACGCATGACCTGCTCCCGCTCCTGGATCAGGCAGCGGCCATGGTCCCCGAGGTGACGCAGTACCGCTTCGCTTGTGCGCAGCTCTCCGCCTATGCCGCGGCGTTGCGCTACCCCGCAGAGATGGACGAACCCACTCGCCACGAGGCGACCGAGGCGCTACAGTGGGCGACGGCGATCCACGCCGTGGCCGTACGCTTCCTTGCTGACCTTCGACTCGATGGCGCCGCTAATGCCGACGCCGGTGACCAGGAGGAGTGACATGGAGTTGATCGAGCTGCACATCCTGCAGTCCTTCCCCGTCTCGTGCCTGAATCGCGATGACGTGGGCGCCCCCAAGACCGCGGTCTTCGGCGGGGTTCCGCGTGCCAGGGTGTCGAGCCAATGCTGGAAGCGGGCCATCAGGTTGCAAGCGCAACAGGCTGCCAATGGCAGTCGGCTGTTCGGAGGACATCGCTCGCGGCGCTGGGTTCAACGGCTCACCAAGGCGCTTGAGGAGCACCACGTCGCGGAGGCTCAGAAAGCCGCAGAGCTGGCGATCGGGTACCTGGCCAGCAGCGAGGAGGCGGCCAAGGGGGCCATGGTGTACCTGACTCCTCACCAGCTCAAGGCGCTTGCGGAGAGTATGGCCAAGGGCGAGGTGGAGTTCACGAAGGGCAAGAAGGTGAGCTGCAAACCGAAGAACGCCCTGACGGGCATCCTCGGGGCCGTGGGCGACTGGGCCGACATCGCCATCTTTGGTCGCATGGTGGCCAACGACCACACCCTCACCCTAGAGGGTGCCGGCATGTTCAGCCACGCCCTGTCCACCCATCGCGTGAGTAACGAGATCGACTTCTTCACTGCAGTGGACGACCTGCCGGATGAGGAGGGCGACTCTGATTCGGCAGGTGCCGCCCACATGGGTACGCTGGAGTTCAATTCCGCGTGCTACTACCGGTACGTGGGTCTCAATCTCACCCTGCTGGGTGACGAGGAGCACCTCGGCGACCTGCCTGCCGAGGATCGACGTACCGCGGTGGACACCTTCCTGCGCGCCGCAGTCGAGGCGGTACCGGGAGCACGGCACAACTCGATGTTCGCCAACACCCTGCCACAGCACATCCTTGGACTGTACCGCTCCTCGGGACAACCACTCTCGCTGGCGAATGCCTTTGAAGAGCCGGTGTGGTCCAATGACGGCGTGGTGGCGAAGTCGCGGGAGGCGCTCCTCGGACACTATGGTGTGATAAAGAAAACCTACGACATCACCGCCGTGGAGTACCATCTCCCAGAGATAACGCTAGCGGGGTTGATGGAGGGTTTGGCCGGCCATGTCCATTGAGCAGAACGTCCTGGCACTCCTCCTCGACGGTCCCATGCAGGCCTGGGGTGCCTCGAGTCGGCACGGCAGACGGACGACGCTGACGTACCCCACGCGCAGCGGGGTGATCGGCTTGTTGTGTGCCGCCATGGGAGTGGAACGCTCCGACACAGGCGCCCTGAAGGCCCTGGCCGATCTGTCCATGGAGACCCTGGTCATCCGCAAGCGCCTAGAAGCCAACCGGTGGACCGACTTCCATACTGTCGGCGCCGCCTATGACCAAGAGACCCAGCGTGGCTTCATCCCCACAACCGCCGAAGACGGCAAGCCGCGCGGCACCGTAGTGACCCACCGGGAGTACCTCAGCGACGCAGCCTTCGGCGTATTGCTCACCGGTGACCTGGAGCTGCTGGGCCGTTGTGTCCGCGGCCTGGAGAACCCCCGGTGGGGCGTCTGGCTCGGACGCAAGTGCTGTATTCCTGCGGATATCATTTACCAGGGCATGCACGCCACGAGGATCACAGCTATCGCCCGCCTCGAGGAGCGAACTGCCGGGACCGTAGTGCGCTTGGTGCGCGAGGTAAACCGGTTCGAGGACGGCACCCACACCCTGCTGGACGTACCCCTGGACTTCTCGGTTCAGGATCCGTCGCAAAGGAACCAACCCCGACGGGTCTGGGAGGGTGCTCCCGAGGAGTTGATGGAGGGTGAGTAAATGCCCGTCTTCGAGCCGCCACCGCTGGAAACGTTAACCCCTGCCCGCGAGCGCTGGACCCCCCTGTACCTGGAGCACGGCCGGTTGGAGGTGGATGATTCCAGTGTCAAGTGGATCGGGGCTGATCGGACCGTGCTGCGCATTCCCGTCGCCACATTGAGCGTCCTCTTGCTCGGGCCGGGAACCACCATCACCCACGCCGCGGTCAAGGCGTGCAGCGACTGCAACACCCCGGTGTGCTGGGTCGGCGAGGAAGGCATGCGGTTCTACGCCTTCGGCGACACGCCGACCCATGACAACGAGCGCGCTCGCCAGCACGCTATCCTGCACACCAGGCCCGGCAAGCGGGAGGAGATCGCCCGCCGTATGTTCGCGAGGCGTTTCCCGGAGGAGGACGTGTCGAGGTGTTCCGTCGCTGAGTTGAGGGGCATGGAGGGTCGGCGCGTCAAGGCCCTGTACGAAGAACTGGGACGCCAGTATGGGGTAACCTGGAAGGGGCGGGACTACGACCCGACCCATTGGTCACTCGCCGACAACATCAACCGGGCCATCTCGGCCTCGAACGCGGCTCTATACGCGCTCACGACGGCAGTCGTCTGTTCCATGGGGTACCTGCCCCAGCTAGGATTCATCCACGTCGGGGGGACGCTGCCCTTCGTGTTCGACATCGCGGACCTGTACAAGCCAGAGACTACCTTGCCCGCGGCGTTTCATGCGGTGAGTCTGAACCCGGACGCGGACGAGAAGCAGGCACTCTCGCTCCTGAAGCAGAAGATCGAAGCAGTGCGACTGTTGGCGCGTATGCCTCAGGACATCCAGGAGCTGCTGAGTTGATGGTGATCGTGGCCAATGACACGCCTGCCGCCGTCCGCGGGCTGCTGAAGCGCTGGTTCATCGAGCCACGTCCCAACGTTTTCGTCGGCTCGGTCAATCGCCGCACCCGCGATAAGGTGATCGACTACATCCGCCGGCACGGGCAGGGACTAGGGATGCTCATCATCGGCAGCGACAACAGCTCCCAGGGGTTCGCCATCGAGTCGTACGGCGAAACGAAGAGGCGTATGGTGCGCGAGTGCGGGCTGTACCTGGTGGCTGAGGTCTGGGATAATGAGGAGGAGAGTGCATAAATAGAACTCGGCAGTGTCGCGGCACCATGTGCATCGCCATGCCGGCAGTTGGTCTCACTACGGCATCGGTAGTCAGGAGTCGGGCGGTGGATCGCAAGGCGGCGTCGTGGAACCAGGTCTTGGGTGTCTTGTGTGCAGGCATCGGCGACATACGGCTGTAGGCTGACCGAGTCACAAGATATGGGGTAACCGCGGTAACGCTGACCCCATTTGTCGCCCCTGTCCCCACACGCGTGGGGATGTACCGCGCCGCAATCGCTGCCTGCTCGTTCCGCCGGACCTGTCCCCACACGCGTGGGGATGTACCGTCGTTCGCGCCGGCCCGGCCACCGAGCGCGTTCCTGTCCCCACACGCGTGGGGATGTACCGCCTGACCTACACCGTGCAGGTGTCCGACGATACCTGTCCCCACACGCGTGGGGATGTACCGACGATCGGTTCCGGTGAAAACAGATGGAGTCTCCTGTCCCCACACGCGTGGGGATGTACCGAGAACGGTATCTATCAGGCTGTCAGTCGAGGACCTGTCCCCACACGCGTGGGGATGTACCGGACACGTAGTACCGCGGTGCGATCCGTTGACCCCTGTCCCCACACGCGTGGGGATGTACCGGCCGATAAACACGAGGCAGAGAGCGGCTGTGACCTGTCCCCACACGCGTGGGGATGTACCGGTGAACGTCGTCGTCAGCGGCATCCAATGAACCCTGTCCCCACACGCGTGGGGATGTACCGATGGGGTGGAAATGACGCTCCCAACAGAGATCCCTGTCCCCACACGCGTGGGGATGTACCGCTTGGTGTCCCGGTAGCGGGTCACCGCGAATGCCTGTCCCCACACGCGTGGGGATGTACCGGCAATGGAACGCTGGCTGCGCACCGGCAGCACCCTGTCCCCACACGCGTGGGGATGTACCGCGGCTGGCGTGGGAGCCGCGCGAGGGGGACCCCCTGTCCCCACACGCGTGGGGATGTACCGCGCTCAGGCTCAGGCGCATCATCGGAGGAGGTCCTGTCCCCACACGCGTGGGGATGTACCGCCAGCCCACGTCTACCTGCACACCAACGCGGCCCTGTCCCCACACGCGTGGGGATGTACCGCCAGCTTGGCCGGCCGTCTTGGCGCTATACCCCCTGTCCCCACACGCGTGGGGATGTACCGGGTCTGGTCCCGGCGGCGCCCGAGGATACCGGCCTGTCCCCACACGCGTGGGGATGTACCGTTACTGTGTGATAGTGGTGGGCATATGGAGGACCTGTCCCCACACGCGTGGGGATGTACCGGAGATGGGCTCGCCGCTGCCCGAGCTGGCGTTCCTGTCCCCACACGCGTGGGGATGTACCGGTGAACACCGCGGTCAGGGTGCCGACCGTGCTCCTGTCCCCACACGCGTGGGGATGTACCGGAGAGACCATCGAGCAGATCGAGCGCGGGATACCTGTCCCCACACGCGTGGGGATGTACCGGAGGAAACATCATGATCGAGATACGGAGGATCCCTGTCCCCACACGCGTGGGGATGTACCGTATCTGAACGTCACATACCAGGAGGATACGAACCTGTCCCCA
>JBAZUN010000065.1:0-9125 GCA_041661365.1 Candidatus Latescibacterota bacterium
TCGATCCCCGGAAAGAACGCCTTCATCTGCCTTTGCTCCGGTGAGGGGTGGTCGGCGCCGGCCGAAGTCGACGCCAGGGTATCAGAGCAGTTCGAGCAGTTGCGCCGGTCGGTCGATCAGTCGTCGGGCGCCGCTGTCGGTCAACTCCTCGGCGGTGCGGAAGCCCCAGGTGGCGCCCACGGGGTACATCCCGGCGGCAATGGCGGTCTGCATGTCCGTGCTGGTGTCGCCGACGTAGAGACAGGCCGCCGATGCAACCCCCAGCTCAGCGGCGATGGCCAGCGCGCCGGTGGGATCGGGCTTCCGGGCAACGCCGGGCCGGGCTCCGCGCACCGGGTGGAAGCGCCAGGAGGCGAGGAGGCGGGAGACGGTCAGCCTGGTGAACGGGTCCGGCTTGTTGGAGAAGACCGCCTTGGGGAGGCCCCGGGCTTCCAGGGCGTCGAGCAGCTCGGGGACCCCCGGATAGGGCCGGGTCTTCGCGGCCCAGTGCTGGCCGTATTCGGCCTCCAGGTCCAGCAGACAGCGACGGACCAGCTCTGCCTCGGACGCGCCGCCGGGCAAGGTCCGCCTGACCAACTGCTCGGTGCCCTCGCCCACGAAGTAGCGGTACGCGTCGACCGGGTGCTCGGCGAAGCCGTGGCCGCGGAGCACGGCGTTCATGGAGTCGGCCAGGTCTTCGAGGGTGTTGAGGAGGGTGCCGTCCAGGTCGAAGAGGACCGCGCTCCAGCTCATCGAGCGTTCTCGGGGACAGGGGGAACAGCGGGAAAGAGTGTAGCACGCGGTGCGGGGGCTCGCAAGGCGGTGTAGATCAGGCCTTCAGCCGCCTCCGACGATTACCGGCTCGGTGGCCAGACGGACGCCGAAGCGACGCTCCACGCCGGCCTGGATCTCGGCCGCCAGGGCCAACAGCTCACGGCTGGTGCCGCCGCGGTTGACCAGGGCCAGGGCGTGGCTGGCCGAGATGCCGGCGCCGCCGCGACGCAGACCCCGTGGGAAGCCGGCCTGCTCGATCAACCAGGCCGCGGGAACCTTGGTGCCGCCGGCCACCGCGTAACCAGGGAGCGCGGTGGGGTCGTCCAGCCGGGTCCGCAGGGCAGCCAGCTCGCTCTCCGTCAGCACCGGATTGACGAAAAACGAGCCCACGGAGCGGGAGTCCGGGTCGTTCGGGTCGACGACCATCGACTTGCCGCGGCGCAGGTCGAGCACGGCTTGGCGGACCGCGGCCAGGGCCGAGGCGCCACTCTCTAGAAGCGCGGTTCCGTTGAGGGCTTCGAGCCGGCGCTGCAGCTCGGGGTAGCGGATCACGGGACGGGCCTCGGGCCGCAGGGAGAAGACCACTTCCAGGATCAGGTACCGACCGGCATCCGTGCCTCTGAAACGGCTCTGCCGATACCCGAAGCCGCAGCGATCCCGCGGGAAGGAGATCACCTCCAGGGTCTGCCGGTCCAGAACCCGTACCTCGGCCACCGCGTCGCCGACCTCCTGACCGTACGCGCCGACGTTCTGGATCGGGGTGGCGCCGACCTGACCGGGTATCCCCGAGAGGCATTCGACGCCGCCCAACCCGCGGGCCGCGGTGGTGGCCACGAGGCCGTCCCAATCCTCGCCGGCCGCGGCCGTGACCCGCACCGCGTCGCCGTCCTCGACGAAGGCGATGCCGCTGGTGGCCAGGTGGAGGACCAGCCCGGGGTACCCGGAATCGGGGAAGACGGTGTTGCTGCCACCGCCCAGGAGGTGGACCGGCAGGTCGCGCTCGGTGGCCCAGACCAGGGCCGCGCGGATCTCGTCCACGGTGCGGCAGTCGGCGAGGTACCGGGCCGGCCCACCCAGGCCGATGGTCGTCCGCGGGGCGAGCGCAACCTGCTCGCGGATGAGGTCGCTCAAGGGAGCCTCGGCGCGCGCCGAGGACCAGGTCCTGCGGTGTCCATGCGCGGCGACGAATGACGCATCAGCGAGCCGGGAGGAGGAATAACCGCCCCTCGCCGGCGTCGAGGGAAAGCTGGAGCCCGGGCATGGCCGGGCTGTCGTCGACCACCGCGATCTCCTCGCCGGTGGCCGGGCTGACCTCGCGCACTTGGTCCAACCCGGCGTCGAACTCCACGGTGGGCCAGGCCGTGTACGCGAAGCTGTAGTTGTTGAGCAGGACCGCGCGCCGGCCATCCGCATGGCTGAAGGTGCCGATCAGGTAGTCGCCCGGGGTGAGGTCGTGTATCGGCGAGCCGGCCATGACCGAGGCCGTGTCAACGTTGGTCGAGAGGCGGAGAACCTCGGTGCTGGTCAGAGACATCAGGGTTGGTCCCAGATGCTTGAGCGCCCCGTTGAGCCGTTGCGCCTGCTCGTAGTGCCGCGTGCGCCTGCCCTCGGCGGTGATGATCGCGCCGCCCCGGGGGAACTCCACCCCCTCCGGGGTCCAGTAGCAGAAGTAGAGCACCCCCTTGGCCCCGTAGGCCAGGGAGGTGTAGATCTGCCAGCGCAGTTGGGCTTCGGTCGGGTCGAAGTGCGGACCGAACGGCATGGTGTTGAAGAAGTTCCAGAAGGGGATCCCCGCGTTCACCGAGTACCGACGCATGGTCTCGAGGTTCTCGCAGTAGGCCTCGCGGCCATCGGCGTCGGGGCGCATGACCGGGTAGTGGTCCATGCTGAGCACCTCGACGCCGACCTCCTCGACGAAGCGGGCCACGTGCTCGTCGTAGGTCGGGACGCCCAACTGCTCCTCGTTGGCGTAGTTGGGGTAGAGGTTGATGTAAGCGAGTCGACCCGGCCGGGCGGCTCGGATCTGGTCGACCGTCTGTCTGAGCTGGGCGAAGTCGGCGACGTTCGGTTCGTCGCGGAGCATGTACCCCCACACGGCCGGGCTCTCAGGCAGGGCTGCCGGTGGCAACCCGGCCATCGCCACCAGGGCCTTGAGGTCGTACCGCTCGCAAAGGGCGATCTGCCGCCGCACGGTCTCCGGGGTCCGCGCGCCGAATCCGCCCAGGACCACGGTGAAGTCGGCCTCGGCGATCTCGCGGTAACGGAATTCCATCTCCTCGCCGGCCGGTGGGTCGACCCAAAAACCGACGGCGAAGCGGTCCTGCACGAAGCGATGCGGCTGGGTGTCCGAGGCCATGGCAGCACTCCCGAGGGTAAGCGCGAAGACCAGAAGCAGGGCAGGCAGGCGGAGCAAGGTCATGGGACCTCCTGAAGGGTGCGGCGGAAACCTACGGCGTGGCCGTGGTCGTGCCGGGGCGCACTAGAAAGGTCGCGTTCGGTCCCTCTGTCAAGTCAGGCCCTGGCGAAGAATCCCGGTCAGCCCGAGACTGAGTGGCCGGCACGCCGGTGAGCGCCTAGATTCCCCGGTCGTCGCCGGTTCCGGGGAAGAAGCCCGTTGGCTGAACCGGTCGGCTCCGTCGCCGTCGTCAACGGGCGCTCCGACCGATCCGGAGAGGGGAGAGGGAGATGTCGATGCGCGAGGCGGCAGATCGCTCGATCGTGGCCGCGTCCCGGGACCAGGGGCTCGACCCGGCCCTGCTCTACGAAAGCGTCATCGAGCTGGCCGACGAAGGGCTGTTCACCGCCCGCTGCCTGAACGCCGCGGCCGGCATCCTCCTCGGCCAGCTCGGGCTGCCGGCTTACTTCTTCCGCTCCCTGTCCAAGGACGCGCTCAAGCGGGTGCTGCGCGCCATTGCCGGGAACCTGGAGGTGCGCGAGGGGGAGGTCATCCTGCGCAGCGAGGTCTCCGAGGCTCGGGTCGACGTCGACAGCGGGGTCCAGGCCCGCATCGCCACCCCGGCCAACCGCGACCGGATGGAGGCGATCCTCAACCCGATCATGGCCGGTCACCGCATCGAGTACTACTACGGCCGGCAGCACCAGTACTACACCTATGTCATTCACCCCGAGCGCTGCCCGGAGTGGGAGGATCTGGCACCGGGGTCCTGCCCGTTCGCCTTCGACCGGATCACCTCGGTACCGCCGGTCCCGCGGGAGACCTGCCGTCGTTATCAGGCATTCCTCGCGCGGTGCCAGCGCCGCGTCGTGCCGCTGGTCGAGGTGACGCGCGTCGCGGCGACCCGGGAGACCCGGGTAATGTTCCGCGAGGATTTCAGCCGCTCGATCCTGCCGGTAGTGCGGCAGTTGCTCGCCGACTCCGGGGTGGTGCTGAACCGGGCCTACTGGGAGACCTACCGCACCGCGGCCGGCCGAGTCGAGTCGATCTGCTCCCTCTACCTGGACGGGTACCCCCGGGCGGCGCTGCTGTCGCGGATCGTCGAGCGTCTGCACGCCCTGGTCTCCATCCAGGCCGGCGACCTGGACGACCTCTACGTCGGCGGCACCCTCACCTTCGAGGAGTACATCTTCACCATCGCCGCCACGGCCTTCACCCACATCTTCATCCACAAGGCGGCCCCGGTGGACCGGGACATCGCCGAGGGGCTGGTCCGCAAGGAGCTGCGCGACGCCCTGGCCCATCGGATCTTCGACTCGGATCGGGCCGAGTACACCCGCAAGACGATCCTCACCGCCATCCGCGAGCACCCCGAGCTGGTCAAGCACCTCTACGCCCTCTTCGACCGGCGGTTCAACCCGCGCCGCCGCGCCGGGCGAAAGGTGCCGGTGCCGAAGGCCGAGTTCGAGGCCCTGCGGCGACGGGCCGCGGTGCTGTTCGTCGACGACCAGACCAGCCATCGCATCTTCGACTTCATGACCCGCCTGGTTACCCAGGTGCACAAGACCAGCTTCTACAAGGTGCGGAAGCGGTCCTGCGCCTTCCGCCTCGATCCGGTCGTGCTCGATCCCCTGGTCTACCCCGGCCGGGTGCACGGGGTCTTCTTCGTCGTCGGTTTCTACGCCGTGGGTACGCATATGCGGGCCGAGGAGATCGCCCGCGGCGGACTGCGCCTGGTTCGGGTCACGGCCGGGACCTACGAGAACGAGCTGGACGGCATGCCGCTGCTGAACTACGCCCTCGGTCCGGTGGCCCAGCGGCTCAAGCACAAGGACATCGCCGAGAGCGGCGCCAAGGGGGTGATCGTCCCGGCGGTCGAGTACGCCGGCGACGGGCTGAGCGCCGTCTTCGACGTTACCGAGGGGATCATGGACCTGGTGCAGCCCTCGGCCGAGGTGATCGACTACCTGGGACGACCGGAGATGGTTTTCTTCGGCCCCGACGAGGGGACGGCGCCGTTCATGGACGCCATCGCCCTGCGGGGGCGCGAGCGCGGGTACCGGTACTGGCGCACCCTGACCACCGGCAAGAGCACCGGCATCCCCCACGACGCGTACGGCCTGACCCGGGACGGCCGGGTCTTCGGCCTGATCCCGCGGGGAGAGGCCGGGACCGAGTTGCTGCTGGAAGGCGCGCCGCCTCTGGTGACGACCGAGGTGGAGCGGATCCGGGCCTGTCTCGAGGACCGGATCGACGCCAGCGGCATGACCACCATGGGGGTGATGGCCTGTTTGCGGACGGTGCTGGAGCAGTTGGGGATCGACGAGGCCGAGACCCGCCTGATGATGACCGGTGGCCCGGACGGCGACCTGGGCGCCAACCAGCTCCAGTCCTTCCGCGGCCGCACCTGCCTGGTCGTCGACGGCGGCTCGGTCCTCTTCGACCCGGCCGGGCTGTCCCGGGAGGAGCTGCTCAGGCTGGCCCTGGCGCGGCACGCGAAGCCGCGGCTGAACAGCCTGGACTATCCGGCCGCGCGGTTGAGTCGCGGTGGCTTCAGGGTTCCCCGGGTTCCGGGACCGGCGCCGCTGCCCGGCGGCCGGTCGGTGGAGGACGGCGTCTACTTCCACCGCGCCTGCCTCACCGATCCGGTGATGCGACCCTGGGTGGCCGGCGCGGGGATCGAACTCTTCGTGCCGTGCGGCGGCCTGAAGGACACGATCAACGGCGGGAACGTGCGGGCCTTTCTCGAGCTGTTCCGCGAGCTGCGGGTCATCGTCGAGGGGGCCAACGTCTTCTTCGACGACGCGGCCCGCGAGGTGATCGCGCGGGAGACGAAGATTCTGCAGATCCGGGATTCCTCGGCCAACAAGGGGGGCGTCACCAGCAGCTCGGTCGCCGAGGTGCTGCCGGCCTTCCTGCTCGGAGAGCGGTACGAGGAGATCCTGCTGGGTGACCCGGGTCTCCGCCTGGAGCTGATCCGCGCCGTCTTCGGGCTGATCCGGCGCAACGCCGAGGCCGAGACCCGCATGCTGCTGGCCCTGCACGCGCGGACCGGAACGCCGCTGTGCGCGCTGTCGGTGGAGACCAGCGAGTGGCTCTTCGCCCTGCAGGAGCGGCTGTACCACCGGTTGCCGGAGATCCTCGCTCGGCGGTCGCTGGTGGCCGCGGCCCTGGAGGCGTACGTGCCGCGGGTTCTCCTCGAGCGGGTCGGTCCAGGCCGGGTTCTGCGGCTGTTGAGCGCTCCGGCTTTGCGGGACTACCGGGACGCGCTGCTGACCAAGAGCCTGGCGGCGATGGCCCTGTACCGCCACGCGGCCGACTGGGAGGCGTTCACGGCGCGGCTCGACCGCGACCTCTTCGGTGCTCTGACCGCGGCGGCCGGGCTCAGAACCTCCCGTAGTGCGCGGCCAGCTCCATCACCCGGCAGTACTGGGCGAAGCTGACGTTGTCCGGCACCGAGTGATCCGAGTGGAAGAGGTACCCGCCGCCCTGCCTGGCCCGGGGGACCTTGGCGGCGATCTCGCGCTCGATCACCGCCGGGTCGGGATCCGCCATCGCCCGCGCGTCGATCCCTCCCATCAGGGCCAGTCGGTCCCCGTACCGCTCCTTGAGGGCGACCAGGTCGTTCCCCGCCTTCACCTCCAGCGGCTGCAGGCAGTCGAAGCCGGCCTCGATGAACAAGGGGACGAACTCGGTCACGTACCCGCAACTGTGCAGGATCATCGGCTTGCCGTGCCGCTTGAACGCCTGGCAGACGAGCTGGTGGGCCGGCATCAGCAGCTCGCGATAGGCCGCCGGTGAGAAGAAGCCCTTGAGCTTGTACCCCAGGTCGTCGAAGATCCACCCGGCGTCCACGTCCAGCCCGTGGGCCAGCACCTCCTCGGCGATGGCGGCGCACACCCGGGCGTCGGTCATGAACATGTCACGGACCCACTCCGGCTCCTCCACCATGGCCATCAGACAGCGCTCGGGCCCCACCATGTTGCAGACCTTGGTGAACCCCGGCCCCCAGCCCAGGTAGGTGAACAGCCCCTTGGCCCGGGCCCGCTCGTACCCCGCCTGGGCCCCGGTCCAGTCGACGCGGCGGTCGTTGTAGACCATCCGGGGCTTGACCTCCTCCCACCGCTCGCGGGAGGTGACGGTGAAATCGACCAGCTCCGGGGTGGAGGTGCGTCCCTTCCAGTTCTTCACCGTCTGGCCGTCGGCCCCGGTGGCCACGGTGCACTGCTCGTCCTCGGACAGGACGCGGGTTTCGAGCTGCAGGGAGTTATCCCCCCAGAAGCCCCACAGCTCGAAGCCGAAGTACTCGGCCGCGGAGATCCCGGCCGGGAGCCCCTCCTGGTGCCAGCGGGCTTCGGTCGTGCCCCAGGGGAAGTCGGAGATCGGGACGCGGTCTGCCTCGCGGTGCGACAGGGCCAGGTGAACCCGCTCCTGGGAGGTCATCGGCACGCTCCTTTCACGAGGTCGGTCGGCGGTCGACCGCGGCGTTAACGGGTGAGGGTCAGCACCACCAGCCCGGCGCCTCCGGTCGCGCACGCGGCCCAGGACAGCACCGTCAGTCGCTCCCGATACACGGCCGCCGAGAGCAGCAGCACCAGGAGGATCGGCAGGGCCACGGTCACCGGGAAGACGATCTCGGCGCGGAAGTGGCGCAGGGAGAGCAGGGTGGTGACCATGGCCGCGGCCGAGATCAATCCGTTGACGGCCCCGCCGGCGAGCTCGAGGCGGCTCAGGGAGAGGCGCCCGCGGCGGCCCAGGATCGCGGTCAGGACCAGCACGGCGACGAGGTAGAAGGCCGCGGTCAGGGCCAGCGGTCCGTCGGGGACCAGCACGGTCCCGACGTACTGCGCCGTCATCGACACGCCGGCCAGGAGCCAGCCCAGCAGGACCCAGGCGACCCACCGCCGGGAGAGGCCGGTCACGGCCGGCGCGCGGGACGAGGCGACGCCGAAGAGCGCCAGTCCCACCACGACCAGGGCGAGGCCGCTGACCAGCTCCCAGCCGAGGGAGCGGGATTCGGGCCAGACCAGACCCGCGACCACCGGCCACACGAGCCCCATGTTGTTGACCGCCGCGGTCGGCCCGGTCGGTCCGATCCTGAGGCAGTGCATGATGACCATGAAGTAGCCGACGGCGAAGGCCACGCCGATGACGGCGCCGACGGACCAGACCACCGGGTCGGCCAGGGATTGTCCGGACGCCAAAGCCAGCGGCGAGGAGATCAACGCTGCCGTGACCGCGGTGGCCAAGCCGAAGGCCTCGGGTCTGCCGCCGCGACCCATCACCCAGCGGTTCACCGGCCAGAGCAGGGTCGCCAGCACCACGGTGGCGATCAGCAGGAGGAAGCTGGGCAGAACCGGGTCGCTGGTCAGATCAGAACCGCCGGGTGGCTGAGCGAAACCTGGTGCCGCGCCGCGGCGGCAGGGACGAGGTCAATCGGGAGGGGATACATAGAGCCAGGCCATCGGGCCTGTCAAGCCGGGGGGTGCTGGCTGCGGTGGGAAGACGAGGCTAGATCCGGGCCACGGCCAGGAAGACGGCGTGGAGGACGGCGACGAGACCGACGAAGATGGTCCGCGCCATTTGGGGAGAGGTCCCGGGGAGGCGATAGGTGATGGCCGCGTGCGGGCAGACCGAGACGCAGTCGCCGCACAGGGAGCAGCTCAGCCCCGGCCGTCCCTGCTCCAGTCGGGTGAGGGACAAGGCGTCGTACCGACAGGCGGCGATGCAGCGGCCGCAGCGGGTGCAGTCCTCGCTGACCCGGATGCGCCAGGGCGAGACCTTGCCCAGCAGGTCGGCTGCCAGACCGGCCGGGCACCAGACCCGGCAGTGAGCCATGGTGCCCAGCCGGCGCGAGACCGTGAGCATCAGGCCGACCCCGAGGAGCCCGAAGGCGGCTGCCGCGAGCACGGCAACGGCCAGCGGGGCACCGAGCTGACGGAGGACGAAGGCCGCGATCAGCACCGCCACCAGGATC
>JBAZUN010000065.1:9135-14367 GCA_041661365.1 Candidatus Latescibacterota bacterium
GATCGCCACCCGAACCCGGCTGACCCACGCGGGGAGCGGGGTGCTGACCCGCCGACAGGTGCTCGCGGCCCCGTCCCAGGCCCCGATGTAGCAGAGGTAGCTGCACCACGCCGGTCCGACCAGGACGACCGTGGCCAGGAAGAGCACCAGCATGAAGATCCCTTCGCCGCGGTAGAGCGGTCCGGCCAGGATGAGGGCGGGGATCGGCAGGTGGAGCTGGCCGGTCATCAGCATCCGTTCCAGCCCCAGGATCCCCAGGCCGAGCTGGGTGAAGAAGACCACCGAGAATCCTCCCCAGACCCAGATCCTGGTGCGGATCGATCGATTGGGATCCAGCAGCAGGGCGCTGACCACGGCGGCATAGGTCGCCACCAGGAAGAGCTCAAGCCAGCCCCACCCCGGCAGGTACCGCTCGGCCAGGAGGAGCGGCCTGGGTACCGTCTGGTGCAGCGCGGCCAGGATCACGGCGACCGCGGCGAAGACCGTGACCTGAAGGCGGGTGGTGGTGGCCTGGGCGGGGAAAAGACGGCGACCGCGCGACCCGGCCAGGATCAGGCCGGTGGCCAGGGTGAAGCCGGTCACGCTGGTCAGGATCAGGGCTAGGCGGAGCCAGGGACCACCGGCATGCAGGCGGGCCTCGACCAGGGCTACCCCGGTCTGCACCCAGACCCCCGCTGCCGCGATCAGCAGGCCTACCAGCACCCACCGGATCCAGGAGCTTCGGCCCAGGCAAGCAGCACCGGCTGCTCCCAGGGCAACGGCTACCAGACCCACCTCGCCCCCCCGCAGAAAGTGGGCGCCGACGAGCAGGAAGGCGACGACCGCCATCAGGCGCCAACCCCACCCCGGAGCGGCTGGTGCGGCGCGGTCTGGTCTGGCCTCAAACAACCTGGGGGCGAACTCTGGATCGCTGGGCAAGCCGGTACCTCGGGGCGGGAATGATAGGTTGATGGCCTTCGCTCGGGTGAGCCGGCCGGGAAGACAATCAAAAGACTAAGAACTCTTTTGTCAATCCCAGCAGTCGGTCACTAATCGCATCGGTCTCTAGATTGGCTTCTGCCTACGTCATCATAACGCCCGAGTTCTTGAGGTGCTTTTTCTGTCGGCCTGGGAAGAATTCCAAGGCATACCAGCATACTTGACATTCAGATGAAAAGGTCTTAATATCTGCATGAAGAGGTTGGAATGCTGCAGCAGACCGCGGTCCATGCCCTGCGCGTCATGGCTATATCGCCGAACGCGACCACCTGGGGACGGCCCAGTCTCGCGAGATCGCCGCGGGGACCGGAGTCCCTAGAAACTTCCTGTCCAAGATCGCCAACCAGAAGGAAACCCCATGACCCCGATCGAGATCCTCATGCAGGAGCACCGCACGATTGAGCGCGTGATCAACCGGCTCGTGACCGTGGCCGACGCGGCCCTGGACGAAGGCCGGCTTGAGCGCCAGCCGGCCCTCGACGCTCTCGAGTTCATCCGCGACTTCGCCGACGGGTGCCACCACGCCAAGGAGGAGGGGCACCTCTTCGCCCTGATGGCCGAGCGTGGGTTCTCCCAGGAACAGGGCCCGCTGGCCGTGATGCTCTTCGAGCACGAACAGGGACGGGCTTGCGTGCGGGCCATGACCACCGCCGTCGAGGCTGCCGCGGCTGGCGACCGGGCCGCCGTCGAGGCCTTTGCGCAAGCGGCGCAGGCCTACGCCGAACTGCTTCTGGGCCATATCCAGAAGGAAGACGGCATCCTGTACCCCATGGCCGAGCGCGCCCTGACTCCGGCTGACCATCAGGCGCTGGCCGCCCGGTTCGCCGCGCAGGAGGCCGCGGACCGGGCCACGGGTGCGCCTCAGCGCTGTCTGGCCTTGGCCGAGGAGCTGGCGTCAGGACCAGTGCTCATGACGGTTGCCAGTGGCGCTGGTTCCGGCTGCCACGTCTGCTGCCACCACGGCGACTAGTAGAGCGTCCGAGAAATAGGTTGTGTCACCGAGCGGGCCGAGGCGCCCGGTCAGCTAGGCGCGCGAACGCCCTGTATCGAGGGGAAGATACAGAAAGTGAGCGGAACGACGCTGGCCGGGATGAATCGGTCCGCGAATGCCAAGTTATTTCTCGGACGCTCTACTAATAAGCCGGTTACTTCAATCGTCCGCCAAGGAGGCGATGCGATGATCTCCAAACCGCTCAAGGCCCTGTTTCTCTTCTCGCTGTTCGGTGCCATGGCCATTACCCTGGTCGGGGGGTGGTTCACCTACGAAGCCGCGCCGCCGTACCCCACCGCGGTGGTCGATCCCGACGGCGAGGTGCTCTTTACCCAGGAGGATCTCTACGCCGGCCAGGCCGTCTGGCAGAAGTACGGCCTGATGGACAACGGCTCGGTGTGGGGCCACGGCACCTACAGGGGGAATGACTACTCGGCGACCACCCTTCACCTGGTGGGCGAGCGGATGCGGGAGTTCCGCGCCCGAGAGCGGTACGGCACGCCGTACGAATCGCTCGGCTCCCAGGAGAAGGCGGGGATCGACCAGCAGGTCATCGCCGAATTGAAGGAGAACCGGTACCGCAAGGCTACCGGACAGCTCTCCCTGACCACGGCCCAAGCGGCGGCCCTCAAGGAGATCCGCGGCCATTGGGACCGGGTCTTCGGCCAGGGGGACAAGGGGACCGCGGTCTCCGCCGGAGCGGTCAAGGAAGCGCGGGAGCGCCGCGACCTGGCCGACTTCTTCTACTGGACCGCCTGGGCCGCCGGCACCCTGCGGCCTGGGAAGGAGCTGACCTACACCAACAACTGGCCCCCGGACCGCAGCGTCGGCAACGAGCTGGCCGCCTCGGCGGTCGGCTGGTCGATCGCCTCGCTGGCGGGCTTCATGCTGGCGCTCGGGGCCACCCTGGCCGTCTTCTTCCGCTTCGGCTTCGACCGCGACGACTCCGGGGTGACGCTGGACCACCGGGTGGCGGCCAAGCTGATCGACCTGCCGATCACCTCGTCGCAGCGGAAGACGGCCAAGTACTTCCTGGTGGTCATGCTCCTCTTCTTCCTGCAGTTGATGATGGGCGGGTTGATGGCGCACTACACGGTCCATCCCGGCGAGTTCTACGGCCTCCGGGAGATCGCCGACAACATCCCGTACAACCTGCCCAAGACCTGGCACCTGCAACTGGCGATCTTCTGGATCGCCACCGCGTGGATCGCCGCCGCCATGTACCTGGCCCCGATCGCCGGCAAGCACGAGCCGCGGCACCAGGGCCTGCTGGTCGATCTGCTCTTCGCCGCCGTGCTCCTGGTGGCGGTGGGCGCTCTCACCGGCACCGCGCTGGGGATCAAGGGGATGGCCGGCAGTGCCTGGTTCTGGATCGGCCACCAGGGCTGGGAGTTCCTCGAGCTCGGCCGCCTCTGGCAGATCCTCCTCTTCGGCGGCCTGATCGCCTGGCTGTTCATCGTCGGCCGCGCGGTCAAGGGCTCGCTGGCCCGCGGCCAGGACCGCTGGGACGCGGTCCCGTTCTTCACCTTCGCCGCCGTGGCCATCGTCTCCTTCTTCGCCTTCGGCCTGTTCTACTCGCCGCGCACCCACCTGACCATCGCCGACTTCTGGCGCTGGTGGGTGGTCCACACCTGGGTGGAGGGGATCTTCGAGTTCTTCGCCGCGGCGGCCGCTGCCTACGTGGTGATCACCCTCGGTCTGGCGCCCCGGCGCAAGGCCCTGCGGGCGGCGTACCTGACGGCAAGCCTGGCCCTGTTCTCGGGGATCATCGGCGTCGGGCACCACTACTACTGGTTCGGCGATCCCGACCTCTGGCTGTCCCTGGGCGGCGTGATCTCCACCATGGAACCGGTGCCGATCGCCCTGCTCCTGCTCAAGGTGATCCTCGACAGCCGCCACTCGCCGGCCACGGAGGAGTCGTTCCCGTACAAGTGGCCCCTCCTCTTCCTCGGCGCCTCGAGTCTGTGGGCCTTCCTCGGGGCCGGGGTCTTCGGCTTCATCATCACCACGCCGATGGTCAACTACTACGAGCACTCTACCTATCTGACCATGAACCACGGCCACACGGCCCTGTTCGGCACCTACGGCATGCTGGCGCTGGGGCTGATGCTCTTCGCCCTCCGCGGCATCGTCGAGCCTAAGCACTGGAACAACCGCCTGCTGCGCTTCGGCTTTGCCGCGACCAACGGTGGCCTCTTCCTGATGGCTATCTTCACCCTGCTTCCGGTCGGCTTCCTGCAGACCTGGGACAGCTACCGCAACGGTCTGTGGCACGCGCGCAGCGCGGCGTTCTACGAGCAGCCGATGGTCAAGTTCATCGGCCAGTGGCGGCTGGTGCCTGACCTGATCATCATCGCCGGCGCCCTGGCCCTGGTGGTCTTCGTCTTCCGGGCCGTGACCCACCTGAAACCGGCGACCGTGGCAGAGGAGACCCTCATAGTTCTGCCCGAGGCGGAGGTGACTGGTACCCGCTAAGGCCGTGTAGTTCCCGCCCCGAGAGCCCGCTCGGTCACCTCGCTGACCGGGCGGGCTCGTCTATTTTCTGGCAGATGCGGGGGTGGAAGGTCAGGACCGGCGGGGATTCCCGTGAAACGAGGGCCAGCGCCGCAGGAAGAGGGTGGTGAGCCAGCCGATGGCGACCATGGCCAGGGCGAAGATCCCAAAGGACAGATAGATATTCATTCCCTGGGTCATGGTGGAGTATTCGGACATCCCGCCGATGCTGGCGATCAGGTTGAGAGGGAGAAAGACCACGTTGATGATGGTCAGGTTCTTCATCAGCACGTTCATGTTGTTGTTGACCAGGGTGCCGCGGGCGTCCATCAGGCCCGAGAGGATGCTGGAGTAGATCTCGGCCTGGCGGTAGCACTGGTTGCTCTCGATGACGATGTCGTCCAGGTATTCGGCCTGCACCGCCGACAGCCCGAGCTTCTCCGCGTTGTTGCGGAGCCTGGCCAGCATGATGTTGTTGCTGCTGATGGCGCTGAGGTAGTAGGTCAGGCTCTCGCCGAGGGTGAACATCTGGATCAGGTATTCGTTCTCCATGGCGGTGTTGATCTTCTGCTGCACGTCCCGAGAGATCTGGTTGATCACCTTCAGGTGTCCCAGGTAGTGGTGGACGGTATCGTTGAGCAGACTCAGCACCGCGTCGACCGATCCGGTAGGCCGGCGGAGTTGCTTGGGTCCGGGTAGAGGCATTGCGTCGGTGGCCACCACCACGAGCTGGTCCTGATAGAGAAAAGCGCCGACCGACGAGACGCCGA
>JBAZUN010000065.1:14377-19066 GCA_041661365.1 Candidatus Latescibacterota bacterium
GTCGGACGCTTCCAGATGAGGGAAACGTGGTCGGGCGCGAACTCGACGCGGGAGACCTCATCCGGGTCCAGCGCCGACTGGAGCGTATGCTCGTCGATACTTAGGGAGGAGATCAGGCGTTGCTTCTCGGCGGCATCGGGATTCGTGTAGATGCTCAGCCGGGGGCCCTCGGCACCGTCCAGGACCAGGCCGCCTTCCGTGATCTGATAGCTCTGGAGCATCTCGAGGCCTCCCGTGGTGTGGACCTGCGGCAGCGGCGCAGGTTCGTGGTTTTTTAAATCCCGTCCTTGGAGAGCAGTCGGGCAACCCGGTCGGCCTGCAGGGCGACTTTTTTCATCGCCAGGCCGACCTGCTCGACCGCGCGCTCGGGCACGTCGGTGAAGGCAGGGGTGCCGATCACTCGGGTGCACAGGTCCTCGGTGACCGGCAGGTCGCCGAGCTTGTACCCCAGACCGCGGGCCAGCTCCGGCCGCTGCGGGTCGTAGAAGCATCCACCGAGACCGGTCCGGTCAAAGGAGTTGTAGAGCGGCGCCAGGTGCAGCAGGCCGTAGGTGAAGTTGAGCGCCGAATAGCGGTCCACCTTGACCGGCGCCTTTTCCGCCTGACAGGCCTCGGCCAACTGCTCGCGGGTGATGCCGAGGGCCTGCTCGTCGACGACGAACTTGAACTCCAGGTACCCGCCGCGTTGCGCCCCAGGCAACGGCTCCACCACCCCGATCCCCGGCACCTCCCGCAGGATCTCGTTGAGGATGGCGTAGTTGCGGGTGCGCAACCGGTTCAGCTCGGGGAGCCGGGCCAGGTGACAGCGGGCGATGGCCGCGGCGTACGGATGAGCGCGGTACTTGCTGCCCAGGCTCATGTCGCCGATCCCGGGGAAGGTCGGCCCGGCCTGGCCCTGGTCGATGCGGCCGAAGTGCCCCAGGAGGAGCATGCGGTCGTAGAGCTCGGGCCGGTCGGTCAGCACCATGCCCAGCTCGCCGCCGCTGACTGCCTTGGACCCCTGCATGCTGAAGCAGGCGATATCGCCGAAGCCGCCGACCTTGCGGTCCTGCCAGACCGCGCCGTGCGCGTGGCTGGCGTCCTCGATGAGGATCAGGCCGTGGCGGTCGGCCAGGGCGCGGAAGCGGTGCATGTCCGGCACGTTCCCCCACACCTGCACGACGCAGATCGCCCGGGTCCGCGGGGTGATCCGGCGCTCGACGTCGTCGGGGTCCAGACAGAGGGTGCGTCGGTCGATCTCGGCGAACACCGGGGTGGCGCTGGCGTGCAGGACGGGGGTCACCGTGGCGTGCCAGGTGTAGGCCGGCACGATGACCTCGGTGCCCGGACCGACCCCAGCGGCCACGTACGCGGAGTGCAGGGTGCTGGTGCCGTTGCAGCAGGCCAGGGCGTACCGCCGGCCGATGAAGGCGCTGAACTCCCCCTCCAGGGCGCCGATCACCCCACCCGACCCGACGGACAGGATCCCCTGGTCCATCAGCTCGAGCACGGCTTGCTTCTCCACCTCGGTGATCTGCTTCCAGCCTTCCCGGAGCGGCTCGGACACCGCGGGGGTGCCTCCCTCCAGGGCGAGTCGGTCGGTGGTCATCGGTGCCCTCTCATGGACGTGGTGCGCTGGTTGCCGAAGGATCTTCGTTCAATCGCTGAAGCCAAGTGAATCCTGCTGCCCCACCCCCGGCAGGACGGGGGCCGCGCTCGCCAAGACAACGGTGCGCCCATACGAAGCCCTCCGGTCGGCGGGCCGTCAAGGGCCGGTCTCCGCCTGCTCGCTTGACCGGGAGGAAGCGACCGGTCACCTTTCGCACGGCCAGGTTGGACCGGGGTACCTCGTGGGCTTGCCCGGCGTCGAACCAGGCGACCCCTACCGCGAAGGAACACCATGGCCTTATTCGACCTCAACGTCATGCTCGGACCACCGTCGACCGGCGTGGAGAACAGCTTTGCCGGCGCCGCTGACCTGCTGCGGGAGATGGATCGATACCGGATCGGGCAGGCCCTGGTCTATTCGAGCCACGCCCGGTTCGGACATCCGGTCGAGGGGAACCGACGGCTGCTCGAGGACCTGGAGAGGCACCGCGAGCGGCTCTTCCCCTGCTGGGTCGGGTTGCCGGCGGCCACGGACGGGATGCCCGGGCCCGAGGAACTGGTCCGTCAGATGCGCGCGCACGGGGTCAAGGCCCTGCGCCTGATCCCCGGGCAGCATCTGTTCCCCGTGAGCCGCCGCGTGCTCGGACCGCTGCTGGCGGTCATGCAGGCGCACCGTTTCCCGGTGATCCTCGACCTCGACCGTACCCACTGGTCGCAGCTCTCGCCCTGGGATGCCCTGTTCGAGATCTGCGAGGCGTACCCACGGCTCCCGATCGTTCTATTGCGCGAGGGTGGTGCGACCACCCGAGCCCTGTACCCCCTCTGGGCCGTCCACCCCAACTTGCTTCTTGAGACCTCGTACCTGCAGTCCGCCGAATGCCTCGAGGAGATCGGCGAGCGATTCGGGCCAAGTCGGATCCTCTTCGGCAGCGGCATGCCCCAGTACGATCCGGGCGGAGCGATCGCGACCGTCCAAGGGAGCAAGCTCACATCCGAGCAACGGGCCGAGGTCGCCGGCAACAACGCCCGGCGACTGCTTGGAATCGAGGTCAGCGCTACCAGCATGCCGGCCGCCTGGCCGGTGGGACCGGGCGGGTTCAGGGTCTGGGACGCCCATGCCCACCTCGGCCCCTGGCATCGGCTTCACTATCCGGTCCACGACGCCGCGGGCACCGTGCGGCGGATGGATCAGATCGGGGTCGAGCGGATCACGCTCAGCGACATGAGCTGCATCGAGAACGATCCCGAAGCCGGCCACGAGCGGCTGAGGCGCGCCATCGCTGAACATCCGGGCCGCATCTACGGGTACGCCGTCTTCTCGCCCTCCTATCACGCCGACGCGCCGCAGGAGTTCGAGCGCCTCCTCGACCAGCCCGGCATGGTGGGGATCAAGGTGCACTGCGGCACCCACGCCACCCCCGCCGAATCGCCTTTATACCGCCGCGCGTACGAGCTGGCCCACGAGCGGCGACTGCCGGTCCTGGTCCACGGCTCTCCCGCGGTCCCGTTCCTCGACCATCTGCTCCGGGAGCTGCCCAACATGACCTGGGTGGCGGCGCACTACGCCGCCGGTCCGCCCGAGGGGATCGCGCCGTATATCGCGCTGGCCAACGAGCTGCCCAATCTGGTGCTGGACGCGACCGGCTCCGGGATGGAGCGCGGGGCCTTTGACCGGTTGCTGGCGCAGATGCCGGTGCAGCAGATCGTGGCCGGCTCTGATTTCCCGATCATGGACCTGCCGTATCAGCTCGGGCGGGTGCTCCACTGCCGGGCCAGCGATACGGTGAAACAGCAGATCCTCTGGGACAACTCGGCCCGGCTGTTCGAGAAGTAGCGTTCCCAGGTCCTGCGGCGATCAGCGGACAACGACTTCGACGGCCGAGGCGGGGCGCCTGGTAAAGCCCGCGAGCTTTATCGATGGTGCAGCAGGGTCTGGACCGCCTGGCGGAAGACGTGGGTGCCCACCCGTGCGGCCCGGTGTTTCCCGCTGGTGGCGCAGTTCAGCTCGTAGAAGAGGTGCGGGATACCGTAGCGCTTGGCCAGTTGGTGACAGAGGGTGTTCTCCGCGTGGACGCTGGCCACCTCGTGGGTGGACGGCGCGTCGGTCTCCAGCCGCACGGTGTCGCAGAGGGCTTCGTAGAGCCGCCGCTGACCGGGATCCTGGAACAGGCCGCGGTCCGCGACCTCGTACCACCCCTCGTACGGGAACTCGCTGTTCTCCTTCCAACCGGTGTAGGCGTGGAAGTTCATCCACAGGTCGGGCTTCTCCCCGGTCGCCCAGGCCCAAAGGAGCCGGCTCTCGTGGGCCTCTGGTTCGGGTGCGTCGGGTGACGCGCCGAAGGCCGGGTACAGATCCAGCCCCTCGGCGTTGAAGGCGTTCCGCCCGGCCACGTTCCCGTCCGGGTTGACCATCGGCACGATCCACGCCTCCACCTGTTGCCGCAGGGCCTCGGCCTCGGGCAGACGCGAGGAGAGGAAGTCGGCGATCCCGGCCGTGGCCCAGACCCCCGGGTGCTCGTGCGGGTGCTGGCCGGCGATGCAGTAGACCCGTGGCCGGCCCGGGGTGCCGGCGCGTAGCCCCAGGATCTCCCGCCCCTGCGCCGACCGGCCCAGCGAAAAGAGGGCGCACCGGTCCGGGTGCTCCTTGGCCAGGTCCTGCAGTTGCCGCGTGACCTGACTGTACGGCGCGACGTAGGTCATCGCCACCACGGCCCGCCCCTCGGCGGCGACCGGCACGGAGAAGACCACGTGATCGCCCAGCAGCTCGGGGACGCTCTCGTGCAGCGGCCTAAAGCGCTCCCGCGTTCCCGGCCGCACCCAGATGGTCGTGGGGAAGAAGACCGGGAACCCGGTCGGTCCGCCGAATTGCGAGTCCTCCCACAACTCGACGGTCACCCGCTGCTCCGGGCCGCTGTTGGCGATCTCGAAGCAGAAGTAGACGCAGTACCCGCCCTGCTTGTCGCCGTCCACCTCGATCCGGAACCGGTCCTCCCCGAGCGGCTGGATCCGCTTCCCGTTCCCGCACTCGAAGGCGCTGCTGAGGGTGATCATCGTGGGCTCCTGTTGGTGGAGGCGGTGGTCCTCTGGCCCGTCGTCAAGGGG
>JBAZUN010000066.1:0-18949 GCA_041661365.1 Candidatus Latescibacterota bacterium
CCAGCAGGGCGGCCACCGGCAGGGTCAGGGCGATCCAGTACGGGGCGCGATAGAGGTAGTAGCGCAGGACCTGGCCAAGAGCGGCCTGGTGGTCGATGAAGGTGTCGAGGCTTTCGGTGAGGTCGACGACCACGGCCACCAGGAGCAGGCCGAGGATGCTCAGCGACAGGCTGACCAGGTAGCGGCGGAGGAGGTAGCGGTCGAGGAGGCGCACGGTCAGGTCCGCCGTCGACCGCGCCAGGGGAGCCAGGGCCGGTCGAGCAGGACCACCCGGGCGAGCTGCCAGCCGATCAGGCCGAAGAGGAGGTTGGGGGCCCACATGGCCGCCGCCGGGGAGACGAAGCCGCGGTCGGCCAGCTCCTCGCCGCCGATGAGGAACATCCAGTAGATCCAGAAGAACAGCAGGCTGATGCCGACCGATACCGCGGCCCCGCGGCGGCGCACGGCCACGCCCAAGGGGGCTCCGACCAGCACGAAGACCAGGCAGGCCACCGGGATGGAGAACTTCTTGTGGATCTCGACCAGCAGCTCGTCGATCCGATGGCCGCGGCTGACCGTCAGGCGGCGCTCCTGCTCCAGCCGCTCGCGGGCCCGCGTCAGCTCCTGGTCGGTTCCCGGCTCGGGCGGTTCCTGAGTCTGCAGCGAGGCCAGCCGCGCGGTCAGCGAATCGATCAGGATCCTGCCCCGTCCCTGCTCGACCCGGCGCTCCTGCACCGCCCGGCGCATCTCGGCGATGTCCATCTCGCGGTCGCTCCGGTAGGTGGAGCCCTGGAACCGCCAGGCCCGCTGGGGGTCCTGGATGTGGAGCACCTGGCGCCGGAACGAGCCCCGCACGAACGACGCGGGGTCGTCCTGGTCGGGCTGAAAGAACTCCCCGTCCTCGAGGGTGAGCTTGATATACGAGCCGTCCCCCAGGAGCTGGAGGTGCCCGCCGGGGGCGTGCAGGGTGGTCGGCTGGCCAACGTCGCCGGTCTCGTGGATGGTGATCCCGGCGAGCCGGTTCTCGCGCTCGTCGACCTGGCGCACCAGCAGGCTGTACCGCCCCAGGTCGTGGATGAAGATCCCCTGCTTCTCCTTGAGGACCAGGGCGGCCTTGCGGCGCTTGAGGCTGGTGGCGATGTTGCGGGCCCGGTGGTTCCAGTCGGGCAGTACCAGGTCGTTGAAGAGGACCATCAGCCCGGCCAGGACCACGGCCGCCAGGAGCACCGGCCGCAGCAGGTGGGACAGGCTGGCGCCGCAGGCCTTGGCGGCGAGGATCTCGTGGTCGGCCGCCAGGCGGGCAAAGGCCATCAGCACCGCGATCAGCACCGCCATCGGCACGGCCAGGGCGATGATCCAGGCCAGGTTGAACAGCAGCAACTGGCCGGCCAGACCCGGGGACAGCCCCTTGCTGAGCACCTGGTCCAGCATCTGCAGGACGACGTCCATGACCAGGACGAAGAGGATCAGCGCCAGCCCCAGGCCGAACGGGGCCAGGTGTTCCTTGAGCAGATAGCGCGAGAGGATCGTCAAGGTCGGCAGCAGCGCTGGGTAAGGGCAGACACAGGACTGTCACCCGCGGTGGACCAGGGAGTGACGGACGACGGCATCGGCGAGGCCGGTACGTCCGAATATAGGGTCAGGCCTCCCGCCGTGCCCTTCCCGGCGGTCCGTGAACCGGCCGGCACGGGTCTTGCGTCCATCTTCCGTCCAGGACCCGGACCGCCTTGAACTTACGCCGGCCGTGTGCTATGTTAGCAGCGACTCATCCCCCGGTGGTTCGCCGCCGGCTTTCTCCGCTCACCGTCTTTCCGCTCTGCGGAGACCGCCTATCGCGCGTGGTGCACGTCCGGTTCCTCGAGTGCAGCTCCCCCGTTGCGGGGGCCTAACCCTCGGCATCATGCGCGTACACGACCTGTCGAAGATCTCCATCCTGTCCGCGGCCGATATCCGCGATCGCCGGCTTGCCCGTCTGACGCGGCTCGTCGCCGTCCTGGTCGTGCTGTTCCCCGTGCTGGCCGCGGCCGCGGCCGGGCTTCGGCCTCCGGACCTGTACGGGCCGCTGGCCGAACGGGTCTCGGGGGTCGAGCCGTCGGTGCGGTTCGGTCCGGGGCAGCCCCTGCTGCCGATGACCCGGGCCGGTCTGTTCAGCTTCGCGACCGAGGTCGACTCGACCGGCGCCGCGTACCGCCGGATGGTCAGCGGGTTCAGCGACGGCCCTCCCGTGTACCTCTCCCTGGATCAGTACCTCGACTTCGAGTATGGCCATCGGCGCCGGTCGCTCTGGCAGGAGCAGTTGCGGCGGGGGTTCCGCGGCGCCGCCGTGCGCCAGCTCCGGGCCGACCGGGAGCGGTTCAAGTGGAGCGTGCCGTTCCCCGAATCGCGCACCCTGCGCCGCATCGTCGGGGAGGAGGGCCCGACCCTCTCGCTGAGCGGCCACCGGACCATCACCATCGCCGGCAAGAGCGAGTGGACCGCCGGGGAGGTCCGCACCGCGGCCGGCGGCCCCTCGAAGTTCCCCTCCCTGCGGATGGAGCAGAACTCCGAGTTCACCGTGGAGGGGAAGGTCGGCGAGCTGATCAACATCCGGATCAACCAGGACACCGAGAGCCTGGGCTCGGCCTTCACCAGCGGCCTGGGCGACCAGCTCGCCAACCAGATCAAGCTCGACTACAAGGGGGACGAGGACGCCATCTTCCAGGAGGTCCAGGCCGGGAACACCACCCTCGAGCTCCCCTCCACCCGCTTCGTCGGCTTCCGCCAGCAGAACAAGGGGCTCTTCGGCATCCGCGCCAAGGGCCGGCTGGGCCCCCTGGCCTTCACCACCATCGCCAGCCACGAGAAGAGCAAGAGCAACCGCAAGACCTACAAGGGCGGAGCCTCGGTCGACACCTCGGTGGTCCGCGACTGGCAGTACCTGCGCAACACCTACTTCTTCCTCGACGAGTTCTACCGGGCCAACCTGCCGGACTTCCGCAAGGTGGCCCAGGGCACCTCGATCGGCCGGGAGGAGTATGTCGATCCCGCCACGCTGAGCCTGTACGTCAACGACTTCAACACCCTCAACGACGCCGAGGACCTGGCCCAGCCCGGGGTGGCGTACGTCGACCCGGACCTCCCCCGCGAGGAGACCGGCTGGGTCGAGCGGGGGACCTGGCGTCGCCTGGATCCCGACGACGACTACACCCTGGTCAGCGAGCTGGGGTACGTCATCCTCGACCGCGCGGTGCAGGACCGCCACGCCCTGGCCGTGACCTACCGGACGGTCGGCGGCCGTCAGGTCGGCGGTCGCGGCCAGGCCGTCGGCGACTCCCTTCGATTGAAGCTGGTCAAGGCGCGCGACGCCCGGTACGGCTTTCCCACCTGGAACCTGGAGTGGAAGAACGTCTACCGGATCGGCGGCAGCTCCTACGGCACGGCCAAGAAGTTCAACCGGAGCACGGTCGACGTGCAGATCCTGCGGGAGGTGGCCGGCAAGGAGCCGGAACCGTCGCAGGACGGTCGCTCCTACCTGCAGTTGTTCGGCCTCGATCAGCGGGGACAGGATCCCGGCAGCGCCCCGGACCGCCTGATCGACAAGGACTACGACGGCCTGGACGAGTACCGCGGTCACCTGATCCTGCCTGACCAGACCCCCTTCGATCCCCAGTACCCGACCTACCAGAACCTCAAGGAGACGGCGCCGGCCATCTACACCAGCCAGCAGCAGCGCGATCTGACCGAGGCCAGCCGCTACGTCCTTCAGGTGCGGTCCAGCTCGACCGAGCAGCGGATCAACCTGGGCGGCGGGCTGGGCGGGATCCGGGCCGAGACCGTGGAGGCGCGGGTCAACGGCAAGCAGCTCCAGCGAGGGACCGACTTCAACGTCGACTACGTGGGGAACGTCAGTTTCCTCGGGGCCGTGGCCCAGGAGGTCAACGACCCCGGGGTCGACCTGGAGATCACCTACGAGAGCGACGACCTGCTGGGTCTGGGCAGCCAGCAGAAGACCCTGCTCGGGCTGCGCACCGAGTACGAGTTCTGGGGGGGCGAGGGACGTCTGGGCAGCACCCTCATCTACAACAACGAGCGGACCAGCGAGCGCCGGGTCCGCGTCGGGAGCGAGCCGACGCGCACGGTGATCTGGGACCTGGACCTGAAGGCCAAGCGTCCGGTCCCCCTGCTCACCCGCGCCGTCGACGCCCTCCCCCTGCTCAAGACCGCGGCGCCGTCCGAGGTGTCGCTCGAGGCCGAGCTGGCGCAGAGCCGGCCGAACCTCAACACCAAAGGGGCCGGGTACATCGACGACTTCGAGGGGAGCGAGCGGCCCTCCAGTCTGAGCAGCGGCCGGATCCACTGGACCCCTTCCGCGGTGCCGGCCGATCCCCGCTTCCCCGCCGTGGACCGCGGCCGCCTGGTCTGGTACAACCCCTACTCGGGGGTGCTGCGGACCGAGATCTGGCCGAACGAGGAGGACCAGGTCGACGCCCAGAACAACCAGACCGACGTCCTCGCCCTGGAGCTGACCGGAGATCCCGACCAGGCCGGCTCCTGGGGGGGAGTGACCACCGCCTTCTCGACGGTCAGCGACTTCTCCCAGTCCAAGTTCATCGAGATCTGGCTGCGCGGCGAGGAAGGCACCCTGCACCTCGACCTGGGCGCGATCAACGAGGACGTTGACGGCGACGGCCGGATCGACAGCGAGGACCATCCCCTGCCCGGGCGGAGCACCGGCGACGGCGTGGTCTCCGACGAGGAGGACGTGGGGATCGACGGCCGCACCGACCTGGAGGAGCTGAACTACTACCTCCTCGCCCGGGACGCCGCCTTCGACACCACCCTGTCGGTGGCCGAGCGACGGGCCGCGTACGAGCGGCTCTACCCCGACCCCGATCCGCGCCACCCCAACCGCACCAGCGAGGATCCCGAGGGGGACAACTGGCAGTACGACTCTTCGCGGCAGCGCGACGACTACTCGCGGATCAACGGCACCCAGGGGAACAAGAGCGACCGCGAGACCAGCGACCGGCCGGACAGCGAGGATCAGAACGACGACGGGGTGCTCAGCCGCCAGGACGGGTATTACCACTACGAGGCCAACCTGGCGACCGGGGAGTACGAGGTGCCCGACACCCGCAGCCCCAAGGGGTGGCGTCAGCTCCGGCTGCCGCTCTACGACCCGACGGTGGCGCGCGTGGGCGCCCTGCTCGACTCAACCCGGATCGAGTACGCCCGGCTGATGCTCAGCGGCGCGCCGAAGGCCTCGGGGGAGCCGGTGCGGGTCGAGATCGCCCTCATCGAGGTGGTGGGGAACGAGTGGCAGGAGGACGAGGTGGCGGTCCTCTCCGACATCTACCCGGTGGGGAGCGGCGAGGGGCTGAACGTCACCGTGGTCGGCACCGACCGCAACCCGGCCTATCGACCGCCGCCCGGGGTGCACCTGCGCCGCAACCCGAACAGCGGCACCCGCGAGCGCGAGCAGTCGCTGGTCCTCGCCTACACCGGGCTGGAGCCGGGGCACCAGATGGCGGCCACCAAGATCCTCAGCCGGGCCGCCAGCTACACCGACTACCGGCGGCTGCGCCTGCACGTGCACGGCGATTCGACCGAGGTCGGGTACGTGCGCGGGGACTCCAGCGACCTGGAGTTGTTCGTGCGCTTCGGCGCCGACAGCACCAACTACTACGAGTACATCACCCGGGTCTTCCCCGGCTGGGAGGGCGGCCGGTCCGGCTGGCGGGGGAACGAGGTCGACGTCGACCTGCTGCAGATGTCCCGGCTCAAGGCCGTGCTGCAGAGCGGCCGTCTCGACCTGCTCGAGGCCGCCCCGGTCTACGTCGTGCTCGACCCGCGCGGCAGTGGGGTGCCGGCCCAGAGTCTGCTGTCGCCCGAGGCCCTGACCGAGGTGCGGCGGGCGGGCCACGATCCGGTCGTCGCCCTGGAGCTGGCGGTGGTCGACCCGGCCCGGCGGGACGGCGAGCCGGCGATCTACCGGGTGCGGGGGAACCCGTCGATGCAGCAGATCAAGCGGCTTTCCCTCGGCCTGCGGAGCCGGGCCCCGAGCCAGCGCCTCGACGGGCAGATCTTCCTCGACGAGCTCCTCCTCGACGACGCCCGTAACGACGCCGGTCTGGCCGCCTTCGCGCGGGTGAACACCCAACTGGCCGACTTCATGGTCCTCGACAGCCAGGTCCAGTGGCAGCAGGAGGACTTCCGCACCGTGACGGGGAGCGGCGGGAACAGCACCGACCTGTCGGGGAGCCTGCAGGCGACGACCCAGGTGCACCAGTTCCTGCCCGGGAGCTGGGGGTTCTCGATCCCGGTCAAGATGCAGCTGGTCAACGAGGTCAGCCTGCCGCGGTTCGGTCCCAACTCCGACGTCGAGCTGACCGCGGTGGAGAAGGACTCCCTGCGCTCGACCTACACCAAGGAGTTCTACGATCTCTCGATCAGCCGGCGCCAGGGAAGGAACTGGCTGCTGAACTGGACCTTGGACCAGGTGAGCTTCCGCCTGTCCCATTCGCGGGAGAACCGGAGCACCCCCGTGCGCCCCCTGGACGACCAGCAGGCGCAGACCATGAGCTTCAGCTACCGGATGCCGCTGCCCAAGACCTCGCTCACCCTGCTGGGGTGGCTGCCCGGGCTGGCTCCCGAGGGGTTGCGCAAGCTGCAGTTCTCCTACCTGCCGGCCAACCTGGGCTACTCCATGGGCGCCAACCGGCGGGTGACGGCCTCGTACCAGGCGGCCGACGTGGACCGGACCACCGGGCAGGCGGACACCACCCGTCAGGAGGAGTTCCGGCTCAACGAGACCTACACGGCCAAGGTCAGCCCGATCGCGCCGCTGACCGGGGACTACTCCCTGCGGATCGACCGCGACCTGCGCAAGCAGTTCGAGCCCGGCTCCCTGAGCTTCGGCCGCGAGGTGGGCCGCAAGCAGACCGCCAGCGTCAGCGCCAACCTGCAGTTGGTGAAGTGGCTGGACCAGAACTACACCTTCGAGGCCGACTACGAGGAGAACAGCGACCCGAGCCAGCGCCGGGTCCAGACCGTGGTCGACAGCCTCGACGGCATGCCGATCAAGACGCGGGACATCACCACCAAGAACGACCTCTCGGCCCGCTTCAACCTCAAGGTGCCGGCCCTGCTCAAGGGACTCGGCCGGGGGGGCAGCGGGGCCGGGATCCGGCGGCCGGCCGGGGATCGCAAGAAGGAGACCGACGTCGACGAGGCCGAGGGCGGGCAGCCCCAGGCCCCGGCGCCGCCTCCCCCGGCTCCGACCGAGGGGAGTCCGGGCAAGCCGTTCCTGCTCTGGCGGGCCCTGGCCTTCAGCGGGGATTACCTCGAGCCCTTCACCGCCACCTGGCGTCGCGGCACCTCGGCCCGCGGGTACAACCTGGTCCGCCGTCCGGGGTGGCTCTACCAGCTCGGGATCGAGGATTCGCTGCGCGTGGCCCGGGCCGGGATCGGCCTGACCCAGCAGGACGCCTGGAGCCAGACCACCACCCTGGAGGTCGGGTCCGGGCTGCGCCTGCCCCTCGGGGTCAGCGTCAAGACCAACTACAACGACAAGCTGGAGCGCCGCAGCGGCAGCTCCCAGACCCGGCTGCGGGTCCTCAAGGAGGAGCGCTTCCCCCGGGTGGACGTGTCGTGGAACCGCATCGACCGCCTGCCCTACGTCAAGAAGCTGGTCACCGGCCCCCAGGTCACCGTCGCCTACGAGAAGAGCCGCAACCGCGAGGGCGAGCAGACCGTCCGTCCGGAGGACCTGATCAGCCGGGGGAGCAACCGCAACCTGCGGATCACCTGGAACTGGCGCTGGCGGTTCGGCCCGAGCACCGGCGTCGAGCAGGTCTTCAACCGTGGCACCACCCTCGACTACGAGCTGGGCGGCGGCCAGGATTCGACCGCGGCGGCCGGGACCGTCCTGCGCGGCTCCAGCGCCCAGGACAAGCGGACGACTACCGTTACCGTACGGCACAACCTGCGACCGCGCAGCCTGCCCCTGTTCGGCAAGCTCAAGAGCTCGGTCGACTTCAAGTACGAGCTGGCGTTCGAGGCAGAGACCCGGTCGAGCGCCACCGGGTACAGCGAGCGGGCGCCGATCACCGATACCGCGAGGTGGTGGACCGCTACCACCGTCTCGTACAGCTTCACCGACAACTTCCGCGGCGAGGGGGTGGTGCGGGTCGAGAACAACGACAACCGGCTGACCGACAAGACCCGCAAGATCCGCGAGGTCAGGCTCTCGGGTACCTTCTACCTGAAGTGAGCCGCCGCCGTTTGCCCGGTGCTGGTCCCGGAGGTATCTTCCATGTTCAACCGCAAGGAACAGGTAGCCCTGCTGTTGCTGGGGGCCGCGCTGCTGCTGGGGAGCGCGCTGGCGGCCGTCGACCACTTCCGGCCGTCGGCGATGGAGGAGTTCCGGGTGATCCCGGCGGCCGTGGCTCCCCCCGCGGTCGAGGCAGCGGTGCCGCCGACCGTTCCCGCGAAGGGCGCGCCGGATTCGGCCGCTCAAGCGGTTCAGGCCGGGCCGATCGATCTCAACCGCGCCACCGAGACCGACCTGAAGCGGCTGCCCGGGATCGGCCCCAAGATCGCGGCCCGGATCGTCAAGTACCGCGACGAGCACGGACCGTTCGCCACGGTCGATGCCCTGGCCAAGGTCTCGGGGATCGGCCCTCGCACGGTGGCCAAGCTCAAGCCGCTGGTGGTCTGCGGTCCGGCGACCGGTCCCTGAGTCCGCGCCTCGTGATTCGCCACGGCGCGGGAGTCCAACCGACGAAAGGCGCAACGGTGTTCGGAGGGAGGCAGAGAACCGCCACCGGCATCCACTTCTCCGGCAGCAAGGCCAGGATCGTGGGCTTGTTCCGGCGGCGTGCCGGGCTGGTTCTGGCCGGCGCGGCCGAGGAGGAGCTGACCCGCCCGTTCGCCCCCGGGGATCTGGCGGTGGCCGAATGCCGACAGGAGCTGGTCGAGGTTCTCGGCCGTCTCCGCGAGCGCGCCGGGATCGACCTGGACCGGCCGACCGTTGCCGTCGATCCCCACGCGGCCCTGATCAAGCCCCGACCCCTGCTGGTGCCGGGACCGGCGACCCGCGCGGCCCGGCGCGTCAACCTCGAGCAGTTGGACTGGGAGACCCAGCAGTTGCTCGGTGAAGGTCGAGGCGAGTATACCATCGACTGCCTGCTTCTTCCCGAGTCGGGGTTCCTGGTCGCCGTCCGGCGCCAGCTCGTCGAGCTCTACTGCGAGGTGCTCGCCGCGGCCGGGGCGTCGGAGGTCGAGGTCGACGTGGAGCCGTTCGCCCTGCACAACGCGGCCGAGGCGGTCGGCCTGCTGGACGGCACCGGGGTGGAGCTGCTGCTGCAGGCCCGGGAGGACGGGGTCCAGGCCGTGGTCCTGCGCGACGGGGTACTCTCCACCGTGGTCCGGTGCGGCGCGGACGGCGCGCGGCCCGGCGAGATACCGGAGCTGGCCGAGGCCTGCGGCCGTTGCCTTCACGAGGAGTGCGGCGGCGAGCCGGTGCACCGCGCCTGGGTCGCCGGCGAACGGGCCGAGGAGCTGGCCGAGCTGCTGGCCGGCCGGTTGGCCTCGCCCTGCATGCCCTTTGACCCCTTCCTCGGGATGGAGCTGGACGACCGCGGGGACGAGCTTTCCGACACCCTGGCTGAAGGACCGGCCTTCGGGGTGGCTGTCGGACTGGCCTGCCGGAGGCTGCTGCCGTGATCCGGATCGAGCTACGTCCCCGGCGCCATCGGCGCTGGCTGCCGGTGGTGCTCCTCGTCGCGGCTGCCTCGGTGCTGGTCGTGGCCGGGGTGGCGTTCCGCGAGCGGCTTCCCGGCCTGGGGAGCCGCGCCGCGGTCCCGGGACCGGCCGCGGTCGCCCCGGTTGCCTCTCCGGTCGACGCGGACTCGATCCCGCTGGTCTTCGCGCCGGTGAGGCAGGATGCCGCCACCGCGGACACGGCCAAGGCCCGGACTGCCGTAACCTCGCCCGTTGCGGACACGCCCACGCCGGAGAAGCCCGTATCGTCACCGCCGTCGGTGTCGGCCGTCGTCGTCCCGACCCGGGCCACCAAGACCGGTTCCGGATCTGTCGTGGCTGCTGGCGTGGTCCTGGCGCGGGGGAGCGGCAACGCGGGCCGGCGATCCACCCCCTGCAGCCGGACCCTGGATCTGTGCGCCCGACTGCCGGCCGGGGTGCACCTGACCGCGCTGGCCTGCGACCCCGGCGGCACCTTCACCCTCGAGGGGACGGGGGCTTCACCGCGTCAGATCGAGGCCTTCCTCGACACCCTGAGGGAGGCCGGCTCCCGGGCGGTGCTATCCTGGTGGAGCGACGGTCCGTCCGGTGCCGATGGACGACGGGCCTGCCGCTTCGCCTACCGCGGCCAGCACCGGGCCGAGTCTCAGGTCGAGCCGCCGGCCGTTTCCCCGGCCCAGGCCACCGCGGCCTTCACCCGCCTGGCGACCCTGGCCCGCCAGGCCGGTCTGGCCGGCGTCACTGCCGCACCGGCCACCGCCGAGGCGCCGGCAACCACCGGTACCGGGCGTCAGCGGCAGCAGCTCTCCGCCACCGGCTCCCCGGAGCAGATCGGCGCCTTCCTCAACCGGCTGCGGTCGGCGCCGGTCCCGACCGTCCTGACCGAGGTCGTCGTGGCCTCGGAATCCGGTGCGGGGCAGCCCACGGACCGGACCCGGCTGGCCGCAACCGTGGAAGCGGTGGTCCTGCGGCCCTGAGCCGCGTCCCGTCAGCCGGCCTGTTCGCGAATCAAGCCAAGGAGCGCATGGTGGAACCCGCCCTCTATCCGGGCAGCTTCGATCCGATCACCTACGGTCACCTCAACATCCTCGACCGGGCCTTGGACATCTTCGCCGAGGTCACGGTGCTGGTGGCGGTGAACCCGCAGAAGAAGCCGCTGTTCTCGATCTCCGAGTGCATCGAGATGATCCGCGAGGCCACGGGCGATCGGCCCCGGATCAAGGTCGACCACCACGAGGGGTTGCTGGTCGACTACGCCCGGAGCCACGGGATCCGCCTGGCCGTCCGCGGTCTGCGCGCGGTGACCGACTTCGAGAGCGAGTTCGCCATGGCCCTGACCAACCGCAAGCTCTGGCCCGAGTTCGACACCGTCTTCCTGATGACCCGGGCCGAGTACATGTTCCTCAGCTCCTCGGTGGTGCGGCAGGTGGCCCAGATGGGCGGCGACGTCGGCCAGTTCGTGCCCCCCTGCGTGGAGCGGCGGCTGCGCGCCTGCTTCGGGCACCGCTGAGCCACTCATGTTCATCGACGAGGCCACGATCACCCTCGAGAGCGGCGCCGGCGGGAACGGCTGCGTCAGCTTCCGCCGGGAGAAGTTCGTCCCGCGCGGCGGTCCGGACGGCGGTGACGGCGGTGACGGCGGCAAGGTGATCCTGGTGGCCGACGAGAACCTGGCGACCCTGCTCGATTTCCGGTACCGGTCCCAGATCCGCGCCGGCCGCGGGGAGCACGGCAAGGGGAAGACCCTGACCGGCGCGCGCGGCGAGGACGCCGTCATCCGGGTGCCGCCGGGGACCGTGGTGCGGGGGGAGGACGGGGCGATCCTGGTCGACCTGGTGGAGCCGGGTCAGGAGTGCGTCCTCCTCGAGGGTGGTCGCGGCGGACGGGGGAACGCCCGCTTTGCCAACGCGCGGCAGCAGGCTCCGCGGCGCGCCGATCCGGGCGGCGAGGGAACCCGGGCCGTGGTCACCCTCGAGCTGAAGCTGCTGGCCGACGTCGGCCTGGTCGGCTTTCCGAACGCGGGGAAGTCGACCCTGCTCGCCCGTCTCTCCGCGGCCCACCCCAAGATCGCCGACTACCCGTTCACCACCCTGCAGCCGATCCTCGGGATCGTGCGCTGGACCGAGCACGATTCCTTCGTGATGGCCGATCTGCCCGGTCTGATCGAGGGGGCGCACGAGGGGAAGGGGCTCGGGATCCGCTTCCTCAAGCACATCGAGCGCACCCGGGCCCTGCTCTTCATCCTGGACTGCACCAGCACCACCCTGGTCGCCGACCTGGCGGCGCTGCGCCTCGAGCTGGGCGAGTTCGACCCGCTTCTGCTGGAGAAGCCTTACGCCGTGGCCCTGTCCAAGGCCGACCTGCTAGGCCCCGAGCCCCGCTTTGATGACCCCTTCCCCGAGCTGCCGGGCAGCCGCTTCCTGATCTCGGCCGTCACCGGCAGCGGGATCTCCGCCATGGTCACCGACCTCGGCCACGCCCTCCGTCGGCTTCGACAGGAGGAGCGCCGGATCGGCCCCGAGTCCCTGTCGTGACCGCCCCGTCCGCCGTTCCCGCCTGCCCTCCCGAGGAGCGTCTGGCCTGGCTGGTGCTGAGCCGCGCGGCCGGAGCCAGGGAGCGTCGCTGCCAGCGTCTGGTCGAGGCCTTCGGCACGGCCGAGGCCGCGCTGACCGCCGGACCCTTGTCCTGGGAGCCGGTGATCGGCCGTGCCGCGGTCAACGGCGCGAGGATCGCGCCCGAGCTGTGGGACTGGGCCGAGGGGGAGGTGGCGGCCGTGGCCGGTCTGGCGGGCCGCGTGCTGACCCTGGCCGACCCCGGGTATCCGCCGCTCCTCCGGCAGATCCCGGTGCCGCCGCCGGTCCTCTACGTCGTGGGAGCGGTCGGTTTCGACCGGCCGGCGGTGGCCGTGGTCGGGCCGCGCGCCGCCACCGAGTACGGCCGGCGGGTGGCCCGTCTTCTGGCCCACGAGCTGGCGGCCGCCGGGGTCTGCGTGGTCAGCGGCATGGCCGTCGGGGTCGATACCGCGGCGCACCTGGGCGCCCTCGAGGCCGGGGGACAGACCCTGGCCGTGCTCGGGTGCGGGGTCGACGTGGGATACCCGGCCAAGGCCGACGAGCTGCGCCGGCGGATCCCGGTGCAGGGCGCCCTCCTCTCCGAGTTCGCCCTCGGTACCGGGCCTGAGCCGGGCGCCTTCCCCCGGCGCAACCGGATCATCAGCGGGCTCTGCCGCGGCGTGGTGGTGGTGGAGACGCCGGAGCGCAGCGGCGCCCTGAACACGGTGAGTCACGCCCTGGAGCAGGGCCGCGAGGTCATGGCCGTGCCGGGGAGCGTCCTGGACGGCCGCAGCCGGGGCTGCCACTCCCTGCTGCGCCAGGGGGCGGTCCTGGTCGAGGACGCCGGCGACGTCCTCCGCCACCTGGATCTGGTCCCGGACCCGGTGCCGGACGGGGAGCCGTCGCTTGACGAAGAGGAAGCCGGTGACGACGAAGAGGGGACGGGAGCGCGCGAGATCCGGCGTCTGCTCGGCAGGGAGCCGAGGCAGATCGACGACCTCGCCGCCGATGCCGGCCGTCCGGCGTCCGAGCTGCTGGCCGCCCTGCTGGATCTCGAGCTGTCCGGGAAGGTCAGTCAGCTTCCGGGGAAGTGGTTCGTCCGCTCCGGACCGCGGTCGCCGGTGACGACGGCTCGCTGAGCCGGTCGTCCATCACCTGCAGCAGACCGGCACCGGGGGTTGGAGCCCCGCACCCCCGGCAATCGCCGCAGCCGGCGCGGCCCCGGACCTCGCGCCCGACGCGGCGGGCCAGGTAGACCCCGCAAGCCAGGGCAACGGTTCCTACCGCCAGTGTCTGCCAGTCCATCCAGACCATCCGTTCTCGGTTCCCTGTATCAGACCTCCCATCAGGCTCCCCAACCCAGGGCTCGGGCTCCGTGGTACGCGACCATAGCCCCGCCGTAGGCCAGGGCGGTCATATACCCGAAGGCGAAGACGGTCCACCCCCAGGAGCCGGTTTCGCGCTGCAGGGTGATCAGGGTCGACAGGCACTGGGCGCACAGGGCGAAGAAGACCATGACCGAGAGGGCCACCGGCAGGTTGAACAACGGCGTGCCGTCGTTCCGCCGGGCCTGGCGCAGTCCGGTCGTCAGGTCGGTCCCCGGGGCTCCTGGGTCGGTCCCCAGGTTGCACAGGGTCCCCAGGGCCGAGATGACCACCTCGCGGGCCGGGAAGGAGGCCAGGGCCGCCACCCCGATCCGCCAGTCCCAGCCCAGCGGTGTTACCAGCGGCTCGATCCAGCGGCCGGCCCGGCCGAGGGCGCTGTGGTGCAGCAGTTCGCTCGATTCCTCTCGGGCCAGAACCTCCAGTCGGTCGGCGCACCCCGGTTCGGCGCAGTCGGCCAGGATCTCCTGGCGGGTCTGTTCGTACCGGTCGACGATCCTTGCCGGGCGGGGGAAGTAGGCCAGGGCCCACATGACCACCGTGGCGGCCAGGATGATGCTGCCGGCCCGCACCACGAAGGCCCGGGTGTTCTGATAGACCCGCAGGAGGACCGTGCGGGGGCCCGGCCAGCGGTACGCCGGCAGTTCCATGACAAAGGGGGTCGCCCCCTGGCGACGCAGGAAACGCCGCAGGCCCCAGGCGATCGGCACGGCCAGCACCAGGCCCAGGCTGTACATCGCCAGCAGGGTCAGCCCCTGCAGGGACAGCCACGGGCCGAGGACCGGGCGCGCCGGCACAAAGGCGGCGATGAAGAGGACGTAGACCGGCAGGCGGGCCGAGCAGCTCATCAGGGGAGCGACGAGGATGGTGACCAACCGGTCCTTGCGGTCGTCGATGGTCCGGGCCGCCATGATCCCGGGCACGCCGCAGGCGAAGGAGGAGAGGAGCGGGATGAACGACTTCCCCGACAAGCCGCACAGGCTGAGGAGGCGGTCGGCCAACAGCGCGGCGCGGGCCATGTACCCGCAGTCCTCGAGGATCGAGATGAACAGGAAGAGGATGGCGATCTGCGGCAGGAAGACCAGGACCGCGCCGACGCCGGCGATGACCCCGTCGGTCACCAGGCTGAGCAGGGGACCCTCGGGCAGGAGGGCGACGGCCGCCTGGCCCAGGCCGCCGAGGAGGTACTCGATCGCCGCCATCAGGGGCACGGACCAACTGTAGAGTCCCTGGAAGACCACGGCGGCCACGACCAGGAAGATCGCGGAGCCGTAGACCCGATCGGTCAGCACCCGGTCGATCCGGTCCGAGGAGGAGGGGCGCAGCCGGCCGGGGGTTCGCACCCGTCCGGCCAGGGCCTCGTCGACCCAGGCGTACCGGGCCGTGGTCTCTACCTCCGAGGGCGCGGGTCCGCCAAGGCGATGGTGCAGGCGGGCGCGCTCGTCCGCCACCCGGCTCGCTAAGTCCGTCCGGTGTCCGCCGGCCAGCCGCTGTTCCAGATGCCCGCCCTCGTCCACCAGCAGGCGCAGGGCCTCCATGGTCGACAGCTCGGTCAGGTGGCCGTCCGCGTCGGGGTGGATGCCGACCGCGGCCAGGGCCTGCATCCCCTCGGTCAACGGTTCGGGATAGCGTGGGCCGAGCGGGCGCAGGGGCGACCGGCCGTTGCTGAGCACCTCGGCCAGGGCCTGGCGCAGGGGCTCCAAGCCCTCCCGTCGGCTGGCGCAGATCGGGATCACCGGCACGCCGAGGTGGCGGGACAGTCCGGCGGCGTCCACCTCGATCCCCTGGTCCACGGCCAGGTCGATCATGCTCAGGGCCACGACCAGGGGGAGGCCGGTTTCCAGAAGCTGGGAGACCAGGTAGAGGTTGCGCCGCAGGTTGGTCGCGTCAACGATCGCCAGCACCGCGTCGGCCTTGGGCAGGTCGGCCTGGTGGCCCAGCAGTACGTCCACCGCGATCGCCTCGTCGGGGGAGCGGGCCGCCAGGCTGTAGGTGCCGGGGAGATCGAGCAGCTCGACCTGACCGACCCCGGCCAGGGTCAGGCGGCCGGCCTTCCGCTCGACGGTGACGCCGGGGAAGTTGCCGACCCGCTGGGACAGGCCGGTGAGGGCGTTGAAGAGGGTGGTCTTGCCGGTGTTGGGGTTGCCGGTGAGAACGATCCGGAGGGGGTGACGCCGGGTGGCCGGGAGGGACGCCGCGGGCTCAGGCAGGGACATGGAGAAGAGCCGGCTCAGGCGGCGGTCTGCGACCGGCGCTCGTCCGGGCCGGAGACCGCGTTGGCGCGGCGAACCCGGATCAGGGCCGCATCGCGGCGCCGCAGTCCCAGCCGGGAATCCCCGATCTGGACGATGAGCGGGCAGCCGGCGCGCAGCAGCCGTACCGGCTCGCCGGGGAGGAACCCCATCTCGCGAAGCCGGGCCGCAAAGGCCGGGGCCCCGCCGGCCTCGATGACCACTCCCTCGTCTCCGGGACGCCAGGCCGACAGGGAGCCGGAGATGACGGCCTGGTCAGGCCCCCCCCGGCCCCAGCGGAAACGACCCATCTTCCCCCCTTGCCCGGCGGCCGCGAGGCCCTGGCCCCATGGGCAACCGATGTTTGGCGCGGCAAACGAACGTCGCCTCAATTATACGGCGAGTATCCCCGGGCGTCAACAGAGGGCTTCAGAGCCGACTCCAGATCTCCCATTTCAGCTTTCCGCGATCAAACCGCGGAGGTAATGGACGGCCTTGGGCACGGCCGTGGCCTCGGGCTCTACCTCCTGGCCTTCGTACACGATGGAGAGCCAGCCGTTGTACCCGACCGACCGCAGGGTGCGCAGGATGCGCGGATAGTCGAGCCACGTCTCGACCCCGCTCTGGATCCGGTAGATCTTGCAGCGGACGTGGACCGCCAGGGCCGCGGTCTCGGCGATGCTGCCGTAGAAGTCCAGGGAGGGGTCCTCCTTGCCGTTGGCGCCCGAGGCGCCGGGAGAGCCGACGTACTGCCCGGTGTCGAGGATGTGGGAGAAGTACGGGTTGTCGACCTCGGCCAGGATCCGCTTGACGTCCTTCCCGGTGCGGGTGACGCAGCCGTGGTTGTGATTGTGCAGACCGACCACCACCCCTTGCCGCTCGCCGTGCTCGGCGACCTCGCGCAGGCAGGGGATCATCCGGGCCCAGACCGCCTCCTTGGTGTCCCCGGCCGGGATCCAGGCGGCGAAGACCCGCACCAGGGGAATCCCCATGTACGCGGCCACGTCGATCCACTCCTTGGCCGTGCCGACCTCGGCGCCGAGCTGCTCCGCGGGCTTCCCGAAGTTGCTGCTCACGCCGATGTAGGACAGGGCCAGGCCGCGCTTGAGCGCCCGCATGCGGACCTCCCGCAGGTACTCGCGCTCGGTCGAGGCAAAGGCTCCGGTGTGGATGTCGATGCCGTCGAGCCGGAGCTGGTAGGCCCGCTCGATGAAGCCGAGCAGGTCTAGCTGGCCAGAGCGGAACTCCTGCTGGAAGCTGAGGGACATGCAGCCGAGTTTCAGCATGGCGCGATCTCTCCTATGGTCGATGGTACCAACGGGCAGGATGAAGGCCGGGACAAGATAGGTACTGACCGAGTCGCCGCCCAGGCCGGGGGATTCACGGAGTCGGCAACGCGAACGCTTCGGCCAAGGCCTCGGCCACGACCCGGTGACCGGCCGGGGTCCAGTGTCCTTCGAGCGGGTTGAACAGCAGGGCAGGGTCGATCTCCTTGGCGCGCTCGAAGGGGCCCTGCAGATCGATCCAGGCGATCCCGGCGGCGAGGCACCGCTGCCGCAGGTGTTCCTCCAGCCCGGCCTGAGAGACCACGTGATCGGCGGGCCAGCCGTAGACCGGGTGCTGCTTGCCGCCGCGGATCTCGTCGGGCCAGGCGAACCCCAGCGGCACCAGGCAGACCCGCAGGCCGATCCCGCGCTGGCTCAGATACTGCCCCATCGTCACCACCACCTCGGCGGTCTGGTCGACGTTGCGGCGCAGCTCCTCGGGCCAGGTTGCGGCAGGCCCGGCCAGCAAGGTCAGCTCCCCCGGGATGGTGACCTCGGCCGTTGCCCCGGAGGTGGCCGATCGCGCGGCCGCGAGCCGCATCCCGCGCCACGCCAGCCGGAATAGGGCCACGCAACGGACCATCCGGAGGATCAGGTTAGGCTCGGTCAGGCGATAGCGAACCGGGACCTGGCCGTCGTAGACCGCCTGGTCGCGGTAGACCTGGTCGCCCTGGTGGAAGGCGGCGGTGCGGAAGAAGTCGTTGGCGCACAGGAAGAGCACCACCTCGTCCGGCCGCAGGGCCAGGCCGCGGTGGTGGAGCCAGGAGAACTCGGTCGTCGGCGCCCAACTGGCCATCCCGTGAGAGAGGAACTCCACCCGGCCGTTGAACCGTTGGTTGAGCAGGGCCCCGAAGGTCTCTTCGTACGCCACCTCGTCGGCCTGCACAAAGGAGTCGCCGACCAGCAGCACGCGGCGGCCCTGCTTGGGGCCGGGCTCGGGGCCGCGGAACCCCAGCCGGTTGATCCGGTTGACCGCGGGCGGGAACCGGTCCTCGCCGTACGGCAGGGTGGTGAAGACCACCCCTGGACGGTAGTCGTGGTGGGTGAGGGGATCAGGCACCACGTACGGGGAGGCCGGCTCGAGCAGCTCGTCCCCCAGGGTGAGGCGCAGGGCGACCTCGACCAGGACCAGAAACAGGGCGTTGACCAGCAGCAGGGTCGCGGCCGGATGCCGCTGGAACCACCTGGGATCGTCCATTCGCGGGCAGAGAGTAACGCCTGTCGTCGCGGGGCGCAATCGGTTGCCGGTCCAGACCCTTTCGCCTATACTTCCTCCTCTTCATATAACACGGCAGCGGCAGACGGCCCTCCGGCCAGAGGACACCAGCGATGATCGAGGTCGGCGAGTACAAGGTAGCGGACTGCGAAGCCCTGGAGACCCCGGTGATGGTGGTCTTCCAACCCCAGCTTCAGCACAACCTGCGGGCGGTCTGCGACCTGGCCGAAGGCGGCGCCAACCTGATGGTGCACGTCAAGACCCACAAATCCGCGGCGGTGACCCGCCTGCAGCTCGAGGCCGGGGTGGCCGGGTTCAAGTGCGCCACCCTGAAGGAGCTGGAGATGGTCCTGGACGAGGGGGCCGCGGAGGCCATCCTCGCCTACCCGCTGCTGCAGCGGCGCAAGGTCGAGCGCCTGATGGAGCTGGCCGCGGCCCACCCGCGGGCCCGGGTGACGGCGACGGTCAGCGATCCGGCTCACCTTTCTGTCCTCGCCGAGGTGGCCAACGCCCGCGGTCAGGA
>JBAZUN010000067.1:0-2735 GCA_041661365.1 Candidatus Latescibacterota bacterium
AAAGCAAATCCTGACTGCAGGTTCTTTATGCTTTAGCGAGACTTATTCACCATGCCAACATCGCTCATCGATGCTGGTTTAGGCTACTGCTTCCTCAATTGTTCTATGTACTCACATATGCATACTAGCAAATCATTACCAAATACGCCAGTCCTAGGGGATAACTGGCGCTGTAGCGAGTCAAAATAACAATCAAACGAAATAAATTCCCCGCAAATTATAAACTACGGGGTTAGGGACAAAAAATTGATGTGAGTACAGATACTAAAAATATTCTGACTCTTTTTCATATTCAATATCCAAATTAGGCACATTTCCATAGTTATTCAGAGCAAGCTAAATAGTATCCCAAAACCCAGGCTTATTTATTGGGAATTTTGAATACAAAGGTATTGTTACCAAGTATTCTCCTGGAGTAGCTTGATTTTCTTCTTGATAATGAAATGAGTAGTTTGTAAACAATTCGCCAGAACAAAGATCGGGGTTTTCTGGAGAATTTAGGAGTGTTTTATCGTGAAGCTTCTTAACCTCTTCAATCCATGGTTTTTCAAACGGTGGTAAATCTGGAGCTTGAGGAGCATTAATATCAAAAAATATTAAAAATGGCTTGTCTTTAGGATTCTGTTTCATTGCTTTTCTTTTGGCTCTTTTAATATGAGCCCAATATTCTCCATTATAAGTTCCATCGATATGTAAAATTCCTGCCCTCTCCTTACTCTTAACCTCTACAGCAATGACCTCGCTAGAACTTTTATCATGTGCAAAAAATTCACAGTGCTTGCCTTTTATCTTTTTTTCGTTCAAAAATTCTATTTTATAACCTAATCGTGCAAAAATGGCAGCAATTGCTATCTCATATCTAGCGGACTGATATTCATCATAGCTTTTTAATCTGTGAAGTATATCATCAGGTAAATGATCTGTATGAATTAAGCTGGCTATATCAAATGCAAGAGAAATGAGTGACCTTGACCATCCATCAGGAAAAAAAGACCAAATATTGCCGATTCTATTACTGTCTAGTTGGTTTTTCAATGCCCACTCTTGCCACTTTTTAAAGCTTCTATAAATATGATGCTGTTCATTCTCGGCTAATGTTTCTTGAAGCTCCCACCATTCTTTGCCCAGAACTTGTTGAATAAGAATAAACAATAAGAATTCGTGAAAAGTTTCTCTTTCTGGTCTTTCGTGATAAATTCTACTCCCCAAAGCCCAAACCTTTCTCCCATTAAAAATCATTGGCTTAACAAAATCTATAAATATGCCTATTTTTTCAAGCCTGTTTCTTCTTGATAACTTTTCTTCCATAATTTTTCCGTAGAGAATATCTATCTCCTCTTGGGAAATTTCAAGTTTTTTACCCGTGGCTATATTTGGACAACAATTTTTCCATTTTTTACCACTTCCACAAGGACATTTTTTATTTCTTTCAGATCCATTCACAAACTAGAGTCTCAACAGATTAATACCCCCACTCCACATGCCCGAGAGCTGATCGGTTGAGTTCCTCACGCAAATGCTTCCACTTTGGCAAAAACTTATCCATGTAAGCGACAAATCTATCATTGTGGTTGCGTTCGAGTAAATGCACCATCTCATGTACAAGGACATACTCTATATCCTCTATCGGCTTCTTTGCAAGCTCGGTATTCAGCCAGATTCTCTTTGCCTTAGAGTTACAAGTACCCCATTTTGTTTTCATAGTTCTGATACTTATTTCAGAGACTTTTACATGCATCTTTTTTTCCAATCTTGCGAGACGTTTCAGTACCAATGCCTTCAACTGTTGCCTATACCAGCCCTGTAAAATACCTTCTTTTTGTTGTGTGGAAGTACCTTTGCGAACATGGAGCTCAAGAATATTATGCTTCAAAATTATCTTCGGCACAGCATCTTCTTCGACCACTTTCAACAAATACCGATCCCCAAGGTAGTAATGACTTTCTCGATTAACATATTCCCGAGCAGTCTCTCTTTTTTGCCCTCTCAACTTTGCTTGCTGTTTGCGTATCCAACCCAATTTCGAAATACTGAAAAGCCGAATGGTTTCCAGATCCATCTGAAGCGGTGCAGCAATCGTCACCCTACCCTGTGGAGGATGCACGCTTAAGTGGACATTCTTGATATTCTTATGAATAACATCGAAAGAAATATCCCCGAGCTCTATTGTCGTATGACTAATACTCATTTTGCTGTTTTATAATCTGAAATATCCTTTCGACTTCAGCTTTATCCTTCAATACTCCATATATAGCTTGCTTGATCAAGTTTTCAGCTGGTATGTTTCCCCTCCAGTCAGCACGTCTACTGCTATGCACAGCAACGTCCACCGCCATTGCGATTGTTTCATTCTTTCCAAGGTTATTATACAAAGCTCGTTGTGCGTGTGTCTGTATTCCAGTAGGCAAATCATCTCGGGTCAGATTCATCACTCGTTTTGCCAATTCGGCAATTTTTTGCAAATATTCTTCATAACTCACCGCATTTGCTTTTCGCTCTCTCACGATTTCACTTAAAAGTTTGGACATCTCATCAAAATACGCGGGATCTATCAAGTGATCTTTGATAATTTTAATACGAACATTGTTATCAATCGTTTCCGCCACAGCTTCCTTACTGCTTCGTATTCCGTCAGGAAGATTTTTTATCGCATCAGCAATACCGCTATGCATCATAATATCAAGCAATGATTGATCACCAAATGGATCTATCCGCCTACTATCTTCCGCTTGAAT
>JBAZUN010000067.1:2745-18851 GCA_041661365.1 Candidatus Latescibacterota bacterium
TCGCATATCAGCCTCATACGTTTTCATATCAAGCTTTTCTCCGCTTGCCATACGTATTTCTTCCCGCAGTTTCAAGTATGTATCAACCTTACCCTTAATTACCACTACTTCACTGTCGTCATATCCCGCCTCATTCATCTCATCCGCAATATTGGCATACGAGCGTATCAGTCCAACCGTATACTTATACAGTGCTGTTCGCTTTTGTTCATTATCTTTCAAATCCTGTTCGTTTTCCGGATTGCCACAAAAATAATGGATGTGTGCCAAATTATCTTTCGGTGGGGATACCGGCTCGCACACTAAGGCAATAGCCTCTAGAGCGTCATCCAGTCGTTCTTTCGCTTTAACGAGACGATCCTTCAAAACAATGTCAATATCCTTCTTCTCAGCCTCATCAGTATCCAATTCAGAAGCATACACGGAATAAGCACCTTCAAGTTTTTGAAAGAGATCTTTGTAATCAACAATATACCCAAAATCCTTATCCTCGCTATCCAAACGGTTTACACGACAAATTGCCTGAAACAATTTATGATCTTGCATCGCCTTGTCTATGTACAAATACGTACACGGTGGCGCATCAAAACCAACTAAAAGCTTATCCACTACGATAAGCAACTTCATAGTAGCAGGCTCTTTAATAAATTGCTCCTTAGCTTTATCCTCATATGTCTCTGATTTTGACTTGTTTGGCTCTGCAACTACGTCTTTCAGTAAATCAGAGTATATTTTGTACACATATTCTTTTGCGGTCTCGGTGTTTTCACCCGTATCCTCAGTGGTAATATCCTTGGTAGTGGGATTATACGAGGTAATCAATGCGCATTTTCCTCTAAGCGAGGTGGATTGAAACATCTCGAAATAACGGGTCGCTTCATAGATACTGCCCGCAACCAAAATCGCATTTCCAAATTCAGAATTAAGTCGTGGTTTCGTGCTAAAATCAAATACGACGTCCTGCACGATCTTTTCTATTCTCGGCTTTGAACTAAGCACTTTCTGCATCGTTCCCCACTGCTTTTTCAGCTCATGCTTCTGGAAGTCATTCAATCCTTTAGTTTTTGCTTCAAACCAAGCGTCTACTTTCTCCTCGGAAGAAAGTTTCGTATCAATATCACGCGCCTCATACATCAAATCCAGCACGACGCCATCCTCGACCGCTTCATTAAACTTATAGGTATGAATATATTTTCCAAAAACCTCTCGGCTTGTTTGCTTGTCTTTCTTAAGCAACGGCGTGCCGGTAAAGCCAATAAAAACAGCATTTTTTAAAACCGCTTTCATTGCTTTGTGCATTTTTCCGGATTCGGACCGGTGGCATTCGTCCACAAACACAAACAACTCACCTACAGTATTACTCGGTGCGCTTTCCAATTCCCTGATATAGGCATCAAAATTATCGACATCATGCGCGCCAAATTTATGAATGAGCGAACACAGCAAGCGAGGGCTTGGACTGTTTAACTGCTCCATCAAATCCTTTCCGCTCGTGGTGCGTTTGATCTCTTTCTCTCCGGCTTCGCGAAACACGCGTTCTATCTGTTTATCAAGCTCAATGCGATCCGTCAAAACCACCACCCGAGCATTCGGATTGTTTTCCAAAATCCATTTGGCAAGCCACACCATAATCAAGCTTTTACCACTTCCCTGAGTATGCCACACGATACCACCTTCTCGTCTATGAACATGATCCTGAGCTGCCTTGATACCAAAATACTGATGCGCGCGAGGAAGCTTCTTGATACCGCCGTCAAACAACACAAAATCGTACAACACTTCCAAAAATCTCTTTTTATCACACATCTTGAGCAGATATTTATCAAGCATAAGCATGCTGTCATCCTGCTCGTCTTCTTTCCATTTCAAGAAATACTTTTCCGGAGTACCAATAGTTCCATAGCGCAAACCTTCCGTATCATTGCCCGCAAAAACAAGCTGAATCGTCGAAAAAAACGACTGGATAAACTCCTTCTGCTGATTTACAATATTTTGACGTATACCATCACCTAGAGAAACCGTACTTCGCTTGAGTTCAAGTACTCCCAATGCGATACCATTCACATAAAACACAATGTCGGGACGCTTCTCACGATTGCCTTGGATGGTCACTTCTTCCGCAATAGCAAAATTATTATTCTCTGAATTTTTCCAATCAATCAACTGAACTTGCTGATTATTTTCTCCTGCATTCTCTATCACTCCAATCCCATAGCGGAGCAGTGTGTATACATTCTTGTTATTGGTGTAGAGATTCTCGCTGTAATTATTGGCGGTAGCACGAAGTTTATCCAAAGCGCGAGCGATCAACACCTCGCTGTACTTTCCGGTAAGAAACTTTCGCACTTCCTTCTCTTCAATATTGCTATTATCCAGCCGGTCTTCCCAATTGCCGAGATACTCGTAATTGAGATTATTTTTGAACAACGCCACAATCCTATTTTGTGTCGCGCGTTCTATTTGACCGACATTTTGACCAATAGTATTAGGTTGTAGCATATATTCGTATTTTACCGGTTAATAATTGTTGCATCATACCTTGTTTTATATTTTTATATTTTAAAAGCGAAGATTCCAGTTTTTCAATTTCAGCATCCATATCGGAAAGAACGGAAGCGATGGCGGTTTGTTCTTTTGGTTTTGGATATGGAATTTCTAATTTCACAAAGTTCGTCTTTGATAAATTATATCGCGTCGCTCCTTGTGCAAGCGAAAAAATCAATTCTCTTCCCGCACTACTTCTAAAATAATATGAAAAGAAAAGACCGTCAGTTTTTAGCTCCTGATAAAGCCGAAAGCCGAAACAAAAGCTATTGAGATACAGATTCGGTATTTCAGTTTGCAAAACAGAACACATCCCTACTTCTTCCGGTGTTTCCGATGATCCATTAAAAAACAAATCTCCCTTTTGCGCCTTATTTTGATATTCGTCTGAACGGATATTCACGCTATCAAGATAGCTCGGATCAATAATCGGATTACTCATTATGTTCATAAATGGAATATAAAAACTATTACCAACACCAAAATCACCCTTTACTTTACCAGAGAGTCCTCCATATGTTTTCCCTATATCTCCAATCTTCTTCGTCTCCCACTTTCCGCTAAACCCTGGGAGTCGACGCTTTTCGGTCAACAACTCCTGCATCGCCCCTTGTTTGATATTCTTTTTCTTTTTAATCAATCTCTCTATTTTTTCAATAAGTTCATCCGCGTCGGAAAGCGCCGTAGCGATAGCGGTTTGTTCAGGTTTTGATTTTGGGATATAGACCTTTACTTTTGATATTTCTCCTAAGTTAATTTTTTTTGGGATAGCCCACATCAATGACCGATCTTCTAATTCTTTGCGGAAGGTTTTAGATTTCGAAAAATGATATATGTATAATGAAATTGATTTGTCTTTTGGTTTCAATAAAGCAAGACTGACATAGAAACTGGCATTTGGCTCCCACGTAATTAATTTGCAATCACCGATGGATCCTATTCGTGTCATAAGAATATCCATTTTTTCTATTTTAAATTTTTTAGTTAGCGTTTTATGCTCTGACAACGAAATGTATTTAGTGTTTACAAAATCATTATTGGTCACACTTTCTACACTGTAAAAAGGTATCCCGCTCTCAAAATATTTGGGAGTCTGGTGTGTTCCATCTTTTACGTCCACAAGTTCGCCTAATTCTTTCACATCCCAATCCGCCGGAATAACGCCGATTTCGGTTTGTTTGTACCCGTGTGGAATTTTTTGTGTTTCGGTGGTCATAGTTTTTATTTCAACAAAATTTCAACTAACGGACGGAGGGTTTTATATCCGTTTTCAGCAAGCCGTTGATCGCGGTCATCTTCTGGATCTTTGCCTCCATGGAATAAATTATTTCGAATGGAATACCAAAATTCAACCATGTTTTCCCAATCGTCTAAAGAATGAATAACTCCGTTTGTTTTTAATGCTTCTGCTGGTTTTTGCAAATTCAATTCAGAATGCGAACAATTCCACCATTTTATTTCTTCCTCCGTGATACTATTTTCGCTTACGTTTTTAAGTGGTTTATAATTAAGTTCTACCTTGATTACATCCCAAGCCGACTGAATTGTCGGAGTATCAACTATCTTTTTTAAATATTCACCCATGATATTCGTGTCTTGTTTCAAGAGTTGAATCACACGTCGGTCGGGTTTTTCCGTTTGAAATTTATTTTTTTTCAAAAAAGCAATAAACGCAAGATACTCAAACACAAAAGCGGAAAAACAGTCTTGTTGTTCAACCGCTTTAGCATGCCAATTTTTTATGAGTTCGTTAAAATTCATGTCGTTTAAAATTTAAACCCCATTTTAGCGAGATGTCCTTCCACTTTTTCGGTAAGCGATTCCACTTCTTTGAGAATTTCCGGCATCGGTTCGGCGTAGCGTTCGGCGAGTTCTTTTATTCTTCCGGTAAGTCGCTGGCTGATTCTGTCCATTTCACCTTTCACTCTTTGCTCAATAGTCGCCATCCATTTGTCGTCCACGACAAGCGTTTTGATTTCCGATTCGGTAAGCGTTTTGTATTTGGCGATGACGTTCACATCAAGCACTTTTTCGGCTTCTTTTATTTTTCTCTTTGCTTCGGATTCTTGTTCGGCGAGAGTAAGGAATTTTTCCATTACTTCCAATTCTTCGGCATATTCAGATTTTCCTTTAATATCCTTTATTCTTGATGCGACGCTCTTCTTATTGATCTTATCAAAACCGTCAAAGCATCCTTCTTCTCCGCTGTTTTCCTCAATAAGTGTTTCAATTTCTCCGCTCGCGGTTTCCAGTTTAGTTTGGAGTTCTTCTATCGCTTTCTTTTCATTCGCAAAGTAGCGATTGATAACGAGATACTTCGGTGCAAGGTCACAATCCATTTCTCCCTTTTTTCCTTCCACTAGCGAGAGTTCCGCTTTCCAACCGTCAACGGCAATTAAATACATATCGTCTTGAATGTTCTCCGCCCAATATTCCATCAGATGTTCATAAATGTCGTACTTGTCTATGAGGTGCGTCTTGCTGAATGTCACCAAAAGATCCTCAGACACTCCGGCGATAATCTCTTTCGGTTTCGCTCCGATTTTCAGGTTTTTGAGGAGAGTGATATTTTTATCTTTCCATCTTTCAAAAGTCGCCTCCATTGTTTTGGCGTATTTGGTAAATTCGGAATGTGAGAAAATGGAGGTCTTGATTTCATCGTGTGCGATTTTGAGTGTGCTGTAACCTTTCCGTTTACTGTCGGCAAAGATCGATGTTTTAAGGGTCGGATATACGCTCCAGTAGTTTTCCAATTCTTCAATGTTAGCTGTCGGGATTCCGCCTTTCAAGTGCGCTTCAATGTCTTGAGTATCTTCCGGCTCTTGGCTGTCTATGTAGCGAGGAATATTGAGATTGAATTCGTTCTTTTCTATTTCCGTCACACTAACCATTCGCGAGTATTTCGGAATTTCTACTTGCTTATTAAATGTGTCCACAATCTTGTGCATGTCTTGCGGTCGGAGACGGTTTTTATTGCCGTCTTTCATATATCCCTTGCCGGCATCAATCATAAAAATCCCTTTACGGTTTTGTGCGTTTTCTTTATCCAGCACGATGATACACGCCGGAATACCAGTACCATAAAACAGATTGGCAGGTAATCCGATAATACCCTTGATATACCCGCGACGGATGATATTGGTACGAATTCCAGCTTCAGCATTGCCACGAAAGAGCACTCCATGAGGCAAAATGCAAGCACCCTTACCAGTCGTCTTCATTGAACGGATAATATGAAGCAAAAAAGCATAATCACCATTTTTTGTAGGAGGGGTACCAAAATCCTGAAATCGTCCAAACACGTCATTCACCGGATCGACGCCATTGCTCCACGACTTAAACGAAAAAGGTGGATTAGCGACAACATATTCAAAAGTTTTGAGTTGATTGCCATCTTTGAAAAGTGGTGTAGAAAGTGTATTCTCGCGAGCAATGAGCGCGGTCGCGTTATCGTGGAGAATCATATTCATCCGCGCAAGTCCAGCAGTAGCATTATCCATTTCCTGCCCATAAAGCATTACATTTCTATCTGTTTCGTCTGCCACCTTCAAAAGCAATGATCCAGACCCACAAGTAGGATCATACACAGTTGGGGTTTCGCTTTTTGTGTTCGTGATACCCACAACCTTAGCAATGATCTTACTGACTTCGGATGGCGTATAAAATTGCCCCTTGCTTTTTCCGCTTTCGGAAGCAAAGTGTCGCATCAAATATTCATAGGCATCCCCAAGAATATCATCACCTTCTGCTCTGTTCTTACTGAAATCAAGAGCAGGATTTTCAAAGATAGCAATCAAATTGGAAAGTTTTTTCACCATATCCGGACCGCTCCCAAGCTTTTCCGCATTATTAAAGTCCGGCATTTCCGCAAGCTTATTGGCTTCTGCGATAGGTGCGATTATCTTTTTGTTTATGTCATCACCGATAGTCGCGCTACCCTTAAGTGCTATCATATCCTTAAAACTTGCGCCTCCGGGCACGGTAATCGGAGCAAACGCCACTCCAGCATATTTGTCGGAGATGTATTTGATAAAAAGCAAAACCAGCACATAGTCCTTATATTGCGAAGCATCCATTCCCCCACGAAGCTCGTCACAGCTTTTCCAAATGGAACTATACAACTGAGATTTTTTGATTGCCATAGTAATAGATATGCCATTTCCTCCCTCAATCAAATTGAGAGTCGGGTATTCTAAGCAAATTATAGTTATTTATTTTTGATCGAAACCAAGGTTACTATACCCTCAGTGTAGGCTAAAACAAGCAGTATAGCAAGCTATAATACAACAATTTTACCTTTTTTATAAGGATTTTAGAATTATTTTAGAATTATTTTATCTTAAACACGAAAAAAGCTTGTTGTTAGAAAAAACAAGGCTTGAAAAACACTCTAGTCTCAACCGCTTACTCTGCATACAGAAAAACGAATACGTTGGCTTTGTCACGATAGTTAACCTTGTATAAGTTCTTTTAGATCCTGAGCACCTCTCACAATGCTATCAAGACCAGCTTTATCACAAAGCTTCAAAAACTTCTCAAAACGCTTCGTATAGTGTCCGTTATAGAATATTCTGCTCATACTAGCTCGATTATTCGCTAACTTTTGGAGGCGATCCATTTTGTAAATAGCCTTACCGGCGACAGAATATCTATTGAATGTGCTGAGTCTATATTTCAAATTGTGGCAGATCCGACATTTAAATTCCTTGCCATTGGGAAGAAGATAAAGTTTCGTGGATTTTTGTCCGCACAGGCAATAAAAATACTCTCTGATGCCAAAAGTGATTTCCACTTGTTCCCATCTCAGTTTTTGCGCTTCCCTCCCATCCACGCTTATAAACAAATACATTGGTCGATCATCGTCATCAAACCAATACCTGATCCCCGGTCGGTTTTCAAGAATATTGATTCCTAATTTCCGGATGCGATCAATCCTGTTTCCAACATCTCGTGGTGTTAGTGTGAAGCACTCCTCAACGAAATATTTCTTCTCCATAACTTTAAAATAATGTGTTAAATTCTAGCCTCTCAAATTCTTCAATGATGTCTTTACTATTTCTTCTGTAAAGACGTCTTAGCGCGTCTACATCAGAGCAATAACAGCTACTCTAAGGTAGTATACTTATGTGTTTTTATACATTCCGCGCAAATTGACCTTGTCACTTCATTTTGACGCATTCCCTTTTTAATTTGCAGACAAGCGATATGGTTGTAGCAAAACCTTTTCTTGCACTCCCAACACTTCGCATGTGGGTTTGTACGACTTCTAGTGCATCTGCATTTAGTACAAAGTGCTGGTGGTCTCAATTTCAATTTATCCTTAATTTCCTGATTCATATTGTTTCGATTAACTATAAATAATTATTCATCCGATATACTCATTAAGTTCCGGGATAACATCGGATAGAGCCTCGCCCCTATCCAACATATAATGTCTTATTTCCACGCGCCCTTGAAATCCATCAAAACTTTCAAACTTAGGAATATATTCCTTTGGTATAAGGCTTTGGATGCTTTTCACATTATCTTGATCCCTAATTTCAATTGGCTTAAGCAAACCTTTACTTGCAATGTATCTTTTTTTTCCATCCAGTCGAGTATCTTTAGCGTTTCCAGCTGACATAGTTTTTGAGATATACAGACCTACATTCTCAATCTCCTTTATTTCTTTTTGGTCAATAGTTCCATGTGCCCAGAGATGCGAAAGAAAATAAGCGCTATTGTTCGGAAGATTGAAGAACACAGTATGAAAATGTATCACTCCCTTCCGCTTTAGATCTTGAAATTCTATAACGGATACATATTTAAGAATGCTCTTCTTGCATCCTCCGGAGATCACATAATTCAGTCGTCGTATGAAATGTGAGAATTTAGCATTAGCTTCTTGTATATCTTTGATATCATCCTTAAAAGTAAATGTAACGAAAATCGGCACATATGAATCTCCTGCTTGATTCTTCCATTGACATGCGTTCGCATTAATCAGGTTTATAAGAGTGACTCTTGTTCGCCTTAATGACCGCTTCTTCGATTCCAATTTCCGGATTCTGTTTCCTTTGTCATCACATACGCTTTTTCTAATGGATTTACCATGAGCAAAAACGGTAGCCCCGTATGATAATGGCTTATCTTTATACAAATTAATCTTTATGATAGATCCTGCAATAGTTATTTTCCTATTAGTAAGTTTCATACTATTTCTCATTAAGTGTTCCTACTAATCGAGTCCGTAAGAGAATTTCTTAAAAACTCGGGTGCTTAAAATAAAATTATCTATATCCCTACTATCTATTTTATCTCAGTACATAAATCATTGACGATGACAGTAAGTTTAGAAAAATAACGCAGAAATTTTTTAAATCAATGTGAATAGAGTAGCTCTATAAAAGCAAAAACTGAGAAATATTGGGCGAATTCTGGAAAAGTGTCGGCAGTCGCTGTTGTATTCCTACATAACATCCATACCGTTACGATAATAAAAGTAGATAACCCCTATAAGGCTTATATAAGCTTCATTTGGACACTCTTTCATGACTTATTTTTCTTTCATCCACATCTCAATACCCGTGTCAAGCCCTGTATTTCCGCTCTCTACAGCGAAAGTTTATAAAAAACCCTTTACCACTTGAGCAATATAAGGGGTTTTTAACTATCAACATCAACCCTTGTGCGTGTCTGTCGAGACATGCGTTGAAAAACATACATAACCAGTATGAAAATCATGAGACGAGCCTTGGAAGAGGCTACTAAATCATCGTATAAGGGATCTCTTCTAACATACGCCTTAGTCGCGGAGGAGGTTAAGAACAGATGGGGTGAAAAAGAATTAGAAAATTACTCAGCAGAATATAATATGAGAACATACGCAAATTGGTCATCCATAGGATACAGGGTCAAAAAGGGCGAGAAAGCAATCAGAGCCTATACATTTCTCGAACAAAAGGATGTGGCTGGAAATGTTATTAAGCGATTCAAACGCACAGTATGTTTGTTTTACTATAAACAAGTGGAAAAAATATAATTTTATGATCAGGAGAAACAAAGTTGTCTACTACACGCCGGGAAATAGAAGGCAAAAGCCTATGATACGCCTTGTCAATCGGTTCTTATTAAAATATGGATTTATTATTGGCGCTGAAATCTTGGTTGAATATAAGGAGAACACAATAATCATTCGTAAACAAAAAACACTATGAGTATTCTCCGACACGTCAGCTTATGGCCATCCACTATAATAGGGAAAAATAAAGACTTCATAACACAACTCATCTTCGCAAATATTGAAGATATCGATGAACGAGAAAGGTATTTAAACGAGTTAGAATCAACTTCTGAGGAAGATGAAGATGAACTTATCAATATGCTATTGAAGAGATACGCTTAAAAAGACTCAGGTATACTTAATATGCTACGTAAAAGTGTTTGGAAGAAATATACCAATCAAATTCAAAAAAGAGGCAATGAAACTTTTACGTAGCAGTAAATCTCTTTATCATTGCCTCTTTTTTGTGCATGTAATCAATAATAGCCCATAACATATGAATGAAACTATTCAACAAGTAGCAACCTTATCCATATTCGTGTATGACTCAATTTCTGTTTCAGAGAAAATATTGATTGAGATTATCATCATAAGCATCGCCACATTTATACAACTCTACAAAGTAAGATTTGGAAAAGATCTCACACAAAGAGAAGCTCTTGAAAAAAGTGTGGGTCTTATACATCTGATAAAAACAATCCTCTTGGAAAATCAAAGGCAAGAAAAATGTATTGATAGTTCCCTAACAATTAAAGGATAATCCTATGCAACACACACCTCTAAAATACATTATTTACGCCAGAAAATCTTCAGAAGACAAAAGTAAGCAAATACAATCAATCGAAAGTCAGATAGACGTTCTTAAAGACTACGCCAAAAGAAATGATATCAATATCGTTGATATCTTATCGGAAGAAAAAAGCGGAAAGACACCAGGGAGACGAAAAGTCTTCGCTCACATGATTGAAAAGATTGAAAACAAGGAAGCTAATGGCATGCTTGTTTGGAAATTGGATCGCCTTGCAAGAAACCTATTAGAGGGTGGCTACATAATCGACATGCTGCAAAACGGAATTATACAAGAAATTCGTACACCGGAAGAGATTCATCGCCCAACGGATAATGTGTACTCCATCGCAATACAACTATGTGGCGCCAATCAATACAGTCGTGATTTAAGTTTGAATGTGAAAAGAGGGCTTAAGGATAAGCTCAAAAAAGGTTGGATGCCATGCAGTGCGCCGTTAGGCTATCTCAACACCAAAATAGAAGCTCGTGGTGAGAATTATATCGTGAAAGATCCCGAACGATTTCCCCTGCTCCGCAAAGCTTGGGATCTGATGCTTACAGGCAATTATACTGCGGAACAAATTTTAAACAAATTAAATGATGAATGGGGGTTCCGAACTCGTCAAGGAAAAACAAGGGGCGGAAAACCGATGTCTCGAAGCACAATCTATCGAATATTTACGAACCAATTCTACATAGGGATGATAGTATATCAACCGGGCGGGAGAGCTCATAAAGAGCATGAGAATTGCTTAATTTTACCAGGAAAACATCCTGCCATGGTTTCTATCGAAGAATTTGATCGAGTGCAAGTGTTGCTTGGACGAGACGGCAGACCACGTCCCAATCAATATCATACCTATGCTTTTACCGGTATGATTCGCTGTGGTGAATGCAATGGAATGATATCGGCAACTTCCAAACACAAGCTTTTGCGAGGAACAGGAGAAATGAAGACGTATGTCCTCTACTATTGTGTGCGTGCTCGAAAATGGAAAGAAAGATGTTCCCAAAATCACTACACTAATCTCATTGAGATTGAAAATCAAGTCATAGACGTAATCAACGGATTTACTATTTTTCCAGAGTTCACAGATTGGGCGCTCAAGACATTGGAAGGGCAAGATAATAAAGAATTTGAAGAACACAATGCAATAATCGAAACCCATCAAAAAGCACTCCAAAGTGCGGAGCGACAGCTTGCTAATTTGACTCGTATGCGAATGCAAGAGCAAATTGATGACACGGAGTATAACAAAGAAAGGGTGCGTCTCAAAAATGAAATCGTTACGCTCAATACAAAAACATCTCAGATTGATATGCAAAAGGAAAGTTGGTTGGATCTCACAAAAAAGGCTTTTGTATTTGCCAGTAACGCCCGCAGAGCATTCCTCAGTGGTGATGCCGAAGTAAAACGAAGTATTCTAAATGCTATCAGTTTGAACTGGACACTTACAGAGCATAAGATAAGCATGGAAGCGGAAGAATGGCTTGCACCGCTTATTCACATGCAATCACAGCCTCAATCTCAAAAAACGGAGCTGGAACCAGCGAAAAATCCTCTTTCTAAAAGGAAAAAAGAGGCTTTCACCTCTTTCAGTCCCGTAATGCGGGAGCGACGGGACTCGAACCCGCGACCTTCTGCGTGACAGGCAGACGCTCTAACCAGCTGAGCTACACCCCCAAATATTGCATATTTCACCTCTGTGCACAAAAAAACACTCATACTCAAGAGTACCTCAATTGTATGGTAAAATAGGCTTTTCGTCAAATTAAGCGGATTATCGTACTACTCCCGCTCCCCAAAGTCCAAACCGAAACGCTTTTCGATCCAATCCAATCCTCCCGGGATAATGTTGAACAGTATCGGGAAGGCATAGAAAAAGAATGTGAGTGTGAGAGAAAAGTAGGCCACCGCCATACCGATTGCCGTCATAATCGGTGTCAGTGTCATACGGATCGTTGCGGTTGTGACGGTTCGCGGGGATACATGCGCCGTATCGATTTCATCGGAAATGAGCGCGTAACGAAGCATCGCGTAATTCACACTGCCCAAAAGAAAGATATGGAACCCGTATAACACGATCGCCGATTCGGAAGCAATATGCGTGCCAAGAATGTGCGCTGAAAACGGAACGAGTGCCATAAGCGCCAGATACGCCATATTGAGCTGTATCATAAGACGGTTCACGTTTTTGGTGAAGATATTGAATAGCGCGTTATGCGAAATCCAAAACATATCCAACACGATAAACGAAATGACGTACGCAAAAAATATGGGTGTGAAATGCTGAATTTCTTCCAAGAGCGTAAGCGTCGCCGAGTTCTCCGGTAAACGAAAATCAATCACGAGTATGGTCATCACGATCGCAAACACAGCATCGGAAAGCCCTTCAAGTCTGTTTTTATTCATATATATTTTCTCTTAGAATTTACAATTTTGAGCACAGTTCTAGGCGCGAATGAGGACACGGAGTAAACTGTACAGTTAGTACAGTGTCGAGTACCGGAATTCGGAACGACGAAATGTGCCAAAATTGTAAATTCTATTCAATAAATCCGTCCGTCTGATGCTTCCAAAGATTAGCATACGCGCCATCGCGAGCGACCAGCTCTTCATGCGTGCCTTGCTCAACCACCTCGCCATTCTCGATGACGACGATGCGATCCATTTTTCGTACCGTACTCAGACGATGCGCAATGACCAACACGGTTTTGTTTTTCATCAACTCGTCCAAAGCGTCCTGAATCAATTTCTCACTCACAGTGTCGAGCGAGCTTGTCGCCTCGTCGAGAATCAGTATCGGCGCGTCCTTGAGTATCGCGCGAGCAAGCGCGACTCGCTGACGTTCACCGCCGGAAAGTTTCACACCACGCTCTCCCACCAGTGTATCATATCCTTTTTCCAAACGTGTGATGAATTCGTGCGCGTGCGCTTTCTTGGCGGCTTCGATTATCTCTTCATCAGTTGCATCCGGTTTTCCATACGCGATATTCGCGCGAAGCGATCGATGAAACAAAGACGCTTCTTGCGAAACATACGCGATCAGACGACGTACGTCCGCTTGTGGCAATTCGCGAATATCCGTCCCATCGATAGTGATTGATCCTTCATTGGGATCAAGAAAGCGCAAAAGAAGCTTGGTAATCGTTGACTTTCCCGCACCGCTCGACCCGACAATTCCCACTTTTTCCCCATCTTGAAATCGTAATGAAAAATGTTCAAATACCGGTGCCCCATCGGTATACTTAAAAGTAACATCGTTCATCGAAACTTCTCCTCTCACATCCATCAAGCGCTTCGGATCAGCAATATCGTCTATTTCGGTCGGCGTCTCAAAAATCTCAATCATTTCGGAAGCCTCGGCAAGAGCCTGAATACATCGGGAAAAAACCCGATTCAATCCGAATATCGCATAAAACATACTCGCCATATACCACTGAACCAATACCACTGTTCCCGAAGAAATACTCCCGTGAAGCCACAAATATACTGCCACACCAACCGCAGTCAATTCGAGGGACACAAGAATGAAAGCCTGTCCGGCAAAAGCGTTGTTTTGGAAAAACAAACTCTTCCGACGAGCATTCTTCCATGCCTCACTCGACAAAGCAAATGAAGCTTCTTCTTTATGTTCGGCGGAAAACGTCTTCACCGTCAAAACATTGGAAAGAATATCCGAAAGCTTAGCTGTTATGTTTGAATCTTCTTCCGCAGTGAGCTCGTCATAAGGTGTCTTCTTTCTCATAAGCCACCAAGAAAACCAAATATAGCCGACCGTAAAAAACAAAAAGAAACCAGAGATAATCGGGGTCAGAATAAAAAGTGTAATAAACATTCCCGCTATTTGGACAAAGGTCATCCAAAATGAAAACAACACATTTTCATACAGAACTTCAAAACTTGCCACATACCGCTTTGACTTTGCCACCAAACTGCCGGAAAAGGCATTTGAAAAAAATCGATAGCTGTGCCGATGCAGATTGCTGAAAGATCGATCCATAAGATCTTTTTTCACGTAAATTTCTGCTACAAACAAAAAATCTCCGATACGAAAGAAAATATTATACACGACCATCATAACGACATAAAACCCAAACGATTGCCATAAATTACCGGCCAACGCAAGTCGGTCAGCACTACCTGAAGAAATGAGATCGATAATATGCCGAAAAATAAGTGGCTGAAAAACATTCGATAGCAACGAAGCAGACCCATATGCTAAAAACACCAACAAAAACTGCCACTTATAGGGTCGCATTGACTGCCAGTAATAACCGAGAACGACTTTTACCGGAAAAGATTGTTTTGAAGATGAATGATGAGACATATAAAATACCGCTCGAGGCGGTTGTAATGGCTGTTACTAAAAGTAGCAGGAGAGAGATTCGGACTCTCGACCTCGGGCTTATGAGTCCCGCGCTCTAACCAACTGAGCTATCCTGCCAATAGCATTGGCTTGTTTCTGTCCAATTTGTTGCGGGGGTAGGATTTGAACCTACGACCTCGTGGTTATGAGCCACGCGAGCTACCAGACTGCTCTACCCCGCTATATAATAATCTCTTTGTAAACCTCTGAAGTATACCGCAAAATAAAAGGTTTGTCAATTTTTATTCTCTTATATTTTTGTGGGTGATTCAGGATTCGAACCTGAGACCTCGACATTATCAGTGTCGCGCTCTAACCACCTGAGCTAATCACCCGTTTCTCACTATAAAAATATAACCCCAAGGTTATATAGACCATTGTAGCAGGAACGCGAAAAAAATCAAGTCCTATTGATTATCAAGCCATTCCTGCAAGATGAGCCTCGCCGCCTCCTGATCATCAAGATTCTGTTTTTTACCGCTTTGCAAAAGATTGGATTGCGCCATTTTGGTGGTAAACATTTCTTGAAAAAATTCCACTTTCACACCGCATTCTGTGGCGACTTTCTCTCCGAATATTCGTGCTTCATCCCCTACTTTTTCCGCGTGCGTGTAGATTGATGGCACGCCGACTACCACCGTCTCAACATCATTGTCTTGTATAATTTTTTTCAAAGTACTGAAAAATCGCTCATCGTTTTTGATGATCGAATGCGCGAAAGCCATACGGGTTTCATCGTCCGCCAATGCCACGCCGACTTTCGCCTTCCCCCAATCAAGTCCTAGAAAATATCTAGTCATATATACATACCATTAGAGTGTTTGTGAAAAAAAGTATTTGCAAGTAATTTTTCCGACCAGAGCGAGTACGCTATTGATCTTGAAAAATTCTTGCCAAACTTTTTTTCTTCCCTACAAAGATTGCTTATCTTGTGACTATTTCCACGCCATTCTTGGAAAATATGATTGTATCTTCAAAGTGTGCGCTCAAAGACCCGTCGACGGTCACGAATGTCCAACCATCCTTGCCTATTTTCACGTGATACTTGCCAAGATTAATCATCGGTTCGAGTGCTATTGCCATCCCTTCGCGAAACAACACGTCATCCATTTTTTTACTCACGTAATTGGGAATATACGGGTCCTCGTGCAATTCAAAACCAACCCCGTGCCCCACGAGTTCTCGCACCACCGAGCATCCTTGGGATTCCACATACGATTGCACGGCCTGCGCATAGTCGGAAAGGCGCGCGCCAATTTTCAAACGAGCTATACCCTGCTCCAAACTCTCGCGTGTCACGTCCATTATTTTGTAGGCGTCCTTGCTCATGGAACCGACGGGAAACGTACGCGCCATATCAC
>JBAZUN010000068.1:0-10354 GCA_041661365.1 Candidatus Latescibacterota bacterium
GAAATAGCGATCGGGCGGAATCAGGGTGTTGTAGGTGTGGACGAAGAGGGCGTAGTCGACGCTCCCGCCCCACTCTTCGGGGATAGGCGCTCCAGGGGCATTGGTGCGGTTGCGCAGCGACCAGGTACCGTCAAAGGCATCCCAGTAGAACGGATCGCGGATCTCCAGAACCGGCACGAAGTGCCGCGGCACCGGCCGGAAGGTCAGCTCGGGGCGCGAGGGGAGGGTCACCGAGTCGCGGTGGTACCAGCGGCAACCCAGGTCCTCCTCCAGGAGGGCGTAGACCGCGTTGATCGGGCCGCGGGTCCGGCCTCCCAGCAGGAAGAGGGTCTTCCCGCTCAGCGCGATGGCGTACCCTTCGTCGCCCAGATCGAGCCCGGCCTCGGGCAGGGCGGCCTGCTCCAGGAGCGCCGTGCGGCCGATGCTGATCACCCTCCCGGAGGGGGCCGGGTCGGCGCCCTCGTGGAGGACGGCGAAGTCGGCCCCGGAGATCCCCTTCAGCCACTGGGCCAGGTCGGCTGCCGCTTTCTCCTCCTGCGTGGTCGGCGTCGCCGGCAGGAGCAGGTCGTAGGCTGCCTTCCCGCGCGAGGCCAAGGTCAGCGAGGGACCCGCCTTGCCGGCCGGCTTCAGGGCGTTCACCCACTGCGGGTGGAAGGTAGCGGCACGGCCGGGACCGGCCGCCAGACAGAGGCAGGAACCGATGATCACCGTGCGGAGCGCGCTGGAGCTCATGGAGGTAACCTCCGGATGGGGTAAGCAAGTTGGGAGAGCGGAGACCGAACGCGAAGCTCCGAAACAGCACGGAGAATGGGGCAGGACCCGGGTCATGTCAAACCCCGGGGCCGGAAGGCGGAAGGTCAGCCGAGCAGCTCGGTCCGGGCCGCGGTCAGGATCCGCTCGAGCTCGGAGCAGAAGGCCGCGTCGCGTTCCAGCGGCGGTTGGGCCTTGACCAAGGCCCGCCACTGTTCGTCGGCCCGGTCGAGGAGCTGACGGTCGGCCTCCTCGGCACGATACGACTCGTCCCGGCGATAGGTCCGGTCGAAGAGCCGCGGGTCCCACAGCACCTCCTGGAAGTGGTGCAGGGTGTGCTCGGTGCCGATATGGGCCTCGTGCTCGCAGAAGCCCAGCGCCTCGATCGAATCAACGGCCAGGCTCTCCTCGTCGACCGAGATCCCCTGGCCCCATCGATGCAGGGCCCGATTGAGCTCGAGGTCGATCATGGCCTGGACCGGCGAGAAGGCTGCGCCGTTGTCGAGCAGCCCGATCCCCAGAGGGGCGCTGACCGTGGCGGCGAAGGCCATCTGCCGGAAGGTCTTCATGAAGGCCGCCTGGATCCCCGGGCACTTGGCTTCGACGTAGGCCGGCTCCACGTTGAGGACCAGTCCGTACCGGCGCCGGAAGAGCTGGTGCAGCGCGGCGTCGGTGAGGACGGCCGCCGGGGTCGCGTAGCAGACCTGGGTGGTCCGCATGTCCATCTCGCCCGTGATCGAGGTGGCGTAGTAGTAGACCTCCGGCGCCACCAGCGAGCAGGCGGTCAGGCACCCCAGGATCTCGGCGGTGGCCACGACCATGCTGCCCGCCGGCGTCACCGGCGTGGTCCCCCCCAGGATCGGCATCGGCGCGAAGTTGACCGGGAATCCATACCGCAGGGCCTCCTGCAGCACTTGGCAGGCGCTGGTATCCAGTTTCAGCGGCGAGGTGGTGCAGTAGGCATGGGCGAACATAGGCGGCGCCGTGCGGAACGCGCTGGCCCGGGCCGCCGATCCCAGCGCCTCGGTGGCCAGACCGGCCAGCTCGGCCAGGAAGCGGACTTGGCGCGGATCGCCGACGCCGACCCATCCCGGTTTGTCGGAGTGAAGCAGCAGCAGGCCCGCCGACTCCAGCGGCTCGAGGCAAGGATCGAAATCGGCGCAGACGAACGGCGAGCAGACCGCCCGCACCGGGGTCAGGACCTGGCCCAGCCGGATCATCTCCACCTGGTCCTCGGTCGTGGGGGGCCGGTATCGACCCTCCGGATACTCGTAGATCGCCGGGGTGGTGAAACCGTAGTCCACGGTGAAGTCGGACGGCCAGGCCACCCCGTCGACCGGCAAGGACTCGCAGAACGGATACCAGAGAGAGGAGCGGACCAGCCGGTACCGGTCGCGCTGCGCCGCCACCTGCCGCTCGACCAGCTCCGGCAGGAACCAGGCCCGCTGGGCGGCGAAGTCCACGCGGCACCCCGCGTCGGCCAGGGCGCGGAGCAGGAAGTCCCCGCGCAGGGTCAGGCCGGTGCGTTCCAGCACGCGGAGCGCGGCCCGGTGCACCGCCTCCATGCCCTCGTCGTCGATGACCTTGAGCAAGCCCGTGAGCATGGAATCGTCCTTCTCCCGGCTGGCCGGCGCTCCCCGGCGTCTCGCGTGACCGGAGCTCCCCCGCCGCCGATCACCTCAGAAAGATCGCCGTCACCCTTCGCCCCGCCGCAGCACGCGGCCGTACCCGACCGCGGCGGGCCGGTCGTGCTCCAGCGCCACCTGACCGGCCAGCAGCACCCACTCGATCCCGGTGGCGTACGCGTTCCCCTCGCGGAAGGTGGCGTGGTCCTGGATGCGGACCGGGTCGAAGACGGTCACGTCGGCCACCTTCCCCGCCGCCAGCAGACCGCGTCGCTTCAGGCCCAGTCGGCGGGCCGGCATGCCGGTCATCTTGTGGATCGCCTGCTCCAGGGTCAGCACGCCTTGCTCGCGGACGTACCGGGCGAGCACGCGCGGGAAGGTGCCGAAGTTGCGCGGGTGCGAGAAGCTCTTGCCGAAGACCCGCAGGTGGCCGTCGGAGCCGACCATCACCCGGGAGTCCTTCAGGTAGGTGACGACGTCGCTCTCGCACATGGCCAGGTAGATCGCCGAGAGCGATCCCCTGGCGCACAGCGCCACCGTGGCCTCGAACGGATCGCCGCCCTGCTCGCCGAGGTATTCGGCCAGGGTCTTGCCCTGGAACTCCGGGTGCGGCTCCAGCGGCGCCAGGATGATCCCCTGTCCCTGGTCCAGCAGGGCGTAACGCCGCGCGAACGTTGGCTCGGCCTGATCGCGGAGCGCGCCGGTCAGGAGACGGTCGACGCCGCCCTGTCGGTGCGCGCGGATCACGGTCTCCTGGCCGAAGAGGGCTCCGGCCAGACCGGTGAAGCAGCCGGTGTAGGGGTACTGGTCCGCGGTCACGTCCAGTCCTTCGCCCTGCGCGGCCTCGATGAGGGCCAGGGCCTGGCCCGACTTGCCCCAGTTGTCCCTGCCGTAGCACTTCAGGTGCGAGATCTGGCCCCCGGCGCCGCTCTGGCGGACCACCTCGATCAGCTCGGCGATGGCCTCGAGCAGGCCGTCGCCCTCGTTGCGGATGTGGCTGGCGTAGAACGTGCCGTACTCGGCGGCGACCCGGGACATCGCGATCAGCTCGGCCGTGGTCAGGAACGGGGTGTAGGCCACGCCCGACGAGAGGCCGACCGCCCCTTCCTCGAACCCCTGCCGGACCAGCGCGGTCATCCGGTCCAGCTCGGCGGCGGTGGCCGGCCGCTCCTCCTGCAGCACGGCGTGGCGCGCCCTGTTGCAGCCGACCAGGACCGCGTAGTTGCCGCGGATCTGCAGTCGGCTGACCCGATCGAGGTGCGGGCCGATCGGGAAGGCGGCCCCGCCGCAGTTCCCGGCCACGCAGGTCGTCACCCCCTGTCGGAGGTAGTTGTCCGCGTCGGGGATCTGCTCGATGCCGCCGTCCATCTCGTCGTTGTGGTGGGTGTGCAGGTCGATGAACCCCGGCGCCACGACCAGACCGCGCGCCTCGATCCGGCGCGCGGCAGGGACCGTTGACAGGTCGCCGACCGCGGCAATGGTATCGCCGGCCACGCCAAGGTCCTGGCATACGGCCGGCGCGCCGCTGCCGTCGACCAGGGTGCCGCCGGCGAAGATCAGATCAAGCATGGAGCACCTCCTTCGGGGACAGCGCGGCGCGCGCGAACCGGCGCCCGCCCTGGGTCAGTCTCGGGTCACCTGGCTCCCCCACCAGTCGGCGTCCGGCTGCCATTCCGGATCGAGGTAGTCCCGGTGCTGGGTCTCGAGCTCGGCCATCAGGCGGGTTCGGTGGTCGTCGAGTCGTCGCTGCTCCAGCACGGGGTCGTGTTCGGGGTCGGGCACCGGGAGGCGGGCGTCGACCTCGACCAGCCAGCGGTCGAGGTAGTGTCGCAGCTCGGCGGCCAGATCGGGCTCGACCATCGCCAGATCCCGCTGCTCACCCGGGTCGTTGGCCAGGTGATAGAGCTCGTCGCGTCCGTCCTCGAAGTAGTGGATCAGCCGCCAGTCGCCCCGGCGGATGACGGCCGCGGGCTCGCCCCCCTGGTTCCCGTAGTGCGGGTAGTGCCAGAACAGGTCGCGGCCCGTGATGGTCTCGTCGGGCTCCCCGCGCAGGAGCGGCATGAGGCTGGCCCCGTCGAGTCGCGCCGCAGCAGGTTGGCGCAGCCCGGCCAGCTCGAGGAGGGTGGGGTACAGGTCGAGGTGCGACACCGGCACGTTACAGCGGCTGCCGGGCCGCGTGAGGCCGGGGATCCCGACAAAGAGCGGCTCGCGGACGCCGCCGTCCCACTGCCGGCCCTTACCACCGCGCAGCGGCAGGCCTGCCGTGGAGTAGGAGTCGCCCGAGACCACGCCGCCGTTGTCCGAGGTGAAGACGGTGACGGTGTGGTCGGCCAGACCGAGCCGCTCGATCGTCTCGAGGACCATGCCCACGGCCTCGTCCATGGCCTGGATCATGCCGGCGTACACCGGGCAGTCCTGCACCAGACGGACCGGCAGACGGCGGTCGAAGGCGAAGCGGCGGAGCGGCGGCGGCCCAGCGGCCACGGCCTTCTGCCGGAAGTACTCCCAGCGGTCCCTGCTGGTCTGGATCGGGCCGTGCACCGAGTAGAAGGAGAGGTAGGCGAGGAAAGGCTGGCCGGCCGCTGCCTCGATCAGGCGGCTCATCTCGTCGGCCAGGCGGAGCGGCAGGCACTCGCCGTTCCGCCGGTTGGGGAGCCGGGGGTTCTGCCAGGGGGAGAAGTACCCGCCGATCGGGCTGCCGGCCTTCCAGCCACCGACGTTGACGTCGAACCCGCGGTCCTCGGGGTGGGCGCCGACGTCGCCCAGGTGCCACTTGCCGACGAACAGGGTGCGGTACCCGCCCTCGCGCAGCACCGCCGGCAGGGTGATCTCCTCGCTGCCGAGCTCCTGGCGGTACGGCGGGGGCAGCAGCCGGTTGTGGCGACCTTGGCGACGCCACTCCGTGCCCCAGGCGGCCCCGATCCAGTCGGTGATACCGTGCCGCGGCGGGACCTTGCCGGTCAGGATGCTGGCCCGCGAGGGACTGCAGACCTGGCAGGTGGCGTACCCCTGGGTGAACTGCATGCCCCCGGCCGCGAGGCGGTCGAGGTAGGGGCTCTCGTAGTAGGCGCTGCCCGTGGCCCCGAGATCGTTCCAGCCCAGGTCGTCGGCGAGGAGGAAGAGGATGTTCGGTCGTCGGCAGGCCATGGGGAGTAGATAGCCGCGATCGGGGGCCGCTGTCAAGCGGGTTGGTCGGTCGGCGCGTGGTGCCCCCCGGTTGTCGCGAGCGACGGCGGGCGATTACCTTCGGGGTGATCAAGCGGTCGGCGGGAGGCGCCTGGCCACCCACCGCGTCCACCAACAAAGAGGACGGCACCCATGAAGCAGGACGAGATCCTCAGCGTCGCCATGGCGGTGGCGACCCCACAACACCCGCGTCACAGCGAGTCGGACATCATCCGACTGCGGGACGGGTGTCTCCTGCTGGGATGGACCGAGTTCTACGCCGGCGTGGGCGACGACCACGGCGCGGCCCGCATCGTGGGGCGCGTCTCGGCCGACGGGGGACGGACTTGGGGCGACCAGTATACCCTCGTCGAGAACGACGGCGCGTGCAACGTCATGGAGGTCAACCTCCTTCGCCTCAGGAGCGGCAGCCTGGCCCTGTTCCACTGCCAGAAGAACGTTGAGGTCGGGGGAGCGGAGCCCGCGGACTGCCGGGTCATGCTACGTCGGTCCGAAGACGAGGGCCGGACCTTCGGCCCGGCTCAGGAGATCACCGGTGAGAAGCGGTACATCGAGACCGCGTCCGGCCGGTCGCTGATGCTCCAGAGCGACCGCATCCTGGTCGAGTGCGACGACCTGGGAGCCGCCTTCTGCCTGCGGTCCGACGACGACGGCGCGACCTGGCGCGAGGGCCGGCACGTGCACCCGGCCGGCGGCGGCTGCTGGGAGCCGGCCGCGGTCGAGCTGCAGGATGGGCGGGTGCTGATGTTCCTGCGGACCACGCTGGGCGGACAGTACCAGACCGTCTCGAGCGATGGCGGCGAGACCTGGTCCGAGCCGGTGCTGTCGCCCCTGAGAGGGACGGGGGCGCCGATCTCCATCGAGCGGATCCCGTCCACGGGCGACCTGCTGGCGATCTGGAACAACGACCTGGACAGCCCGCGAGCCCGCAACCCGCTGACCGCGGCGATCTCGCGCAACGACGGCCGAACGTGGGACCACTACCGCGACCTCGCCGCCGCGCCGGACGATGCCTTCGCTTACCCTTCGGTCACCTTTGCCGACGACGCGGCCCTGCTGACCTACTTCAACTATAAAGACGGCATCTCGCTCTTCCTCAAGCGGATCCCGATCGACTGGCTTTACGCCTGACGCGGCCGCAGCCCTGCTGGACCCCAGTGCTCGGTTAAGGAGACACCCTTGCTCCGGCTCCCCGGAAATCCCTTTGCTGGTCCACGACCTTGCGGCATCACTCGAGCCAAGAAGAGGACCCCTCATGCCTGTCGCTCCTGACTGGATCCGCCGCGCCTCGGTGTTCATCGAACTCGATTACCACCCCGGCGAAGCCAATGCCCCGGTCTATGGTCAGGCCTGGACCGACGACCGGCTGCGGGAGTACCTCGAAGCGGTTCGACCGGACTGCGTCTTGCCCCACGCCTTGGGGTGCCTGGGTTGGGCCGCATACGAGTCAGCCGTGGCGCCGCACTGCCCGGATCTGCGCCCGGGGTTCCTGGAGCGGGTGCGCCGCGCCTGCGAGGCGACCGGGGTACGCCTGGGTTTATACGTGGCCAGTTTCGATGGCGCTCCCCGGGGCGCGGTGCCCACGGCCGAGCAGCAGTCCCGGTGGTGCGTGCTGACGGCGGACGGCACCCGGCAGGAGCGCGGCTTCTGCCCCAACAGCCCCTGGGCCGATGAATTTCTGGTACCCTTCTGCCGTGAGGCGATGGCCCGGTACGGGCCGGCCCTGTTCTGGTTCGATGGGAGTCGGGTCTCGCGGCTCTGCTACTGCGACTTCTGCCGCGAGGTGTACCGGGCCCGATTCGGCGAGGACCTGGCCCCGCCGGCGGATGCTAATCAACGGGCGCGCCAGCACCTGGCCGCCGAGGCCGGGCTGGTGGCCGGCATGGAGCACGTGGCCCGGGCGCTCCACGAGACCGATCCGGGCGTGGTGGTGTGCTGGGCCAACGGGCTGGACTTCCACACCCTCAGGCCGCCCTTTGACGGCGTCGGGTGGATCGGCGGCGACGAGACCAATGCACCTGACCTGGCCTTGACCCGGTTCTACGGCACCTACTGCAGCACCTTGGGCCTGCCCTGGAGTCTGTGGATTCCCGACGTGGCCCTGACCGGCTCGCTTCCGCTGCGGCCCTGGCCGTTGCTGCGCCTGGAGTCGGCCAGCGTCCTGGCCCACGGGGGCCAGTTCTGTCTGTGGCACGTGGTCCAGACTGACGGGGCGCCCCGTCCCGGCGCTGCGGCGTTGGCCCGTCGCGCGGCGGCCTTCGTCCGCAGCCGGGCGCTGCTCTGCCTGGGGAGCGAAAGCGCGGCCAACGTGGGGGTCCTAGCGAGCTGGGCCCAGAACCTGCGGTACCCGAGCCGGTATCAGCCGATTGAGCGCCATCTGGCCGGGGTGCACGAGCTGCTCTGCCAGGCCCACCTTCCGTGCGAGGTACTCACCGACGCGCTGCTCCTGTCGCGGCTGAACCGGTTCGACCTGGTGATCCTGCCGCAGACCCAGGTCCTGGCGCCGGCCACCGCGACCGCGCTGGAGGCGTACCTGCGCGCCGGCGGGCAGGTGCTGATCCTGGGGGCGGCGCCCGTGGTGGCCGTGGTCGACGCCGTGACCCCGGAAAGTCCCCGCTTCCTGGGACTGAACGGTGAAGTCGTGACGCGCCAGGAGCAGCACCTCGACGGGGAGCAGTTGGCCAACCTAGGCCAGGCGGTCGAGCCGCGGGTGGGCGTGAACGCGGTGTGGACCCGCCGGGGCAGTGAAGACGGACCAGGGACCGAACCTCTGCTGGTCACGGTCGAGTTGGGTCGGGGTCGGGTCTGCTGGCTGCTGGCCCAGGTGCTCACGCAGTGGGGAGGCCCCCTGCACGACACGGTTGGCGACGCCCCGCCGGCCGAGAGTCCGGTTGCCGCGCCGCACCCGGCCCTGCGCGACCTCGTGGCGGGCGCCGTGCGGGAGGCGCTGGGCGAGCGCTGGCTGTTGCGCAGCAGGGCCCCGGCCGGGGTAGAGTTCGTCGTCAACCAGCGGGTCGGTGATCTGTACGTTCACCTGGTGAACCATGTCCCGACCGGACAACCGAGCGTGCCTGGGGTGAACCTGTTTGACGGGTCGCCGGTGCTGACCGGCGTGGTCTTCGAGGTGCGGCTGCCCGGAATCGTCACCTCGCCTGAGGTTCTGCTCGAGGAGACGGGTCTATCGTGGGAGCGCGCGGGCGAGGTGTACCGCGTCGAGGTGGCCCGCCTGGTTGACCACCTCGCGGTCCGGTTCCCGGGAGCGGCGCGCGGCTGAAGCGCGACGCCGGCGCATCTGCCAATCACCGGCTCTTGAGTGATGTGGCTCTGAGCGATCTTTCGAGGGAAAGCGTACCGTCGAGTTGAACCCGACTCATGCCTCGGGGACTGGAGGACCAGCCCCTGTCTCGTCGTCTCCCCTGACGAGCTAAACGCCCACTTCCGGACCTGTGTCGCAGCCCCCAGCCCAGGGCAGTCATCCCGACCCGTTTCGGATTTCCAGCAGGAGGTGTTCCCCCGTGAGATCCACTCGCCGGCCGACGCGATGATGCGCTCCCGTCGCCATGGATGCGCAAATACTTGACGACCAGCCTCCGATTTTCCAGTGTATGGCTCACCGTTTCCATGCAAAAAAGGATCTGAGGGGCGGTGCGGACAGCCACGTTTCTAGGTGTGCCGATCTTGGTGTAAATCGACACTCGGACCAGGAAGGTCAGCCATGCAGGACTTCAGCCATCCGCGCAGCCGATGCTTCAGTTCGTGGCCCGACGGGGACGCCTTAGCCCACGGCCACCGCCTGCGTCTAGCACTCGGAACCGCAGCCCTATGGTGGATGACCGCCTTCGCGCTTGCCCCTTTCGACGCCGCGGCCGGGTACATCACCGCCACCGTCCTGGGCGATACCACGGTTCCGGACACAGCGTGGGCTGGAGCGTCCGGCGACTTGAAAGTGCGCGCTGATCCGGCCGACGGCACGGTGGGTGCAGACCGCGATTCCCTTGGTGCCCGGGGCATCGTTGTCAGCTTCAACCAGCCGGTCGATAGCTTGGCGTTTACCGTGCACCTGGTCAACGAGATCTTGCGCCCGGTGTCCTGGGTCACCTTCTGGCCGCGCCCTGACACGGCCGTGTTGCGGCCTACCCGTACGCGCGATCGCCTACTCGCCGGCACGACCTACTACATCAGGGTGTGGCAGGGAGATCCCGAATCGGGCCGGTCCAGGCTGATCGCCCAATTCGGCTTCACCACGCGCGTGGAGCCGTCCTCTGGGGCCGCTGATACAAGCCGAGTCTTCCTGTTGTGGTCCTTTCCCCAAGACGGCACCCTCAACGCCGACGCCGACCGCGTGGTGAACCAGGGCTGCGCCCTGTACTTCAGTGGCCTGATCGACGCCAGCGAGGTCAGGGCCACTCTTAGGGGTCTGTCCATCGGTAGAGCGGCCTCGCTGCAGGTCACGCCGAGGGACAGCACGATGTACCTCGGTCTGGCGCCCGACGACCAGCCGCTGCTGGCCAAACCTGGCCACTACCGGATCGTGATCACCGGTCTGCGGGACGCCGTCGGCGCTCCGGTGTCGGTTCCGGAGATCACCTTTGTGACGCAGACCGCGGGCGTGCCGGCGAACGGCGCGCATCTACTCGATGTGCGCCCGGCAGGGCTCGAGCAAGGCGTAGATGTCGCCGAGTTGAACCAGAACGGCGTCTACCTGTATTTCAGCTCCCCGATCGACGCGGCCAGGGCATCGTGCCGTCTCACCTCCGACGGCGAGTATCTGGTCTGGCAGGTCGAGGCGGTCG
>JBAZUN010000068.1:10364-18582 GCA_041661365.1 Candidatus Latescibacterota bacterium
GTTGTCCGGCGACCGCACCTACGCGCTCGTCGTCACAGCGCTGGTCGATACAGGGGGACGGGCCGTGTCCGAGGTCCACCTGACAATCCGGACGCGACACAGCGCCGACAGCACCGGCACCGTCCCGCCGGACTCCTCCGCGGCACCGAGCGACACGGCCGCTGCCGAGTCGGCCGATGGCACACCAGATACGGCCCCTCCTGGTATCACCGCAGCAACCATCAGCCCGTGCGTCCCTCCAGAGGGGTACGACTCCTCCCGCCTCCCCAGGATCTACCGGGTGGATTTCGCCTTTACCGAGGCCCTCGACCCTGTCAACGTTCCCACGGTGACAGCCTGGGCCGCGTCCGGCCGGGCGTCGATCAGATACGCGGAGTGGTCGGCCGCCGCGGTGACGCTCGTCGTGGAGGTGTGGGAGGTGCAGCCCGAGGGCACCGAGTGCCAGATCCATGTGACTGGAGCCCGGGATCCGTGGGGGAATATCGCCCCGGAGCTGGTCTTGACGTTCTTCGTGCCCGGCGTGAGCATGCCGGATGAGACACCGCCTGAGTTGCTCCTGTCGCAGCCCGCGTCCGGCACCCTCGTTGAACCCCGCTCCCTCATCCGGGACGGCGTGCGTCTGGTCTTCAGTGGCCCGGTCGACACGACCCGGGTCCAGGTGCAGGTGCTTCTCGACGGCCGGCCCGTGGCCTGGCGGCTTGTCTGGGGCAGCGGCGGGATGCAACTTACGCTACGCTCCCCCCTTGGAACAACGCCGGCTGAGGGACAGAGCTACGAGGTGTATCTGACCAACCTCCGCGCGCCAACCGGTGGCCAAGCGACGAGCACGGTGGTGGCTTTCTCTACTACTCCAAGTGCCGGCGTCGAGTTGATCGCCATCGACTGCGACACGACGGCCGGCAACCAGCACTTGCGGCTGAGCCAGGCGCGTGGCAATCTGGTGACCGTCGAGCTCCTGGCCGATCGCGTCCCCAGGATCACCGGCTGGAGCGCCACGGTCAACTTCGATCCAGTCCAGCTACGCTACCGCCGGGGCAGCTTCCAGCCCGGCACGCTCGTTCCCGAACTGACTCCGCTCGTTGACGCTCGCGAAGGTTGCGTCTCGGTCGGCGGCGCGGTACTGGGTGGGGGGCCGGGTGGGGGGGGCAGCGGCCGCTTAGGGCACCTGTCCTTCGAGGTCGTCGACGGGTTCAGCGGGGATGCTTGGCTCGAGGTCGTCGATGTCCGCCTGGCTCTGCCGGCCGGCGACGTATACCGGTCCACCGTCGCCAGCCGCGCGACTATATCCTGCCCAAGCGCGACGGCACCGGTTCCGATCCTGACCCTGGATCTGGACCCGGCTCCGGGTGATCAAGGCGTCCGCGCCGTGGTGGGCGCAGAGGCCGGGCAGTGGTATCCTGTCGAACTGCACCTCCAACTCGCGCCCGCCGTCACTGGGTGGAGCGCTGCCCTGCGGTACGACCCCCGCTATCTGGGCTACGTCCCCGGCTCTTTCTACGCCGGAGACTACCTGGCCGGCCTGGTGCCGCTGGTGGACGATCGCTCGGGGATGGTGACCATCGGTGGCAGCCTTCTCGGCACAGCCGCCAGCGACAGCGGCAGCGGCTGGCTGGGCACGGTGACCTTCGCGGTGCAGCAGGCGCTGGTTGACCAGACCGAACTCGTGGCCACGGGACTGGCCCTGCGTACCGTCGAGCACGTCACGGCCCGATCGCAGCCCGCGGCCACCGTCACCTTTGCTGGCGTGCCGGTGGCCGCGATCTCGCTGGACTCCGACCTTGCCGAGGGAGATCAGCAGCAGCTTCTGGTGCGTCGGCTGGACCCCGGAGGCCGGGTTACCCTGCAGGTGCACGTTCACCACGCCCGCGGTGTAGATGGTTGGAGCGCGACCCTTACCTACGACCCCGGAGCTTTCCGCCATTTGCCCAATGGATTCATTGCCACCGACTTCATCCCCGGCTTCGTCTCTCTGATCGACGAGGACGAGGGCCGCGTGTCGATCGGCGGCGGGGTACTCGGGCCGGCACCCGGCGCAGATGGGGATGGCCTCCTCGGTGTAATCTCCCTGGCCGGACTCGAGGGCGCTCGGAACGGTGCAACCATCCGGCTGACCGAGTATACCCTCCACTTGGCCAACGGCAACCTGATTCGGGTCCAGCCCTCGGATGTTTGCGTCATCCTCGATCTCCTCATCGCTGGCGTCACTGCCGTCTCTGCCGACGACCCGCCGGTATCCCTGCCGGCTGTATCGGCATTAGGCCCCGGGTATCCCAACCCCTTCAACGGCCGCACGGTGCTGCCGGTACGACTTGCCACTGGTGACGTTGGCTGGGTAGACGTATTCGATGCCCAAGGCCAACGGGTCCGATGCCTCGCCGAGGGGTTGCGCGGTCCTGGCTCGTTCCTGCTGCCGTGGGACGGCACCGACGACCTCGGCCGGCCGCTGGCCGCCGGCGTATACTTCGTCCGCATGCAAGCCGGTACCCATCGTCAGGTGCGGCGTATGGCCCTGATCAAATGAAGTCGCGGCCGCGGTCGAGCTGAAGGATGGGCGGGTGCTGATGTTCTTGCGGACCACGCTGGGCGGACAGTACCAGACCATCTCGAACGATGGCGGCGAAACCTGGTCTGAGCCGGTGCTGTCGCCCCTGAGAGGGACGGGGTCGCCGATCTCCATCCTTTGCCGATGACGCGGCTCTGCTGACCTACTTCAACTATAAAGACGGCATCTCGCTCTTCCTCAAGCGGCTCCCGATCGACTGGCTCTACGCCGCTTAGTCCGCACTGCTTAGATTGGCACATGCCGATGAACGGCGGTCTTCAGACGGCTTGCCCGCGGCATAGTTCTGCCCGAGTACCGCCAGCTACCCCCGAAAGGAGCCTGCGCATGACCGTGGCCAGGAGCGCCTTCACCTGCCTTTTTCTCGCCGTCGTTCTGGCCGGCACGGCCAGCCCCGTGGCCGCTTCGGACTGGACCGGAGTGTGGCATACCAACTGGGGGCGGATGCTGATGTGGCAGGACGGTAACCAGGTGCGCGGTACCTACGATTGGGAGGACGGCCGGATCGAGGGACACGTGGAAGGCGACCGGCTCTACTTCATCTGGCGCGAGGAGCCAACCTACGCCGGCCAGACCGACGCTGGCCCCGGCTACCTCGACATGAGTCTCGACGGGCAGTCGTTCTCCGGAGCCTGGGGCTTGGGTGAGCAGATGAGCTGGTCCACCATGATCATCGCGGGCGGCTGGGACGGAACGCGCCGCGCCGCCACCGGCGTGGCCGCGATTCTGGGCGAGCCCGCCGTCGAAGCGGACGCCTCGGGCCGCGCCACGGTGTCGTGGACAACCAGCATTCCGAGCTCCACCCGGTGCCAGTGGGGCGCGAGCCAGGCCTACGAGCTGGGTGAGGTCAGCGACCCGGCGCTGTCGACTGCCCACGACGTTGCCATTACCGACCTGCGCCCTGGGCAAGCCTACCACGTCCGCGTCGGCTCCTATGCTGACAACGAAGCGTATACTGAGCCCACCTGGAGCGACGACATCGTCGTGGCGATCCCGACCCCCACGGGCATCGGGTCATCGCCCTGGGGACGCATCAAGGGGGGGGTGCTGCCTGCCACGAGCCGCTGACGCCGGGGGCTCGGCAGTATGGGCAAAGGACAATGGCCCTGTCTGAGGTGACTGTCAGGCAGGTTCGCGGACAGTCGGCACCGCGGGATGGCGCTGAGGGCAGGCCGATGCCGGCCAGGTAGCAGCGGCGGATGGAGTGGAGTGGGTGAGTACGGCGATCAGCCAGAGGCAGCCACCGCAGGACGTAGCGGTTGAGTTGGGCCCGCAGATGGTGGCGCGCGTCGCACGAGGTGGTCCCTCCGGGCCAGTGGCTGGCCACGGCGGACGCGTCGCTTGTGAGACTGGCAACCAGGCGACCGGAACATGAGTTGCCGGCTCGATTCTCACGGTAGCCAGCTAAAGCCCGCCTTTGAGCAAGGGCTCAGTCCTCGCCCGCTATTGCGCCTTTGTATCGCCCAGCCTTGGGTCAGGGCAAGGAGTTTCACTTGACGAGCCCGCTACGGAACGTCCGTACGGCGGGAACTGTCGGGGCTCAGGGCGGGCATTCCCCTGGGGCTACCCGGAGGTTGGTACCCCGGAGGTTGGCTAGTTGCTGTACAGTGTACAGCACCTGGCTGCTCCTAGTGCTACAGACTGGGGCGAACTACGCCTTGGACCCGCCTGTTACGGAGGTGGCGACCCGGCGACTGAACCGCGGCCGGCAGGTGGAGATCACCTATGACCTGGCGGGAGACGTCGGCGACACGGTATACGTGTCCGTGGCGCTGTACGCCGATAGCAGTGCCGACACTCCGGTACGAGCCCGAACGTTGACCGGCGATCTGGGCGTGGTGCAGCCCGGGCCACGCCGCCGGATCGTCTGGGATGCCGGTGCCGACCTCGGCAGGAAATTGCCGAAGCACTACCGCGCGGTGGTGCAGGCCACCCGGGAGCGGCGCCGACTCACGGCTCTGCTGCCCCGTGGAGCGACTATGGAGATGGTGTGGATCCCACCCGGCGCCTTCACCATGGGGTCGCCGCCCTGGCAGCGCGCTCGTGACCCCGACGAAGGTCCGCCGCACGAAGTGACCCTTACCCGGGGCTTCTGGCTGGGCCGCTGTGAGGTGACCCAGGGGCAATGGGAGCGGGTGATGGCAACCCGGCCCTGGGAAGGACAGGAGCGGGTACAGGATGATCCCGAATGCCCGGCGGTGTGCCTATCGTGGGACGATTTCCACGACCTTATCCACCGGCTGAACGAGGCTGCCGGCGACTCGCGCTACCGGCTGCCGACCGAGGCCGAGTGGGAGTACGCCTGCCGCGCAGGCACCCAGGGTCCCTGGTCCTGGGGGGACGAGGAGGGACGGCTGGGCCAGTGCGCCCGCCAGCATGCGTGGTACCGCGACAACACGGTCGTGTCGGGCACAGCGTACGCGCACCCCGTGGGGCACAAGCTACCGAACCCCTGGGGGCTTCACGACATGCACGGGAACGTCTGGGAATGGGTAGCCGACCGGTACGACGCATATACGGCCCAACCCCAGGTGGATCCCCAAGGCTCAGACACTGGTTGGCGCCCCGTGGTTCGGGGTGGGGCCTTCGATTTCCCGGCCAGGTACACTCGCTCAGCCAACCGCAACTTCGAGAACCGTTTCAGCCGTACGCCTAACTGTGGCGCCCGGTTGGTGCGGCTCCGGTGATCGGGGCCGGGATGCCGGACCGATGCGGGGTGAGGATGCCCCAGAAGCGATATCGGATAGCTTTGACTCGAGGAGGAGTAGGTGGCCTGGGCCGCGATAGCCGATACCGGCGCGTGCAAGGCGTTGGGCCGAAAGGCAGGAGGTGAGCTATGACGAGCCCGTGGAAATTCTTTTGGCCAATGGTGCTGCTAGCCAGTGGGGCTCTAGCCCAACCGGCAGACAAACCGACGTCCCACGTACCCGAACCCGGGCGGGTGCACAAGGATGTCCGAACCGTGAAGGTGGCGCTCATCGACAGCGAATTCGGCAGTGACCACAGCTACCCTCTCGCCCAAGCCTTACCAAACCTGTTCGCTTACCTACAAACTGTGCCTGACTTGGATCTACAGGGGCAGTGGCACCGGAGGAGTCTGCTCGACCCGCCAACGGCTGGCAAGGAGGTTATCCTGCTCTACATGACCGGCAGCTACTCCAGTTTGAGGCTGAACGATGCGGAGAAGACGAGTCTAGGCCGACTCCTCCAGCAAGGGGTGCTCCTCTTTGCCGACGATATCCGCTGGGGCACCCCCGCCGGACTGGTGGGAACTGGTGCCGGTAAGGTGGGCACTCCGTTCGATCTGGGATTCAAGAAGTTGATGCGCGACCCGCTGGTCCTCGGGGAGCAAGGCCAGCAGTGGAAGAAGGTACCTCTGTCTGACCCGCTCTATTCCTGCTACTTCGAGCTGCCCGATGGCCCACCGCGAGGTGGAGCACCGGGTGGGAATGTCACAGACCTGGAGATGCTGCAGCTCCGGGGCCGGCCGGCGGTGATCTTCAGCGACCTGAACATCAGTTGGTACTGGGGGGACCCGCGGTGCCGGAACCGGGAGCGCGGCCTGCAGTTCGGGGTCAACCTCCTGGTGTTCGCCCTGACCCAGGGGCTGGCCCCCTAACGAAGGTTGCCTCGGCCTGGTAAGGGGCCAGCAATCCTCGGCCAGTGTATGTCGACCGAGGATCACCGAGGCTGGTGGCTGAGGCGGTGGCATCCGTCCGGCGCTCCCGTTGTCGTCCCCTCCGGAAGCGCCGCTTCCCTGCACTAGCACATTTCCTCCCCTCGCGGCACTTATAGGTCGTTCATCGCGCCCCTCCTTCTGTCCTGGGCCACCATGGCTGATCATGCTTCGCCAAGGACATCCGACCCCGGCTCCCGTTTCCGGCGTTGCCTGCTGGCGGCGCTGCTGGTCCACCTGGTGGGGTTGGGCTCCCTCGACTTGGTGCTCCGGCGCGAGAGCGAGGAGCGGCTGATACGGGTGCGCTTCGCCACCACCGGGCAGCGTCTGCCCTGGGGGCTTCAGCCGGACCTGGCGCCGGCAGCACCCGGTGGGCTGGGGCCTGAGGCCCCTGCGGATGGTCCAGCCGGGTCAGCCGCACTAGGACCGTGGGCGGGGTATGACCTGCTGGGTCGGGCCGACCTCGGCGGTACCGAGAGCCGATGGTATACCCTGGGCGAGGGAGGGTACGCCTCGTTCGAGGGACCGGCGCTGCCCGGGGCCAAGGGGGGATGGAGGGGACCGAGCGACGCGGTGGGGTATACGTCTGCCGGGCCACGGCCATCGCCGGGCCCGGAGATCATCGACGAGAAGACCGGCCTGCCCCTGGCCTTGGACCTGCTAGAGCTGGATGCCCAGGCCCGGAAGCTGAACGTGGCCCTGATCGACCCAGAGACCGGCCGGCTGAAGCAGGGGTGGATCCATCTCCCGGCTTACATGAAGGTCGGGCACGGACTGCAGATCGCCATGGAGACCGCGGCCCGCGGCTTCGGCCTCCCCGGCGGTGTGCCGCTGCGCGTGGAGGTAAGATACTACAGCCTCGGTAAATACGGTTGCTGCAAGGAGCCGTGTCCGTGTGAGAACGCGATCTACCCACCAGACGCGATCCACTCATTTCCTCTATGCTGTACCCGTCACATCCTGGACCACGCCGAGATGCGCGACTACTCGGTCATCGACCTGCGGTACATCGACGTGGAGTCCACCCCGGCGATGGTGGACTACCTGGCTGCCGGTGGGTTCGGGATCGTGGGGTACGGGCAACTGCGGCTGTTGCGGGCGAACCTGGCCGACCGGTTCGGCGAGCGTGTGGCCGAGGTTAAGGTGGGTTTGGACCACCCCCTGTTCCGGGTGTTCTTCACGGTGGGTACCTACCGGCCGGGGATCAACTGCGGCACCAGGTATCGGTCGATATTCTGCTCCCCGGTGGGCCCCCTGAGCGGGGTGACCCTGGACGGCCGGCTGGTGGCGGTCAGCGGGGTGCCCCGGTACGAAGAGCGGTGCGACTGCCCGGCCAACCGGCTGTTCATCAACACCTACGTCTTCGCGCTGACCCAGCCCGGCCCCATGAACCGGGCCTTCCTCCTACCCCGGGAACCGTGACCCGGACGCTCTGGACAGATCTCCGGCCGCGGATCGCTCACCCGCTGATCAACGCTCCCGGATCAGGCCGGTCGACGAAGTGCCGGATCAGGCGATCGGTGGCGGCATGGGGACGCGGGTCCAGGTGCCGAGGCAACTGGTCGTAGATGGGGTAACCCCGCTGCCAGTATTGCTGCCGCAGACCGTCGTAATCCGGGCTCGGGCCGGAGAGCGCGGCGAACAGCTCGGCGAAGAACAGCAGCTCCTCGCGGTACTCGGGCACCGAGAGATGGAAGGGCACGGCCTGGCCGGCCTCGGGATGCAGGTCGCGCAGGCACTCCGCCAACCGGGGTGAGTTGGCAATGGTACTCCGCCGATCAGGCGCTCGGGCAGATCGCCGCTGGCGGGTACGACGTGGCGATCATCGCAGTCGGACCAGCGGCCGTAGCACGAACCAACCCACTGCTCTGGCAGGTGATCGGCGGTCAAAGGCAGTCGGACTCGGAGCCGTAGTCGTGTGCGCTACGCGAAGGGCCGGCTGCTCCCGGGGGCAGGAGGCACACCCTGCCTCCGGGCCGCTC
>JBAZUN010000069.1:0-12962 GCA_041661365.1 Candidatus Latescibacterota bacterium
TCGACTACCTGCTCCGCGACTCGATGTTCTGCGGCGTTCCCTTCGGCGAGAGCGTCAACCGGGACCGGCTGACCGCCTCGATCAAGTACGACGCCGCCCGCGGTCGGCTGGCGATCACCAGCAAGGTGGTCTCGGCCGTGGAGGCCCTGGTCTTCACCAACTACCTGATGTTCCGCAACGTGTATTGGCACCACGCGGTGCGCTCGGCCTCGGCCATGTTCAAGCGGGCCGTCCAGGAGATCCTGCTCCACCCCGACTGCCGGCTGACCCCGTCCCGCTTCCACCGGATCACCGAGGGCGAGCTGATCCTGATGCTCCGGCAGGAGCAGGAGCGGCTCGGTCTGGAGGGCTCGGCCCGACTGCTGGCCGGCACGATCAACCGCCGGCTCTACAAGGTCGCGGCGGTGATCCACCCGGGAGAGCGCAAACAGGACCTGATGCACTATCTGTATCAGCTCTACCACGACCCGGGCAAGCGGCGGGCCAAGGAGATCGAGCTCTGCCGGATCTTCGGCGAGCGCCTGGGCCGCCCCCTGGCCGGGGACGAGATCCTCATCGACATCCCCGGCTTCAGCAAGGCCCCGGAGGTCGACCTCAAGGTCTTCTACGGGAGCGCGGCTCCCGGGGACAAGTCCGATCCCCTGAGCTTCGACGACCCCGAGGTCTCGCGGCTGCGCGATTCCCTGCTCCACAACTTCGAGGATCAGGCCAAGGTCTTCCGCATCTTCTGCGCCGATGACCCGGCCCTGCGCTCCCTGGTCGCCGACCAGGTGAAACGACACCTGAGCTGAGGCGTCTGTTCTCCAGGTCTGGCCGGCGGCGCCGTCCCGACCGGCGTGATCCGCAACCATCCAAGATCCGAGCGAGGAACCCATGGTCTGGATCGGGGCAGCACTCCTGACGCTGTGGGCCGTTGCCGGGCAGGCCCGCGAGCCCGTGGCAGCGGCGGTGATCGCCCTGCCCGACAGCGGCGCCGGAGCCGCCGGATCGGCCCAGGCAGCGGCCCTGCTCGAGGACGAGCTGCGGCGCACCGGCCGGTACACCCTCGTCGAGCGCCGCCGGGTCCGCGAGGTGCTCGACGAGATCGCCTTCCAGCAGTCCGGGGTCACCGTCCCGGAGGGGGCCATCGAGCTGGGCCGACTCCTCAACGCGGCTCAGCTCCTCTACCTCCAGGCCCTGCGCACGCCGCAGGGACGCGAGCTGGCCGTCCGCGTGGTCGACGTGGCCACCGGGCAGGTCCTCCGCGTGGAGTCCCAACCGCTCCCGGCCGGGGGAGAAACCCGAGTCGCGGCGCGTCGACTGGCCCGCCGGCTGGCCGCCGCCGCCTCGACCCCGGGTGCCGAGGAGATGGCGCTGATCGAGGGCGGCACCTTCCTCATGGGCACCGACCAGGGTCTTCCCGAGGAAGGGCCGGCTCACGAGGTTGCCGTGGCCTCCTTCCAGCTCGACCGGTACGAGGTCAGCCGATTCTCCTTCCAGGAGTGGCTCGTGGCCCAGGGTCGGCAGTCCCGTCCCGAGCTGAGCCACGCCGACCACCCGGCCACCTCGGTGAGCTGGGAGGACGCCGCGGCCTACTGCGCCGCGCGCGGCAAGCGGCTCCCCACCGAGGCCGAGTGGGAGCTGGCAGCCCGGGGGGCGTCGGGCCGCACCTACCCCTGGGGAGAGGCGACGCCGACCCCTGCCCTGGCGCGGTTCGACGCCACGGGACCGCTCCCCGTCGACGCCCTGCCCGCCGGCGCCACGCCGGAAGGGGTCTTTCACCTGGCCGGGAACGCGGCCGAGTGGGTGGAGGACTGGTGGGACCCCGAGGGGTACCGCGGCGCTGTGGCCGGCTCCCCCGGCGGTCCGTCGACCGGAGAGTACCGCACCGTGCGCGGCGGCTCGTGGGACCAGCCGGCCGGCGAGCTGCGGAGCACGGCCCGGGCGTTCCACAACCCGGACCGAGGCGCGGCCCACATCGGCTTCCGCTGCGCCCGCGGTGCAGCATTGGAGCCCTGAGCACCTGCAGGGACAGGACGGAGCTTTCGCCGTATCTTCTCGTCCCCGGCATCCGTACTCCATCTCCACGCCACGACAGGGGGCAGCGAACCGATGTCAGCCACCGGCTCCATGGCCAACGCGCCCGCGCTGCCGCGCCTGATCCTCAAGTCAGGCTCCGAGCACACCCTGCTCAACGGCCATCCGTGGGTCTACAGCGGCGCGGTGGATGCCGCGCCGGCCGGAGCCGATCCCGGATCGGTCGTCGACGTGGTCGACCACCGGGGCCGCTTCGTCACCCGCGGCTTCTACAACCCCCGCTCCCTGATCCGCGTGCGGGGGCTGACCCAGGATCCCGGACAGCGGATCGACGGCGGCTTCCTGCGGCAGGGGATCGAGCGGGCCCTGGAGGTCCGGCGCCGCTCCCGCCTGGCCGAGCAGACCGACGCCATGAGACTGGTCCACGGCGAGAGCGACGGGCTGCCCGGCCTGGTGGTCGACGACTACACCGGCCATCTGGTGGTGCAGTTTCACACCCACGGCATGGAGAAGTTCCGGGCCGAGGTGCTCGAACACCTCGTCGAGCTCTGCACCCCAAGGTGCGTGTACGAACGCAGCGACGTGGGGACCCGCCGGGCCGAGGGATTGCCCGACCGGCCCACCGGTCTGCTCTATGGAGCCCTGCCCGCGGAGCCGGTGCTCATCCACGAATACGGGGTATCCCTGGCCGTGGACCTGGCCGGCGGCCAGAAGACCGGGTTCTTCCTCGACCAGCGCGAGAACCGGGCCCTGCTGCAGACCCTGTCCCGCGATCAGAGGGTGCTCAACTGCTTCGCCTACACCAGCGCCTTCTCGGCCCACGCCCTGCACGGCGGCGCCCGCCGCACCCTGGACGTGGACATCGCGCCACAGGTTGCCGGGCTGGCCCGCCGGAACCTGGAGGCCAATCGCTCCGGCGCGGCCCGGTCGGCCTACCTGGTCGCCGACGTGCTCCCTTTCCTCGACGACCTGTGTCGCCGGGGTCCCCAGTTCGACGTCGTGGTCCTCGACCCGCCTTCCCTCATGCGCAAGCAGGAGCAGCTCAAGCGCGCCATGGGAGTCTACACCATGATCAACCGCAATGCCCTGCGGCTGGTGCACTCCGGCGGCCTGCTGGTCACCTCCTCCTGCTCCTCCCGGGTCTCGGCCGAGGACTTCTTTCAGATCGTCCGCCGCGCCGCCATCGGCGCACGGGTGCAGCTCCGCATCGGGGCCTTCACCCAGCACCCGGCGGATCACCCCGTCGACCCGGCGTTTCCCGAAGGCCGGTACCTGAAGACGGTCTTCGCCCGCGTCTTCCGCTGAGCCCCCAGGCTCCTAGGTTACGCAGGCGAGACGTGCCGCAAGAGCACCCGGGCCGGGGCCCCGTCCCCGCCGGTGACGCGCAGCGGCAGACAGAATAGCTCCCAAACACCCGCGGCCACCCCGGTCAGGTCGAGCCCTTCCACCACCACTACCCCACGCGGCAACAGGGCCCGGTGGGCCGGCAGGGCAGCGGCATGGGGTGCGTCGACCGACAGGGAGTCGATCCCTACCAGCACCGCGCCACGCTCCGCGAGAAGCCGGGCCCCGCACTCGGTCAGGTACCCGCCACCGGTCTGTCCGGCGCGAAGGGCCGGTCCGCCGCCGGTCATCAGCAGCACCCGCTCCACCCCCGGATCGAGGTGAGCGGCCAGGAAGTCGGCGTCCACCCCTTGCAGGGATCGGCAGTCGATGACCTGCGCCGGCCCGAGGAAGGTCCGAAGGGACCAGGCGTCCACCCCTGCCGCGCCGGGCTCCAGGTGGCAAGGCGCGTCCACGTGGGTCCCGGCATGGAGGCTGAGACCGATCGCCGAGGCTTGATATCCCTGATCGGTCAGATCCGCGTAGCGGTGCATCGTCACCGGGGGGTCGCCCGGATAGACCACCGTTCCGGGCGCCAGCGGCAAGGTGACGTCCTGCAGGATCTCCCGCTGCACGGGACCGATCCCAATGCCGCCACTCTGCATGGATCCACCTCCACACAAGGAAGGGGGCGCCCCGCCACGGCGGAGCGCCCCCGGTTACCGTTACCGATACCGAGGCGGGTTACTTCAGGAGCAGGAGCTTCCGCACCTCGACGAAGTCACCGGCCTGGAGTCGATAGAGGTAGACCCCGGCCCCGACCGCCTGGCCAGCCCCATCGCGGCTGTCCCAGGTGACCCGATGATACCCGGCCGGCTGCATCCCGCTGACCAAGATCCGCACCCGCTGCCCCAGGACGTCGAAGACCTCGAGCCGGACGGGCGCGGCCTGCGGCAACTGATACGCGATGGTGGTCGCCGGGTTGAACGGGTTCGGGTAGTTGGCGTGGAGGGCGAAGGTCGTCGGCACCCAGCGGGTTTCGACCTGGCCCAGGAACTGGGGCCGCACCATGGAGCCGTCGGCTTGCCGCACCGCGGCGTCGCCAACGCGGAAGGTGCCGACCGCCTCGGGGGATACCGGCTCGAAGCGCAGCTCGGCCAGCAGACCGCTGACCGCCTGAGCACCGCCCGTGCTGCCGCCCAGCAGGAACACCTGGCCGACCCCTTCCTCGGTGACCAGCAGGGCTTCGCCGCCGTTGACCCGAAGAGCGCTGGTCTCGTCCTCGACCCCGGCCAGGCGGAAGGCGCTCGGATCGTACTCGACCACTGCGGCGTATCCGCGGATCGGGACCGCGGCCGCCCGGAGCTGCACCCGAACGCCCGCCTTCTCGGAAAGGGCCGTCAGCTCCAGGGCTGCCGACCCGAGAACCGGAGCCGACGGCACCCCCTTGCTCACCGCCCGGCCGAACTGGTCGGCAAAGGCGAAGAAGTCGCCGAAACCGATCTGTCCGTCACCGTCCAGGTCAAAGGCGGCATTGGCCCCGGTGCCCACCTGGCCGAAGGCGTCGGCGAAGAGGAAGAAGTCGCCGAAACCGACCTGCCCGTCGCCGTCGAAATCGGATCCCTGGGCATTGGCGGTGGCCCCACCCGTCCCGGTGCCGGTACCGCCGGCAGCAACGCGCGCGATCTCGCCGGTGCTCATGCGAGCGATGATCAGGGTCTCCACCTTCTGCTGCGCCCCGCCGACCTTCTTCACCGAATACTCGGTCATCAGCAGATCGGTCTCGGCGAAGGCATCGGTGGTCGCGAAGGTCAGGCGGCCGACCAGGCCGCTCTGGTCCGGCGCGTTGGCCGCGGTCGGACCGAGGATGGCGCCACCGAAGGTCACCGACCGGTCGGTGGTGATCGCCGGCATCGGCGGCACGGTGCCGCCGCCGGAGGCCAGCAGGTTCGCCTCGTCCGGGGTGTCGGGCGAGTAGCTGATGAAGGTGACCTGGCTCGGATCGTACTCCACGGTGACGAGGTAGTTGGACAGGTCGGTAAGACCACCGCCGATCTTGTCCAGATTCAGGTACACGTCCACGTCGACCTGGCTGCCCACCGCGATCAATCCCTGGTGGAACTCCTCCTGGTCGCCGGCGGCGGTGTTGAAGTCGAAGGATACCGGCCCCTTCTCCTGCTCCTCGAAGACCGGCGGCGCCAGCTTGGCCGCCACGCTGGGCGTGAGCACGTCCTCGCCCTTCACCGACTTCAGCGTCAGCTCCTCGAGGAAGATCCGCGCTCCCTCGAACTCGGTGGTCACCTTGAAGGTGAACCGGGCCAGCCAGCCGTCGCCGTCCGGGGCCGTGTTGTTATTGGCTCCCAGGATGGCGGCCCCGTACTCCAGCTCGGGCTCGCGCAGCAGGGGCGACAGGTACATCGCCATCCCCCCTTCGGCGCGCAGCAGACTGGTGTATCCGGACACCGCGTCGGTCGCCGAGACGAAGGCGAGAACGTCGGCGTCGTACCGCACCTTGGCGACGAAGCCGGAGAGGTCGGTGACCCCGGAGACGAACAGGTCCAAGGTAACCTCGCGTCCGACCTCGACGTTGGACAGGGTCAGCACCGACTGGTTGCCGGCCGTGGCATCCAGGTCGAAGGTCGCCCCTGCCTCGGCGTTCCCGCCGGGCGGGGTGGTCTTGGTCACCGCGCCGTTGTCCTCGGTGGCGGCGATGATCACGGTGGCGGCGATGTCGAGCCCGCTGATCGCGTTCCCTGACTCGACTGCAAGCAGGTCCGCGGCGCCGTCGGCATCGGCGTCCAGGACCGCGCTGACGGTCTGGCCGCTGGCCGTGGAAAGCTCGGCGAACAGGGTGTACCGACCCGGCACCAGGCCTTCGAGCAGGAAGGAACCGTCCTCACCCACCCCGGCTACGCCGGCCATGACCGGCTCGGCACTGCCGTCGGCCTCCTCGAAGAGGAAGACCGAGGCTCCGTCCACGTGATCGGCGTCGTCGCCGGTGAGCTCCTGGCCCTCCTCGTCGAGGGTGGTCAGGGTCACGGTGCCGGCAACGCTGCCGAAGGCCACCTCGGCGGCGCCGGTGCTGAAGGACAGATCCAGGGGCCGCTCGAGCTTGCTGCCGTCCTGCGCCTCGGCCCGGTAGACCGAGAGCCGGTAGAAGACGCCGTCCTCAAGGCGGGCGTTCAGGACCACGGTGCGGCCATCGTCCTCGACCTTGGCGGCCTGCAGCAGCTGACCGTTGAGATTGGCCTCGATCGCGGCTATCCCCCGCTCGAAGCGCAGGGCCTTGTTGAAACGCACGCGGATCTCGACGTCAGCGCTTCCCACCTCGGGCACCGGGGCGCCCGCGGCCACCAGGAGCGGAACCCCGTCCACGTCGGCCGCGGTGGCCAGCAGGATCTGCTGGCGGGTCTTGGACCTGCCGTAGAGAAAGACTTGCAGCCCCTCGGCGCCGGCCTGGACCACCTGCGGTGCCCCGGGACCAGGACCGGTGAAAGCCCCGAAGAGCTCGATGGTGTCGAACACCTGGAGCGCCTGGTCGCCGAAGCGGTCGGTCTCGATGGCGAAGTCGCGCAGCGACCGGACGCGCGGATCCGGCGCCCGGAAGCCCCTCGGGACTTTAACTCTCGTGAAGGCCGCCAACACGTAGTCGCCGGGCGGCACGTTCTCGATGGTGAACTCGGGAGTGACGGTCACCGTGGACGCGACAATATCACGCTCGGTGAACGACTCGAAGCCGAATTGGGTCAGGTCACGGCCCGTAGCGTCGACCAACCCAACCAGCACCGGCCCCTCGAACACCCGGGCGGCGGGCAGGTCGGGCAGGACCAGTCTCCCGCTCACGCTCAGCAGCTCGCCGAACCCGTCAGCCGTGGCGAAAAAGGAGAAGAACGGCTCGGGTATCCCCCCGCCCTGCTCGTCCACGGCCCCCTCTATCAGCAGTTGGTAGAAGCTCTCGTCGGCCAGTGTGACCGGGAGCGTGTAGGTCTTGCCGTCTTCGCTGCGCTGCAGGTCCCCGACCCGCTCGGGCGGCGGGAAGATCTGCAGGTTCTCCGACGCCAAGGTGGCAGGCCGATTGAACTCGACCACGATCGAGGTCTCGAGATCCACCCCGGCCTCATCCATCGCCGGCGCGACCGTCACAATGCGGAGCGGCTCGGCCAGCCTGAGCTGGATGTCCAGCCCGGTCATCTGGTCGGTCTCGCCGATCTCCACGGGATCCGCACGGCCGTCCTGATCGCTGTCCAGCAGGGCCTGCAGAACCAGCCGCTCTCCTCGGTTCAGATCGAAGGTCACCAGGGCAGCTACGTAGTACGTCCCGGGCTCCAGGCGCTCGAACGAGTACTCTCGGCCGCTGAGCGGCACGCCAGCTACGGCGCTGGCGAAGAGCACGTTGATGTCGTCGAGTGCGGCTCCCTCAGGCAGCTCGCGCACCAGCACGGCGAACGACTCCTCAGAGAGGACCTTGGCGCTGTGCGGCAGCGCGGACGGCCCCACGATCGCCCCGGAGATCGACGCCTGGGCGATGTCTCCGCCGGTCGTGAAATAGGCCGAGTAGAACCCGGTCTGCCCGCTGACCACGACCAGTTGATACGCCTGGTTCTCGGCCAGGACCACCTCAGCGGACAACTGTCGTCCGTCGCGGCTGATCTGCACGCCGCCGAACGACTCGGGCTCGGGGAAGAGAGTGAACTGGAACTCCGGATCGTAGAGCAGGGAGTTGGCGTTGCCGTTGAAACGCACCTCCACGACCGTCTGGACCGGCACGGCCACGTCGCCGTCGGCCGGGTACGACTCGTTGACCCTCTGCGCCGGCTCATTCGCCGCAGAGCCGGTCGGGGCCTGCACTGGCGCTTGGACGACGCGGATCTCGAAGGCCACCGGCAGGGTCTCCCCGCGGTCGAACCGCGGCGAGCTCGCGGTCAGACGCACGTAGTTGCCTGACCTCAGGTCGGCGAGCCCGATCGAGCGGCCACCCATACCGCTCACCTTGGCGTCCTCGGGAACCTGGAAGTACGGCCCGGCCAGCACCAAGTCGGTACCGTCGAGATGGTCGAAGGTCCCGATCAGCACGCCGGGGCGCTGGAAGGTCTGCGCCGACGGGTCGATGACCTTGATGCGGCTGACGATGAATCCACGCGCCCCTCCCGCCCGCGTGTCCATCTCCAGCAGGTCGCCGGGGACAAGCCCGGCGACCGCAATGCGACGACCGCTGAGGTCGTTGACCACGACCTTGGCGTCTACCTGAGCGCGCTGCCCCTCGAGGACCAGGTAGTCGCCGCCCACCGAGGCGACGAACCCCTCGACCCGGATCTCCTCGACGGCCACCTGGGTCTCCTCGTCGGAGACCGGTGGCATGGCGCCGGATCCCATCAGGTGCACCTCGACGGCCACGGAGCCGGATTCACCGAACTGCGGCGGCCTGGCCATGACGCTGACGAAGTCGCCTGGAGCGATCCCCTCGGGTGCCATCGAATTGCCGTCGAGATCGACGAAGCGGGTTTCCTCGTTGACCAGGGCCCGCGGTCCGTCGAGCAGCACGAACGGGGCGTCCGAGCCCGCGGCCCCGATGCTCTGCAGAGGGGCGGTGACGAGGTCGGCGCGGCCAGCCGGCGGGCGAAGCGGGTCGATGACCTGGATGCGGATGGCCGTGGGATCCTGGAATCCCGAGGCTAGATCAGGCGGCCCCGGGGTGACGCTGACCAGGGCTCCGGGCACCAGCCCGCTCAACTGGATGGCAGCGCCGGACTGACTCACCGCGCCGGTGCGGCTGGTCACCACGAAGCGGGGACCGCGCAGCACGATCCTCTCCTGATCGACGACGATCACCTCGCCGAAGAACCCCTCGACCGTACCCGCCTGGTTCGCGGTGCCGGCCTCCACCCGGCTGAGAATCTGCAGACGCGCGACCTCGCCGCCTTCGTTCAACTCGACCACTACCTTGGGAAGCGAGCCGGCCAATTCGACCAGCCGCTTCAGCTCGAGCCCCTGACCCTGGTTGTCCTGAATGGCCAACCGCGGCGCCGGCCGATATTCCTGGCCGCTGATGTAGAGCAGCCCACCGGCCAGGTCGATACCCTCTAGCACGCCCTCGAACCGCTCGATCATCGCCCCGCCGGTACCGGCACCGGACACGGCGGCCAGACCGGCCTGGATCTCATCAAGGGTGAGCACCCCATCCAAGCCGGCCAATTGCCGGAGGAACTCGAACTGACCTCCGTCCAGCTCACCGTCCTTCTGCAGATCGGTGATCCGAAGCCTCAACCGCGGGTTAGCCTGCAGCCGGTCGCGAAGGCCTTGAAGTGCGGTAAGCAGCGGATCGGGTCCAATCACCCCACCGCACTGCTGCCGCTCGAAGTCGTCGACCACCCCGTTGTGATCCGTGTCGCACGGGTCGCCGCCCGGGCCGCCCATCGACGCCTGCACGAATAGGCCGTAGTCCCGCTCGTCGATCTCCCCGTCGTCGTTCAGATCCTGACCACCTTCGGCCAGCCACTGCTCCAGCGTCGGGATCACCGGCCCAGGGGTCAGGTTCGATACGAAGATCTCGTAGTCACCCCGATCGATCCGGCCATCGCCGTTAAGATCCTGGCCGGCATTGGCCAGCCAATGGTCGAGGGTCGGCACCTGCGGCACGATCTCCCCGCCGCCGCACTGGGCCGCCTCAAAGGGATCGACCGTACCGTCGCTATTGGTGTCGCAGTTCCCGGTTCCGCCTGGACCGCCGGGGTGAAAGCCCTGGACGAAGATGGCGTAGTCGGCTTCGTCGACGACGCCGTCGCCGTTAAGGTCCTGGCCCGCCTCGGCCAGCCAGTGGTCGAGGGTCGGCACCGTGGGCTGACCGTTGGCCGAGGCCACGAAGATCCGGTAGTCCTCCTCGTCCACCTTGCCGTCGCCGTTGAGGTCCTGGCCGTTGTTGGCCAGCCACTGCTCCACGGGAGGCACGTTCGTGCCTGGATCGGGCATGGTCTGGTGGACGAACAGGCGATAGTCCTCCTCGTCGACCTCGCCGTCCCCGCTCAGATCCTGGCCAGCATTGGCCAGCCACTGGTCCAGGGTGGGGATGTTCGGGCTCGTGCCGCCACCGCCGCACTGGGTCGCCTCAAAGGGATCGACCGTCCCGTCGTTGTTGGTGTCGCAGGAGCCCCCGGTGCCTCCTCCCCCGGGGTAGAAGCCCTGGACGAAGATGGTGTAGTCGGCCTCATCGATCGCGTTGTCCCCGTTCAGGTCCTCGCCGGCGTTGGCCAGCCACTGATCCAGCGGGGGAATCCCCTGGCCCGAGCCGCCGCCGCACTGTTGCGCCTCGAAGGGATCGACCGTGCCGTCGTTGTTCGCGTCGCAGTTCCCGGTCCCGCCCGGACCGCCACCTGGAGGCGCACTGCCGCCGACCATGATGTCGTAGTCCTGGCGATCGACCTTGCCGTCCCCGTTCAGGTCGGCCGGAGCGGCCACCACCCACTCTTCGTACGGGGGCACCGCGGGATTCACCCCTCCGCCGTCCGGGGCTCCGCCGGTACCGCCGCCGCACTGTTGCGCCTCGAAGGGGTCGACCGTTCCGTCGCTGTTCGCGTCGCAGTTGCCGGTTCCGCCCGGACCGCCGCCGGGTATACCGCCCGTACCGCACTGCCCCTGCTCGATAGCGTCAACAATGCCGTTCCCGTCAAAGTCGCACGGAAGCGGCACCCCTGTGCCACCGCCCGGCGTACCGCTGCCCGTCGTGCCGCCGCCGCACTGCCCCTGCTCGATGGCATCAACAAAACCATTCCCGTCAAAGTCGCACGGAAGCGGCACCCCCGTGCCGCCGCCCGGCGTACCACCGCCCGTCGTGCCGCCGCCGCATTGCCCCTGCTCGATGGCATCAACAAAACCATTCCCGTCAAAGTCGCACGGAAGCGGCACCCCTGTGCCGCCGCCCGGCGTACCGCCGCCCGTCGAACCACCTCCACACTGGGTCTGTTCGAAGGTATCCACCACTCCGTCCAGGTTGGTATCGCACGGGAGCGGCGTTGCCGGACCGCCGCCCGTCGAACCACCTCCACACTGGGTCTGTTCGAAGGTATCCACCACTCCGTCCAGGTTGGTATCGCACGGGAGTGGCGTTGCCAGACCGCCGCCCGTCGAACCACCTCCGCACTGGGTCTGTTCGAAGGTATCCACCACTCCGTCCAGGTTGGTATCGCACGGGAGCGGCGTTGCCGGACCGCCACCCGTCGAACCACCTCCGCACTGGGTCTGCTCGAAGGCATCCACCACTCCGTCAAGATTGGTATCGCACGGAAGTGGTCCGGGAACCTGCGCCTGCGCAACCGTGACCGCACCGACCATCGCGACCAGCAGCGCGGCGATGAAGAACCTGACGGGCTTCAGCATTCCTCAGTCTCCTTCGGGAGAATGGGAAGACGGCCACCGCCTGAAACCACGGTCGGCCGGAGGTGGGTTACTCGCACGCGAACGGCAAAGGTGAACGTTGTCAATATACGAAAAGCAGCCGTTGGCAATAGTGATGCGCATCACCCGGCGCCGAACTCGGAACCGACCATGCTTGAGACAGAAAGGCCGAAATGCATACCAACTGCACAAAGGCCCAGCCGACGAGGACAAATGCCCGGTGTCTCCACGGCTTGACATCCGGTGACCCGACCAGTACCGTCCGAAGCGACACCCTCCCTCCTGATCGCACCCATGAAGGATTCGATCTCCGAGCCCCTGCGGTTCAAACTCGATGCCCTGCCGGAATCGTCAGGCGTGTACCTGATGAAGAACAGGGCCGGACAGATCATCTACGTGGGCAAGGCCAAGAACCTCCGCTCCCGGGTCCGCTCCTATTTCCAGGAATCGGGGTACGACGGCCGCCGCCAGTTCCGCACCCTGGTCCGCCAGATCGTCGACTTCGATCACCTCCTCACGGCCACCGAGCAGGAGGCCCTGATCCTGGAGGCCATGCAGATCAAGACCCACCTCCCCCGGTACAACATCCTGCTCAAGGACGACAAGAAGTACCCGTTCATCCGGATCACCGACGAGCCGTTCCCCCGGATCTTCGCCACCCGCAACCTGGTGCGGGACGGCTCGCGGTACCTCGGTCCGTTCAGCAACGTGCGGGCGATGCACGCCGCCCTGGAGATGATGCGTCGGGTCTTCCCGGTGCGGACCTGCGACTACCGGCTTCCAGCGGACAAGGCGCGGATCTGCCTCCAGTTCCACATCCGCCGATGCGAGGGGCCCTGCGAGAAGCGGGTCTCCGCCGAGGAGTACCGTCGCGGCGTCGACCAGGCGGTCCGCTTCCTGCAGGGGAAGAACGGCGACGTCGCGCGGACCCTGGCCCTGCGGATGGAGGAGGCCGCCGCGGAGATGCGCTTCGAGAAGGCGGCGAAGTACCGCGATCAGCTCCGCGCGGTCGAGTCGATGCGGGCTCGGCAGAAGGTCGTGCTCGACGAGCCGGTGGACCGGGACGTGGTCGCCCTGGCCCGGGGGGACGACGATGCCTGCTGCACGGTGCTGGAGATCCGCGAGGGGCGGCTGCTCGGGCGCAAGCACCACTTCCTCGGCGGGGTGATCGAATCGACCGACGAGGAGATCGTCTCGGCCTTCCTCCGCCAGTTCTACCTGCAGACCGACTTCAT
>JBAZUN010000069.1:12972-18551 GCA_041661365.1 Candidatus Latescibacterota bacterium
GGTGCACGTGCCGGCCCTGCCGGCCGACGCCGACGAGATCGCTTCCTGGCTGTCGGCCAAGGGCGAGGCCAGGGTCGCGATCACCGCCCCGCAGCGCGGCGCCAAGGCCGAGATGCTGGAGATGGCCGAGAAGAACGCCGCCCAGCTCCTGACCGAGCGGCAGCTCAAGCGCGAGCTGCAGAAGGACCGGGTCCCCCAGTCGGTCTTCGCCCTGCAGCGGGACCTGCACCTCGAGGTGCTGCCTCGTCGGATCGAAGGGGTGGACATCTCCAACCTGCAGGGGACCGACTGCGTCGGCTCCCTGGTCTGCTTCGTCGACGGCAAGCCGCGCCGCAGCGAGTACCGCCACTTCCGCATCGAGGGACTCGAGGGGCCGGACGACTTCGCCGCCATCGCCCAGGTGGTGCGACGCCGGATTGCCGGCCTGCGCGAGCGCGGAGAATCGCTCCCCGACCTGCTGATGGTGGACGGGGGCAAGGGCCAGCTCTCCAGCGCCACCGGGGTGCTGGCCGAGCTGGGAGAGATCGGTCAGGCCGTGGTCGGCCTGGCCAAGCGGCTGGAGGAGGTCTTCGTGCCGGGTCAGTCCGAGGCGGTGATCCTGCCCCGCACCTCGGCCAGCCTGCGGCTGCTCCAGGTGCTGCGCGACGAGGCCCATCGCTTTGCCCTGCAGTTCCACCGGAACCTGCGCGAGAAGAACGTCCTCACCTCGGCCCTGGACGAGGTGCCGGGGATCGGGGCCCACCGCCGGGCCCGGCTGCTGCAGACCTTCGGTTCGGTGCGGCGGATCCGCGAGGGGCCGGTCGAGGAGATCGCCCGGGTCGAGGGCGTGGGACCCAAGCTGGCCACCGCGGTGAAGAGCTACCTGGAGGCGCATGCCACGGCCAACGACGGTTGAAGAGCCGCTGGCACCGGCCCTCGCCGAGCCGCTGGACCGGTTCCTGGCGGAGATGGAACAGGGCCGGGGATTGGCCGACAACACCCTGGACGCATACCGCCGCGACTTGCGGCGGTACCTCCGGTTTCTGGCCCGGCAGGGGATCGAGGCTCTGGACCGGGCAACCGGCCCAGAGGTGGCCGGCCTGCTCGAGGAGCTGCGCCAGGCCGGCCTGACCCCGGCCACGGTGGCGCGCAACCTGACCTCGATCCGCCGCTTTCACCGGTTCCTCCTCCGGTGCGGCCAGGCGACCCTGGACCCCACCGAGGCCCTCGAATCCCCCCGCCTGGAGCGCCCGCTCCCCGACGTCCTCTCGGTGACCGAGGTGTCGCGCCTTATGGAGGCGCCGGACCTGTCGACCCCCCTCGGGCAGCGCGACCGCGCCCTGCTCGAACTGCTCTACGCCTCGGGGTTGCGGGTGTCGGAGTTGATCGCCCTGCAGTTGCCGTCGCTGGAACTGGACAGCGCCCTGATCCGGGTCGTCGGGAAACCCTCGCGCGAGCGGCTGGTGCCGATCGGCCGGCCGGCCGTGCGCCAGGTCGCGGTCTACCTCGAACGGAGCCGGCCAAGGCTGGCTGGTCCGGAGTCGGCGGACACGATCTTCCTCAACGCCCGCGGCACCGGGCTGTCGCGCATGGGGGTCTGGAAGATCATCCGCGGCGCGGCCAAAGGCGCCGGGATCGACCGACGGATCAGTCCCCACACCCTCCGCCACTCCTTCGCGGCCCATCTGCTGGACGGCGGCGCCGACCTGCGGGCGGTCCAGGAGCTGCTCGGGCACGCGGACATCTCGACCACCCAGGTCTACGCCCGGTTGGACAGCCAGCGCCTCAGAGAGGTGCACCGCCGGTATCACCCTCGCGGCTGAAGGGCAGGGACGAATCCACGTCGTGGGCGATGCCGGACCGCCTCGTTGCCAACGCCGTAGAGGGCGCTATATTCGCCATGCCGTACCGGCAGTGTCCTCGGCCTTCCCTCCGCCCCCGTCTGATCGACGCAAACCGACCGTGAGCGACCGCGATCCCCATCCCCCGGAGCTGGTCCTGGCCCGCCGACTGGGGATGCGGTTCCCGGGGGGGACCGAGGCCCTGGTCGGCATCGACCTGACGATCCCGCGCGGTCAGTTCGTCTCCCTCGTCGGCCCCTCCGGCTGCGGCAAGTCAACCCTGCTGCGGCTGGTGGCGGGGCTGGTCGCCCCCTCGGCCGGCACCCTCTCGGTGGACGGACACGACCCGGTCACGGCGCGACGGACCCGCCAGGAGCTGGCCTACGTCTTCCAGGAAGCGACCCTCCTGCCCTGGCGCTCGGTGGCGGCCAACGTGGCCCTCCCCCTGGAGCTCCGGGGAGAGCGCAACCCGAAGCGCGTGGCCGAGGCCCTGGAGATGGTCGGCCTGAGCGAGTTCGCCCGGGCCCTGCCCCGCGAGCTGTCCGGCGGGATGCGGATGCGGGCGTCGATCGCCCGGGCCCTGGTCACGCGGCCCGACCTGCTTCTCCTCGACGAGCCGTTCGGCGCCCTGGACGAGATCACCCGGCAGCGGCTGAACCTGGAGCTGCTGCGGCTCTGGGAGGCCAACGGCTGGACCGCCCTCTTCGTCACCCACCACGTTCAGGAGGCGGTCTTCCTGGGGCAGCGGGTTCTGGTGATGAGCCCCCGGCCGGGCCGGCTGATCGCCGACCTCGAGATCCCCTTCCCCTCGCCGCGGAGCGAGGAGCTGCGCCTCGACCCGGCCTTTGCCCGAACCGCGGCCGAGGTGGCGGATCACCTGCGGCGAAGCGCCGAGCCATGCGCCGGCTGATCCTCTCCCTGACCGCTGCCGCCGGCCCGCCCCTGGCGGTCTTCGGGCTGGTCCTCCTGCTGTGGCACGCGGCCGTCGTCGCCCTCGACCTCAAGCCCTACGTCCTGCCGGACCCGCTCCGGGTCGGCCGCGCGGTCGTCGATCACCTGCCGGCCCTGCTCGGCGCGACCTTCCTCACCGGGCTGGGAGCCCTGGCGGGGTTCATCCTCAGCTTCGCGGTCGGGTTCGCCGTGGCCCTGGTCTTCTCCCAGTCGCGCGTCGTCGCCCGCAGCCTGTATCCGTACGCCATCTTCCTGCAGACCGTGCCGATCGTCGCCGTCGCCCCCCTGGTCATCCTCTGGATCGGCCACGGCTTCCCGGGGGTGGTGGCGGTCTCCTTCATCATCGCCCTCTTCCCGATCATCGCCAACACCACCACCGGCCTCACCTCGGTCGACCCCAACCTGCTCGACCTCTTCGCGCTGAACAACGCCAGCCGCTGGCAGGTCCTCGCCGGCCTGCGGATCCCCAACGCCGTTCCCCACATGCTCACCGGGGCCAAGATCTCCAGCGGGCTGTCGGCCATCGGCGCCATCGTCGGCGAGTTCTTCGCCGGGTACGGAACCGAGGAGTTCGGCCTGGGGTACCTCATCATCCTGACCAACGGGCAGGCCAAGACCGACTACCTCTTTGCCTGCATCCTGTTCTGCACCCTGCTCGGTCTGAGCATCTTTGCCTCGGTCTCGCTGCTCAGCCAACTGCTGCTGGCCCGATGGGGAGGAGAGTCCGAATGAGCGCGAGCACCGTCCTTGGGAGGGTCTGCCGTCGGCTCGGAACGGTCCTGCTGGCCGTGGCCCTGACCCACTGCGGCGGCGATGACCGGACCGCTCCCCCGGCCGGCCTCCCCCGCGTCCGCCTGGCCCTGAACTGGTTCCCCGAGGCCGAGCACGGCGGCTTTTACGCGGCCCAGGTCCACGGGTACTACCAGCGCGAGGGACTGGAGGTCGAGATCCTCGGCGGCGGTCCGGATGCACCGGTGATCCAGCGCGTGGCCACCGGCGGCGTGGAGTTCGGGGTGACCAACGCCGACGACGTGCTCTACGCGCGGGCCCAGCAGGCCCCGATCCAGGCCCTGTTCGCCCCGTACCAGATCAACCCGCGCTGCATCATGGTCCACGCGGCCTCCGGGATCGACTCGATCGGCGGGATCGCCGACCTGACCCTGGCCCTGTCCCAGCGGCCGGCCTTCTCGCACTACCTGCGGCACCGGTTCCCCTTCCGGGGGGTCACCCTGGTTCCGTACCCGGGGAACGTCACCCAGTTCCTCGCCGACCCGCGGTACGCCCAGCAGGCCTATGTCTTCAGCGAGCCGTACGTGGCCCGCCGCCAAGGCGCGGACCCGCGGGTCCTGCTGGTCGCCGAGGTCGGGTTCAACCCCTACGCCAGCGTGGTGATCGCCACCGAGTCTACGATCGCGACGCGCCCGGCGATCGTCGCCGGCCTGGTGCGCGCGGTCAGGGCCGGGTGGGAGCAGTACCTGCGCGACCCGGAGCCGACCAACCGCCGGATCCACGAGCTGAACCCGGAGATGGACCTCGAGGTGCTGGCCTACGGCGCCTCGGTCTCGTCCTCCCTGGTGGTCGATTCGACGGCGGGAGCGTCGGGGATCGGCCGGATGACCGTCGAGCGCTGGCGCCGGCTGCGCGACCAGATGGTCGAGTGCGGCCTGCTCGATCCGGGCAGCGTCGATCCGGATCAGGCCTTTACCACGCGCTTCCTGGCGCCGGCCCCCTAGTGTCGCGTCCGAGAAATACCTTGGCATTTGCGGACCGATCCATCCCGGCCAGCGTCGTTCCGCTCGCTTCCTGTATCTGTCTGTCGATACAGGGCGTTCGCGCGCCTAGCTGGCCTGGGCGCTTTATGGCCCTCCGGGCCACTCGGTCCGCTCGATGACACAACTTATTTCTCGGACGCGACACTGATGGCCTTCCTTCAGGACATCACCCTGGGTCGGTACGTGGCCGTCGACTCGGTCGTGCACCGGCTCGACCCGCGGACCAAGTTCGTCGGCACCATGTCGCTGATGATCGCGGCCCTTTCGGTCCCGGGGTTCCCCCCGCTCCTCCTCTACGTCGCGGTCCTCGCCCTGGCCGTCTCCCTCTCGGGGCTGCCTCCCGGCCTGGTGCTGCGCAACCTGCGGCCGTTCGTCTGGCTGTTCCTCTTCACCTTCGGCCTGCACGCCCTGCTGACCCCCGGGCCGCCGCTCTGGCAGATCCCCGGCACCGACTGGACCGTCACCCGCGAGGGGATCGGCCGGGGAGCCTTCTTCTCCCTGCGGCTGGCCGCGGTGATCGTCACCGCCTCGCTCCTGACCCTGACCACGGCCCCCATGGAGCTGACCTCCGGCCTGGAGCGGCTGCTGCGGCCCCTGCGACGGTTCGGCTTCCCGGTCCACGAGCTGGCGATGATGGTGACCATCGCCCTGCGCTTCATCCCGGTCCTGGTCGACGAGGCCGAGCGGCTGCGCAAGGCCCAGCTCGCCCGCGGGGCCGACTTCGGCGGCGGGCCGATCCGCCGGGCCCGCTCCCTGATCCCCCTCCTCGTGCCCCTCTTCGTCTCGGCCTTCACCCGGGCCGACCGGTTGGCCCTGGCCATGGAGAGCCGCTGCTACCGGGGCGGTGCACCGCGGACCAGCCTGCACGAGCTGCGGCTCAGGACCGCCGACCTGCTGGCGGCCCTGGCCATCGCCGCTACGGTCGCCGGGATCTGGCTGCTGGCGGGATCGCGACCGGCCTGAGGTGGAGCGATGACCGACCCTGATGCCGACGGCACGCGCCGCATTGTGCGCCTGCTGCTGGAATACGACGGCC
>JBAZUN010000070.1:0-18459 GCA_041661365.1 Candidatus Latescibacterota bacterium
TTCTCCGAGCTTGCCGGGAAGCGCCAGCCGGTGCAGTTGTGCCTGACCCAGCCCGAGGTGCTGCGGATCACCGTCGACAAGGTGCGCGAGATCCTTCGCTCTCGGCCCGAGTGCGAGATCATCAGCGTCTCGCCGAACGACGGCACAGGGTACTGCGAGTGCTCGGCGTGCAAGGCGATCGACGACGCCGAGGGAACCCGCGCCGGCACCCTCCTCCGCTTCGTCAACGCCGTGGCCGACAGCATCAAGGCGGAGTTCCCCCGGGTGCGCGTCTCCACCCTGGCGTATCTGGACACCTACCTCCCGCCGAAAAGCGTGCAGCCGCGCGACAACGTCGCGATCCAGCTCTGCACCGACCGGCACGCCTGGTCGCGCCCCTTCCTGGCCGTGACCGAGACCGAGGACTTCCAGAAGGCGATGAAGGCCTGGGCGGCGATCGGCGCTACCATGCACATCTGGGACTACACGACGAACTTCAGCCATTACCTCGCGCCCATGCCCAACTGGCCCGTGGTCACCCCGGACATCCGCTTCTACGTCGAGCACAACGCCCGCGGCGTCATGCTCCAGGGCGCGTACCAGAGCCCGGGCTCGGCCGACGGTCCGATGCGCTCCTGGGTCTGGGCCAAGCAGCTCTGGGATCCTTCCCTCGATACGCGCTCCCTGATGCGCGATTTCGTCTACGGCTACTACGGCGAGGCGGCCGAGCCGATCTGGCGGTACCAGGAGCTGCTGTGGAACCTGTGGGAGCGCTATCACCAGCAGCCCGGCAAGACCCCCGCGGAGAACCCGCTCCTGGCCGACATCCGCTACTCCCCCGCCAATCCCGTGATCGCCGGTGATTTCCCCGATTCGGCGCTGGCCCTCTTCGCCCAGGCCGAGGCTCTGGCAAAAGACCCGGAGAGCCTGCGGCGGGTGAAGCTGGCCAAGCTGTCGGTCCTGTACGCCGAGCTCTGCCAAGGAGTGGGATTCCTGGAGGGCGGCGAGCTCCAACTGGGCAAGCGCATCAAGGGCGCGGCGGCCCAGCCCCAGCCCGACGCCGTGTACCGAGGGTACCTCGCCGAGCTGATGGAGACCGTCGAGAGGGAGAAGGTCACCCATTTCGCCGAAGGGGCTCCGGACGCTCAGCAGAAGATCCAGACCTGGAAGGAGCTGCTGGCCACCGAGCTGCCCGAGCTCACCTCCCACGAGATCGGGAACGCCTGGCACTTCAAGGCAGACCCGGAAGACGCGGGGATGAAGGAGAGCTGGTTTGCGTCCGAGACAGACGACCGGAGCTGGGCCGAGGTGCGCAGCGACCGCGGCAATGGCTGGGAGAGTCAGGGCTTTCCCGGTTACCTTGGCTACGGGTGGTACCGGCAGCGCGTCCAGGTGCCCGCCGACCTGGCCCAGGCCCCGCGCTGCTACCTGCTCTTCGGCGCCGTGGACGAGGAGGCCGAGGTCTTCATCAACGGCAGGAAAGCCTTCACCCACACCTGTGCCTCGACCGGTCTGACGCCGGCGGAGATCTGGGTCAAGCCGTTCGCCTTTGATCCACGCCCGTTTTTACAGCCCGGGGAGAACCTGATCGCGGTGCGGGTCCACAACAGCCTGGGCATGGGTGGTATCTGGAAGCCGGCTTGGTTCGTCGCGACCGACAAGGAGGCCGACCCCCGGATGATGCTGGCCGTCATCCAGATGAGTCGGCAGCCGTGAGGGCAGGCGCTTCCACCGGAGGCCACCTTGAGCCGACCAGACCCGACTGCTCCGACACCCCAGGAGATGGCGCGGGCCCGAGCCTGGGCTGACGCCCGCTTCGTCAACTTCACCGAGCCGCCGCCGTTCTCCTTCCAGTACGGCGGCGCGCCGGCGCCGCGCGACCAGGCCGGCTGGATCCGCCAGCAGACCGAGCGATCCCCCGTGCCCGACGGTGAGCGCCTGATGGTGACCTGGCGCGAGTCGGCGACCGGCCTCGAGGTGCGGTGCGAGGCCGTCGTGTACCGCGACCTTCCCGCGGTGGAGTGGGTCTGCCGGTTCCGGCACAACGGCAAGGAGGACACCCCGGTCATCGAGCGCCCCCTGGCGATCGACCTCAGGCTCACCAGAGCCCAGCCGGGCGTCTTCATCGTCCACCATGCCCGAGGCAGCCAGGCCCATCCCTCGGACTTCGAGCCGCTCGCAACGCCGCTCGAGGTGAGTACCCGGATGTCGCTCCACTCCGGTGGCGTCCCGACCTGCGCCGATGGCTCGGGAGGCAGCCCGTCGGTCGAGTCGCTGCCGTTCTTCCTGATCGACCAAGGCGAGGAAGGCGTGGTCGCCGGGCTCGGCTGGACCGGCCCGTGGACCGCCGGGATGGCGCGGCCCGATCCTCGCGGTCTGGACCTGCGCGCCGGGGTCGAGGGGATCCGGCTGCGGCTGCACCCGGGCGAGGAGATCCGCGGACCGCGCGTGGTCCTGCTGTTCTGGAGCGGCCCGCCCGATCGCGCCTGGTGCCTGTGGCGGCGTCTGCTCCTCGGCCACTATTCCCCGACGCCCGGCGGCAAGCCGTTCGCGGGTCTCCTGTGCGATTCCCTGTGGGGCTCGTGGACGAACGCCGACGGGCACATCGCCGAGATCCGCCGTTGGAGGGACGAAGGGCTCCCGGTCGAATGCTACTGGATGGACGCCGGCTGGTGCGGTGATATGCAATTGGGTTGGGCGGCCCACCAGTCGGACCGTCGACCCGACCGACGGCTGTTCCCCGACGGCATGCGGCCCGTGGCCGACGCGGCGCACGAGCGGGGGATCTCCTTCCTGCTCTGGTTCGTCCCCGAGAGCGTGCAGCCCGGGATCGAGATCGGCGCGAGCCATCCCGAGTGGGTGCTGGAGCCGTTCCGTCACGACGCCTATGGCGACAACGTGTTCTACGGCCTCGACCACGGCGACCCAGCGGTCAACGCGTTCCTCGTCGACTATTATGTGGGTCTCGTGGACGCCTACGGCCTGGACGTCCTCCGGGTGGATGGGCTGAGCCTCTGGCCCCGGGACCCGGCGCCCGACCGGCAGGGCCTCAGCCAGAGCCGCTATACCGAAGGCCTGTATGCCTTCTGGGATGGTCTGCTGGCCAGGTGCCCGGACCTGCTCATCGACAACTGCGGCACCGGAGCCCGCCGGCTCGACCTGGAGACCATCAAGCGGAGCATCTGCTTCTGGCGAAGCGACTGCCAGGCCTCGGCCCTGTTCGACCCGCTGCTGTCGCAGAACTTCACCCAGGGGCTGGCGCCGTGGCTGCCGCTGTTCGGCGCGGCGGTGCCGATGCACTCGCTCAGCCGGTACTCGTTCCGGAGCGGGTACGCGCCGGTGCTGCAGATGACCTGGCCTGCAGGCAACCCGGCAACGCGGTGGGCGGAGCTGGACACCGATCTCCTCGGCCGGCTCATGCGGGAGTATCTCGAGCTCCGGCCGCTCCTGTTCGGCGACTTTCGGGCGCTCACGCGGTACTGCCCGGACAACGATGCCTGGGTATGCTGGCAGTGGGACCGGCCCGACCTCGGGCGCGGCATGGTCCAGGCCTTCCGACGGCCCGAGTGCGCCGACGACGCGCTGACGGTCCGGCTTCGCGGCCTGTGTCCGGACGCCCGGTACCAGGTGACCGACCGCGATCATCCCGGCCTGTGGCAGACAGACGGCAGCGCGCTGATGGAGGAGGGCCTGCGATTGTCGCTCGCGACCAGGCCCGGCTCGTCGATTACCGTGTACGAACGCATCGGGTGATCTCCGGCAGTCTGGACCGCCGGTTCGCCGAGGCGTGGGGAGTGAAGACTGAACCGCGGACGACGCCCGGCTTCAGCTAACCAGCCGCTCCACTGCCACGCCGGCGTCGGCCAGCGCCCGGTGGTACGCAAGGAAGTGCTCGACCGGAACGTCCTCGAACACGGAGTTGTCCGTGCCGATGACGAATCCTGGAAAGCCCGCGGCGGCATCGAGGCACTCGCGCACCAGACCGGGAAGGAGCTTGACCGGCCCCGCGTGCAGGACGTCGCAGTTGACGTTGCCCCACAGGGACAGGCGGTCGCCGTAGCGGGCGATGATCTGGCGCAGGTCGTTCAGGCCGTACTCGATCGACTGGTACGCCGCGATGCCGCAGGTGATGATATCGTCCAGCACTGGCGTGACGATGCCGTCCGAGTGGAAGATGACCTTGATCCCCGCCTGCACCAGCGGTTCGAGGATGCGCCGGTATCCGGGGATGATCACCTCGCGGAACAGCGCGGGCGAGATGAACAGACCGCCGTTCCCCGAGATGTCATCGCTGAACATCACCACCTCGAAGCCGCAGTCGGCAATCGCCTCGGCACAGCGTCGCTGGCGCTCCACCGTGCGCTCCAGGATCAGCTCGGCCAGGGCGCGGTCGGTGTGGAGCGCCATCATGAAGGTCTCGAACCCGGTGGTGCGCCAGCAGTAGCACAGGGTACCGCCGAGCTGGACCCCGGGCAGCAGTCCCACCCGCTCGCAGTCGGCGATGGCTTGACCCATCTCGCGGGCCTCGGCCAGCGGCACGCCCTCCATGGCCAGCCCGCCGCGGACGACCATCCCCTCCACCTTGCCGATCGAGTCGACCGGGCCGCCTTCGGGGGTGGTGAAGATGCTACCGTACCAGAACGGCTTGATCAACGCGCGGCCGACCTGCAGTGAGAACTCGATCTCGTCCCGGTACCCGAACGCCTGTCGTGGGCGGCCGTAGAACTTCTGGATGAACCCCTGGTCCACGTGCATCTCGCCATACGGCACGGGTCCCTGCGCGTTGCGGCGCTCCAGCGCCGCTCGCAGCAGATCGCCCTTACCGCGTCTGTCCCTCATCCCTGTCCTCCTCCTGCAGGCGAAGGTCGCCGTCATCGACCGGCCGTCAGCGCGACCCGGGCCTCATGGCGACGCAAGCTCGCCGGGCTCCGGGAGCGCTGGTCCGATGCGGTGCTGCCGCTGCTCCTCTGGTTCGCGGCCATGTACCCCGAGCTGAGGCAGCACTCGGCGAGGGTGCTTGGCAGAAGCAGCACGGGGCCGCAGATTACCCATACCACCGGCGCTTCCGGCGCCTTTGACGGAGGATACCCGAATGGCAGACTGCCCGAACCGGGAGAGCAACGCCAAGTCATGCACCTGCCCGAACGAGGGGTGCGAGCGAAGGGGGATCTGCTGCGCCTGCGTGCGGGCCCATCGCGAGGCCAACAGCCTGCCCATGTGCCTGCGCGGGATCGGCAAGGCCGAACAGAAGTAGCTCGCCTTAGCCATCGTCAGCTCGAGCCCGGGGCCACGAGCAGCGCGATCTCTCAGTGGCTCTCGGGTGGCGATGATCCGGGTGACCGGTCAGGCGAGGCGCTCGGCCTCCTCCTGGGCGAGGCGCACCCACTCGGCCATCCGGTGGGGCTGGTGGCAGCAGGTGTGGGTGTCCTTGAGGACCATCTCGACCACGCACCCGCGGGTCTGTTCGAGGAACCTTCGGGTGTCGCGGCGCACTACCTCGGGTTCCCAGGTCACGCCGGCGACCAGGGCGGGGTTGGGCTTGTACGAGAAGATGAAGCGGTTCTGCAGTTGGGCCGCCCCCTCCTCGACCTTGACCCAGGGGCTCATCGATACCCGGCGCAGGCGGGGGATCTGCATCACCTCCGCGAGCTTCTTGTGCAGCGGCTCGCAGCAGCCGTAGGCGTTGAGCCCGAACCGGTTCAGCCACTGCAGCTCGTAGTGCAAGGCGAACTCCTGGTGCATGGCCGGCGAGACCTCGGAGAAGATCTGGCTGGTGGCGAAGCCCCACAGGTCCCGCGGTCGGACGTGCACGCCGTCGAAGTCGGGTCGCGGCAGCTCGTCGGTGTACCCGACCCCGCCCGAGCCGCAGTAGTCGGCGCTGTTGTTCAGGCGAAGCAGGTTCTCCCGCTCGAGGGCGTCCAACACCCCGAGGTACCCGTCGGTGATCCGCTGCAGCCCCCGGTGGACCCACTCCGGCCGGTCGACCAGGTACCACAGGAGCCGCTCGAGTCCCACCCACATCGAGAACAGGTCGACCGGAGCAAAGTGGGTGAACCCCACCCCGGTCCGGGTGACCGGCAGGATGCCGTCGAACAATTCGGTGAGCCGTTGGTACTGCTGGTCGGTGGCCACGTGATCGACGGTGACCTGGGGGAGCTGCAGCTTGTCCAGGTCCTGGTCGGTCTCGAGGACCGGGACAAAGCGATGGGCTCCGGTCGCTTCGTCCGGCTGGGTCCGTTGCACCTCGACCCCCCAGGGGCTCATGCTCCATACCGGCGAGCTCAGGACGTCGCCGCGGATGACGTTGTCGTCGTCGAGGATCTCGCCGTGGTAGATCCGTCGCCGCAGCTCCCCCTCGAGCCCGCGGCAGAAGGGGTCGCGACACTGGAGCTGTTCCTCGGGGAGCAACTCGCGCCAGGAGCCCTCGGGGAAGATCAGCACCATCGGCCGCTCGGGCCTGAGTCCGTTGAACCGGGTCCACATGGCCGCCCGCTGGCCGTTGATCGGCCGGGCCGCCAGGCGCGCCACCTGTTCGGCGAGCCGGCGGAGGATCTCGACGTCCTGCGCGGGGTATCCCATTATCTTCTCCATTCGATCAGTCGTTCGTGCACGTTGTCCATCGTCCGGGGGCGCCCAGCCCCTTGCGTGCCTTCCTTCAGGACACCCCCACGGCCCACCGCGTAGGCCGCGGATCGGCTGGCGGTTTCCGGGCAGGCGAGGAAGCACCCGCGAATATAGCGAAACCAGTTCCCCGCGAGACAACCGACTGGCAGTCAAGCTGGAATTGTGACCGCGGCCCTTGAGCGGGAGAGCCCGGCGCGGCTTCTTTATGCCGGGAAGGCCGTTGCCGGCACCGCGCGCCAACCCCGGGGACTCACCCCTCGCCCCTCGCGGCCGGGAGATCGGACTGATGGAAGGCCGAGCCTCATCGGCAGAAGGCCAGGACGACCGCTGCTCCTGGTACTGTGCCGACCGCCCCCGGTTCGATGACCCGCCCCTGGTCGACGTTCACCTTCATTTGCAGGACTACGCGTCGGGGACGGACGTGCCGAGGATCATCGGGGAGGCCATTACCGCCGGGGTGGACCGGCTGGTCTGCAACGGGACCGAGGAGGCGGACTGGGCCCAGGTGGAGGAGCTGGCCCGCGCCCATCCCCGCGTGATCCCGTTCTTCGGGGTTCACCCGTGGTATATCGACCGGTGCGCCGACGGGTGGCTGGCCCGGTTGGAGGGGTTCCTCACCCGGGTCCGCTCAGGCGTCGGGGAGATCGGCCTCGACCGCCATCTCGACCATTATGACCGCGACCAACAGGAGGTTTTCTTTTGCGAGCAGTTGCGCCTGGCCCGCCAACTGGACCGGCCGGTGGCCATCCACTGCCTCCAGGCCTGGGGGTGGCTGATGACCGTTCTGCGGCGTGAGCCCGGGCTGCCGCGCCGCCTCCTGTTCCATGCCTATAACGGCGCCGGCGAGTTGATCGGTCCCCTCGCCGAGATGGGTGCGTTCTTCTCCTTCTCCGGGAGCGTGCTGCACAGTAACCACCTCAGAGCACGGAAGTCTTTGTTGCAGGTGCCCCTCGATCGCCTCCTGATCGAGACCGACGCGCCGGCCATGCTCCCTCCGTCGGCGTATCGAGGACTGACGGTCAAGACTGCCGAGGGCCACGAGTGCAGCCATCCGGGGAACCTGCCGGTGATCCTGGCCGGGATCGCTGAGCTGCTGGGTCAGCCAGCGGCAGCGTTGCAGGAGAGATTGTGGGAGAACGCGCGGGCGTACCTGGGCGAACTCCTGGAGCCCGCCCACGAACCGGGCCGGAGCCGGTGATGGCAGACGCCCCCCGACCGGATCTCAGCAGAGCAGAACGGTTCAGCCGCATCGAGCTGATGCTGGGCCGGGCCGCGTGCGAGCGGTTGAGTCAAGCGGCGGTGATGGTGGTCGGCCTGGGCGCGGTCGGGTCGTACGCCACCGAGGGGCTGGCCCGGGCCGGGATCGGGCGGCTCTGGCTGATCGACTTCGACCGCCTGACCCCGAGCAACATCAACCGGCACCTCCACGCCCTCGGGTCGACCGTGGGCCGGGCCAAGTGCGAGGTGGCCCGCGAACGGGTGCTCGAGATCAACCCCGAGTGCCGGGTGCAGGCGATCCAGGGGTTCATCGGACCGGAGACGGTGCAGGAGTACCTGGCCGAGAACCCCGACCTGGTCATTGACGCCATCGACTCGCTGAACCCCAAGGTCGAGCTGATCGCGGCCTGCCGGCTGTCGGGCATTCCCTTGATCTGCTGCCTCGGAGCCGCGCTGCGACTCGATCCAGCCCAGGTCCGCACCGGCCGGCTCGGAGAGGTGAAGAACTGCCACCTGGCGCGGGCCGTGCGGAAACGGCTCCGCCGGCGCAACGTCCCCCTGGACTTCCCCTGCGTCTACTCCCTGGAGCCGCTCCCCCACCCCCTGCCGATCGCCGCGCCGACCGACCGGCTCGGCGAGGCTCCGGCTCTGGATCGGGGACGAACCCGCCACACCCTGGGCAGCCTGCCCACCCTCCCGGGCATCTTCGGTCTGACCGCCGCCGACCTGGCGATCCGACTGCTGATAGGCCGCTAGTCGTCAGCCCCACACCCCGGACACGACCCCACCCCGCTCGAGCAGGCGCTCGAGGGCCAGCAGGTTGAGCATGAGGTGGCGCGGCTGGTGGAAGTTCTCGGCCCGGCCGGCGTGCCGCTCGAAGGTCACCCGACGGTCGGCGTAGTCGATCCACAGGGGGAAGCCGTACTGGGCCAGGACGAACCGCTCGCGGACATAGCGATAGGTCCGGCCGAACCACTCGCGGGCCCAGGGGTCCCCGGCGTGCTCGACCAGGCACAGGGTGCCGATGAGGATCTCGGCCTGAAGCCACTGCACCTTGGTGGTGATCCACTCGTTGCGGTCCACGTGGGTCAGGGTATGGAAGGCGCCCCCGTACACGTCGTCCCAGGCCACCTCAAGGTGGCGTCGGAAGCGCGTTGCCGCCAGGTCCCACAGGCCCCGGTCGCGACGGCGGAGCGCCTCGTGCAGGATCATCCAGCAGGTCTCGATCGAGTGGCCGGTGCGGACGAACTGGGCAAAGGCGTTGTCGGGCCGGGAGTGGTCGTGGTTGAGCACCTCGTTGTTCAGCCCGAACTCCGGGTTGTAGTGGTGGTTGAGCACCGCGTCCAGCGAGCGGTCGAGGACGGCCTCCAGCTCGGGGTCGGACCGGTTCTCCAGCATCCCGCCGACGGTGTTGATCAGGCACATCCAGTGCCCCTGGATCCGCGGGGCCGGAATCACCGGGCCGTCGGGACCGAACACCTCCTCGGGGTAGTCCTCGCAGTCGTACCGCCGCACGCACCGCAGCACGATCTCCCGGGCAATCTCCCAGTATTGGTCGTCACCGGCGGCCTTCGAGTATTCGGCCAGGCCGTTCGCCACGAAGAGGTTGCCGTAGAACCAGGACTCGGGCGGGGAGATGGGTTCCCCCTCCCGCGAGAAGGTCGTCGGCCAGAACTCGGCGCCGGCAGGGCGGCGCGCCAGGGTGAACTCGACGGCCTTCCTGGCCGCTTCTAGATGCGCGGGATCGGGGTCCAGATGACGATAGAGGAAGGAATACGACCAGATCCCCCGGCCCAGGTACCAGGTCCCCTTGTGGGTGTTGACCGGGGTGCCGTCGCGGTCCACGAATACGGTGAAGCCGCCCAGCTCGTGGTCCACCACGTGGCGATGGTGGAAGGGCAGGTAGTCGTCGAAGAGGTCGTGCCGATAGAGTTGGCGCAGCTCGGTCAGGATATATCCGCTCAGGGTGCCGTCAGGGTCCAGCACCGAAGAGCCGGGGGGTGCCACGTATCCGGTACCACTGCCGGGCCGGGCACTTCCATCCTGGCGATCCATCAGGCACCTCCCTTCGAGTTTCTCTTCTCCCAATGACGCCGAAATTGTTCGGCCCAGGGTTCGTCTTCCAGGCTTGCTCCCTCCGCGGCCAGGAGATCGGCCGGCCGGTATACGACGCCGTCGCGAATCACCATGACGATCTCGGGCCGCGATGGGATGGCATCCAGAGGATTCCCCCTGACCAGCACCATATCCGCCACTGAGCCAGGCGCCAAGGTACCCAGTTCCTTCCGGCCGAGGAACGACGCCGCGTCAGCGGTCGCGGCGCGCAGGGCCTGAGACGGGGACATCCCTGCCTCAACGAGCAGGGCGAGCTCGCGCCAGAGACTCCCTCCCGGCGGCACCAGCCCGCAGGGGATGTCGCTGCCGGCAAGCAACGGCACCTCCCTTTCCAGCAGCAGACCGACGAATCGTTGCGCGGCACGCAGGGCTCGGTACCATCGCTCCGAGGCGATCGGGTCTGGCGGTAGGGCCTGCCACGCGATCATCGACGGCGGGGTGTGGCGCAGGGCCTCTGATCCGAGGGAATCAGCGGTCCGGATTCGCCACTGCGAATCCCAATACGCCAAGGTGGGGGTTGCCGTGATTCTCGATCTCTGGACACGGTCGGCTACTTCGCGCTGAAGGTCGAAGGTCCGGTCAAACTCCGGCAAGCCCCAAAGGTCAAGCCATCCTGGCGGGTGGTCAGGCCAGACGTCTGCCAGGATGCCGTCAAGGTGGAAGAACTCGTCGACCCCGGCCTGAGCAGACGCCAATACGCCGCCGCCCGCGCAGTGCATGGAGATCCTGCACCCCCTCGCGTGGCCTTCGTCTACCATAGCGGGAAGCCACTGAGGTTCCAGCCCGACGTAGAGCTTCAGACCGTCGACGCCTTGCTGCGCGACCTCCCGAACGGCGGCAAGTGCCGCTGCAAGATCAGCGCAGGGCCGGCAGATGATTTCATGGCACGGCACCGGTCCATCCAGGAGCGGCCCCAGGCACAGGATGCGGGGCCATCGGTGCGCGTGACACTCCCCTCGACGTTGGAGAATCCATTCCAACGGATTGCCGGTATCGCGGACGGTCGTCACTCCAGACGCAAGGAACTGGGGGCCTTGCCAGCGCATGAAGTGAACGTGGGTGTCGATCAGGCCCGGCAGGATGGTGCAATCCGGCTCGTGGTAGTGAGTAGCCGCTGCCGGCACAGAAGCGCGCGGCATGACCTCCGACACCGTGCCGTTCTCCACCATGACCGCATGATCGGCAAGGACGCGTCTCCCATCGAAGATCCTCGCGCCTGAAAACGCCGTGATGCCCTTGCTTCCCGCTCGTCCGGTCACGGATTAGGCCTTTCGGTTGGGTAGTGCTCCGTTATGGAAATCAGCTTGTGTACCGAGGCCCCCGAGGTGCCCGGCCTGCAAGGCGCACGAGCGGAAGCGCATCCGAAGGGAGATACGCCGAGCGAGGGCAACGCCGCAGGACGGGATGGATCGGGGACCGAATACCAGATCATTTCCTTAACGGAGCACCAGGGGTTGGCAGGTGGTGCACGCATAACACGAACCGCCCTCAAAGCTGAACTTGGTGATAGGCGTCCCGCATTCCAGGCACGGCTGGCCAACTCGCAGACTGCAGACATGCGGCAGGAAGTTGCCGGGTCGTCCGTACAGGTCCACCTCACTTACCCGACCACCGGATCTGATCCCTTCATCCATAACCCGGTCGGCACTGGCATAGCACGCCTTCTGTTCGGCGCGCGTGAGCGAAACCAGGGCGCGCTTGGGGTGGATCCTGGCTCGGTGCAGGATCTCGATGGCGTACCCGCTGTCCAGACCGCTCAGGTAGTACCCGGGCTCGAAGGCATGCAGGAACTTCTTGGCGCTCAGTTTGGGGTCGTCGACCTGATCCACCGCATCGCGGAATCCTTCCCACGTGCACTGCTCGGAGTTCGGCTCGATGGCGTGACCATACCACTTGGCCACGAAGGCGGCTCTATCCTCGGCCCTCAGCGCGCGGATCAACCCCCACAGGGAGATCACGACGGACAGGGTACTGTCGTCGTCAAAGCGGACCCGCAGACAACTGTTCTTGGGCGCCTCCGCACCTGGCGCGTGGTAGGTAATCCGCCCGGACAGGTAACCGAGGGCCAGGAAATTCCCCGCGTCCGTACAGAGAAAAAGGGTGTTCGCAACGCGATCAACCGTGACAACCAGTCCATTCCGTAAACGGCTCTCGAAGACGGCCGGCGACTGGTCAATGCTGCCGTACCGCCAAATACCGCTCGTCTTGCCGATGTCGACCGTCGTTACCTGGGCAATGCGCTTCTCTGTCAGGGCGTCCGTCATCTGTTCCTGGATACGGACCGCTTCTGGATATGCGAGAGCCACGGTTCTCACCCCCCTAGACCGATCCATCTGGACACCGCGCCTCTGCACGGCTCACTGAGTGGATCAGCGGCCATCGGGTACACTCGCGCCGAAGATACGCAGACCCATGATGCCAACCAAGCCGAAAAGACCCACTTGACACCCTCCTGACGCGGCGCCGTTCGTATGGCCGCGCACCTTGCAGGTCAGCAACAGGAGTTTGAGATGGACCGCCCCAACATCGTCTTCATCCTCGTCGACCAGATGCGGGCCGACTGCCTCGGGGTGGCCGGTCATCCGAGCGTCCAGACGCCCAACCTCGACGGCCTGGCGCGCCGGGGCACCCTCTTCAGCGCCTCGTACAGCACCGTTCCCTCGTGCATCGCGGCCCGGGCGTGCCTCTTCACCGGGCTCAGTCCGGCCACCCACGGCCGCCTGGGGTACCAGGACCAGGTGCCCTGGGAATACCCCGTCACCCTGGCCGGCGAGCTGTCGGCCGCCGGGTACCAGACCCACGTCGTGGGCAAGACGCACTTCTATCCCCAGCGGCTTCACCTGGGCTTCCAGTCCCTCGAGTCCTACGAGGGGGACCAGAACTTCGACGGCCGGTACGTCAACGACTACCACGAATGGCTGCGGGAGCGCACGGCCGGCCGGTTGCACGAGACCGACCACGGGCTGGACTGGAACTCGTGGTGCGCCCGGCCGAGTCACTTGCCCGAGGAGCTCCACAACAACACCTGGGTGGCTGGCCGGGCCATCGAGTTCCTGCGGCGGCGCGACCCGACGCGGCCGTTCTTCCTCAACCTGTCCTTCCACCGACCCCACCCGCCGATCGATCCCCCGCTCCCCTTCTTCGACCTGTTCCGGGCGGCGCCGGTACCACCGCCGCCGGTCGGGGACTGGGCCGGCCGTCACGACCGGCCGGTCGACGGGATCAATGCCTGGCACGGCAGGATCTCGGAGCGGGCGCTGGCCAACACGCGGCGGGCCTACTGGGCCCAAGTCAGCCACATCGACAACCAGATCGGCCGCTTCCTGATGGCGCTGAACAGGGCCGCGGTCGGTCCTACCTGGGTGGTCTTCACCTCGGACCACGGAGAGATGCTGGGCGACCACCACCTGTGGCGCAAGACCTACGCCTACGAAGGCTCGGCCAGGACCCCGCTGATCGTCTGCCCACCCGAGGGGTCAGCGGTCCATTCCTGCGCCGCGCCGGTGGTGCAGGAGGACCTGATGCCGACGCTCCTCGCCGCGGCAGGACTCGCTGTTCCTCCCGGTGTCGAAGGGCACTCACTCCTGCCGCTGCTGAGCGGATCACCCGCGTCGGGCGGTTGGCGCGAGTATGCCCACGGCGAGCACTCGGGGTGCTATGCCTCGGAGCACGGGATGCAGTACCTCACCGACGGCAGGGAGAAGTACGTCTGGTACACCCTGACCGGCGAGGAACAGCTCTTCGACCTGGAGACCGATCCCGGCGAGTTGCACGACCTGGCGCGCGATCCGGCCCAGGCAACACGGGTGGCGCGTTGGCGCGATCGCCTGATCGCCGACCTGGCCCCCCGGGTGGAGGACGACCTGAGCGACGGTCACCAGCTATTGCCCGGCCGGAACCTGCCCGCGACCCGTCCGGGCAGAAAGCCGTAGATCGACCGTGAAGGAGGCACTGATTGTCCGTCCTGCTCTACAAGCCTGACTGGGAGGAGATCCAGGCGCGGTACCGCACCTGGTGGCAGCACGGGTACTACGGCCGCTGCGGCCTGGCCGTCTGGGCTCCCAGGGAGGTTCCCCTGGAGGCGGCCCCACCGCCGCCCTACACCTCGATCCGGCAGAAGTGGTATGACCTGGAGTACCTCGACCAGGTCAACCAGTACCGGATGAGCCGCACCTTCTTCGGCGGCGAGGCCCTGCCGATCTGGAATCCCGGGTACCCGGGGAACAACAGCATCGCGGTGCTGCTGGGCAGCCAGCACGAGCTGGACGAGACCACCGGCTGGACCGCCGGCACGCCGGTCCTGGCCGACCGGCTCGAGGTGGAATCCCTCTGCCTCGACCGCCGTCACCCGGAGTACGTCTGGACCCTGGAGATGCTGGCCTTCGCGGCCGAGCGATCTTGCGGGAAGTGCCTGGTGACCACCGGCGCCTTCGGCGGGTGCGGCGACACCCTGGCCGCGCTGCGCGGCAATCAGCAGTTGTTGCTGGATTGCCTCGACCGACCGGACTGGGTCCGCCAGGCCGAGCTCTACCTCATGGAGATCTGGTGCCGGCACTTCGAGGTGCTCTACGAGCAGGTCCGTCAGGTGAGCCAAGGCTCGACCTGCTGGTTTGCCCTCTGGTCTCCGGGGCGGTTCTACTCAGCTCATAACGACTTTTCCTACATGATCGGCCCCAGGATGTACCGCGAACTGTTCATCCCGGCGCTGAAGCGCCAACTCGACTACCTCGACCACGCGGTCTATCACGTGGACGGCATCGGTGCCTTTGTCCACGTCGAGGCCCTCTGCGAGCTCGAGCGGCTCCAGACGCTGCAGATCCTCCCCGGCGCCGGCAAGCCGAGTCCGCTGCACTACCTGGAGGTGCTCAGGAAGGTGCAGCGGGCAGGGAAGAACCTGCATATCTCGATCGGCCCCGACGAGGTGCGGCCGGCCCTGGAGCTCCTCTCGGCCCGGGGGCTCTTCCTCGACGTCGGCTGCCGGAGCGAGGCCGAGGCACGCCGGCTGCTGCAGGACGCGGAGCACTGGTCGGTCGACCGCGGGTGAGAGGGTCGAGGAGGGTCCATCCGGAGAAGCCGCGTGGATCCTCCTTCGGCCGAGCTTGACACTCCCCCGGTAAACACCCGTTCGTAGGCGCGGCACGCGGCGTACTCATCGCCCCGCGGGCCGAGAATTTAGAGCCTGTCGGAGAACCCCATTCGGGCTGCGGCCGCACCTGGTGGCCGCCCGCTTCGTTCCGCTCGCTTGCCGCATCTCCCCTCGATGCGGCGCCGTTCGCGCGCCTTGCTGGCGGCCATCAGGATGCAGCCTCGCTTTCCAAAGCAGGTTCTCCGACAGGCTCCTAGGCGTCATCCATCTCCTATCCATTTCTATTGGTCGAGGAACCCATGGTCATCAACCTGGACAGCGCATGGCGTCTGGCCCTGGACCCGGACAACCAGGGCCGCGAACAGCAATGGTGGCAGGAGCCCAGGCCCGAGGCAGTGCCGGCCGCGGTCCCGTGGCCGATTCAGGGGATCTTCCCCGGGAAGCACGGGGTAGCCTGGTACTGGCGCGAGTTCACCACCCCGACCCATCCCTGGCCTGGCGGCCGGTTCCTGCTGCGCTTCTGGTCGGTGGACTATCTGGCCCAGGTCTGGGTCAATGGTGTGGCGATCGGTGGTCACGAGGGAGGCGAGACCCCGTTCGTCCTCGACGCCACGGCCGCGGTCCGTCCGGGGCAGACCAACCTGGTGGCCGTGCGCGTGCTCAACCCGGTCAACGAGCCGATCGATGGGGTTGTGCTGGGCGAGACCCCGCACCGCAACAAGTTCGTACCCCACCGCACCGGCGGCAGCTACAACTACGGCGGCATCCTCGAATCGGTGGAGCTGCTGGTGGTCGCGGCAACGTGGCTCGAGGACCTGTACGTGCGGGCCAACCCGCGGACCGGCACGGTGCGCGCCCGCCTCACCATCCGCAACGATGCCGGTCGACCGGTGACCGGCCGCTTGACCGTGAGCCTGGCCCCGGCCGCGACCGGAGAGACCCTGATCCAGACCAGCCGGGCCGTGACCCTGGCTCCCGGCGACTCCGGGCTGGAGATCGGACAGCAATTGGACGGCTTCCGCCCGTGGGAGCTGACCGATCCCTTCCTCTACCGGGTCACCGCCCGCCTGGAGACTGCCGAGCCGGCAGGTGAAGACGAGCGTTCGGTCCGCTGCGGCTTCCGCGACCTCCGCGTCGAGCGGGGGTACTTCCGCCTCAACGGCCGGCGGATCTTCCTCCGCAGCACCCATACCGGCAACCACTGCCCGGTGGGACAGATCATCGCCCCACCCTCGGCCCCGGACCTGCTGCGGCGGGATCTGCTCTTCGCCAAGGCCTGCGGCTACAACATGGTCCGCTTCATCGCCGGGATAGGACACCCGTTCCAGCTCGACCTGTGCGACGAGCTGGGCCTGATGGTCTACGAGGAATCCCTGGCCGGCTGGTGCCTAGGTGACTCGCCGAAGATGGCCGCCCGCTTCGACCTGTCCACCCGCGAGATGGTGCGCCGCGACCGCAACCACCCCAGCGTGACCGTCTGGGGCCTGCTCAACGAAACCCAGGAAGGCCCGATCTTCCGCCAGGCTTTGGCCAGCCTGCCCCTGGTCCGTGGCCTGGACGACTCGCGGCTGGTGCTGCTGTCCAGCGGCCGCTGGGACGGCCAATGGGGAATCGGTTCGGTGAGCAACCCGGACAACGACCAGTGGGAGCACGTCTGGGGCTCCGAGGCTCCGGGGGCGCCGCCCTGCGCCGGCGAAGGGACCTTCATCCCGGCGTACAAGCCCGGCGGCGGGGACGTGCACATGTACCCCAGCGTGCCTCAGTCGGCTGAGGTTGACGACTTCATCCGCACCGTGGGCCACGACAGCCGGCCGGTCCTCCTCTCCGAGTACGGCATCGGCAGCCTGATGAACGCCATCCGCGAGCTGCGCTGGTACGAGCAGTCGGGCCTGCCCCGCCAGGCCGAGGACGCGGTCCTCATGCGGTCCATGGCCGAGAGCCTGGTCGCCGACTGGGAGCGCTTCGGCCTGGAGGGGGTGTACCCCTTCCCCGAGGACATGCTCCGCGACAGCCAGCGCCTGCACGCCCGCCAGCGCACCCTCGGCTTTGATCTGATCCGGTCCAACCCGAAGATCTGCGGGTACAACCTGACCGGGATGCTCGACCACGGCATGACCGGCGAGGGGGTGTGGACCTTCTGGCGCGAGTGGAAGCCGGCGGCCTTTGATGCCTTGTCCGACGGCTGGGCCCCGCTGCGCTGGTGCCTGTTCAGCCGGCCCTTGCATCAGTACCTGGGTCGGCCCCTGGCTCTGGAGGCGGTGCTGGCCAACGAGGACGTGCTGGCCCCCGGGAACTACCCGGCCTGCTTCCGTCTGGTCGGCCCGGCCGGGATCGTCTGGCAACGCCGGACCTGGCTGCACCTGCCCACGCCGGCCGCGGGAGAGGATCCGCCCCTGGCCGTGCGCGCCGTGAGGGCCGACGTGACCCCCGACGGTCCCGAGGGCAGGTACGAATTCGCTGCCAACGTCGAGGAGGGCGCGGCTCCGACCGGTGGTCGCCTGGGGATCTACCTGTCCAGGCCGATCGAGCGGGTGCGCCTGCCGATCCCGGTGACCACCTGGGGGATCGCGCCCGAGGTCGAGGAATGGCTGCGCGACCGAGGGGTGACCTGCCAGCCGATGAACGAGGAGCCACCAGCAGGACGCGAGGTGATCCTGGTCGGCCAAGCCAACGAGCACGCGGGGAACCTGGCCGGTTGGCAACGGCTGACCTCCCGGGTCGACCGGGGGAGCGTGGCAATCTTCGCCGACCCGGCCGCCTTCCGCCGCACCCGGGCCCTGGTCGGCGCGGTCGAGCTCAGCGGCGTGATGTTCCCCAACGTCGCTTCGATACCGATCGAGAACGCGCCGGAGAGCGAGTGGCCGGTCTTCCAGAGCGAGGTGCTCGGGGACCTGGTCTTCGACCTGACCGGCCTGCCCGAGGCCGAATACACCCTTGAGCTCGGGATGTGCGAGCTGACCTTCGGCGGTCCGGACGAACGGCTCTTCGACCTGGATCTCAACGGCCGGCGGGTGCTGGAGCGGTTCGATCTCTTCCGCGAGACCGGCGGCCGGTTCCGCGCCCTGTCCCGGCGATTCCCCGTCCGGCCCGAGTCCGGCCGGATCAAGGTGCAGTTCACCTCGCGCCGGAACCTGGCCACGGTGAGCCGGCTCCGCTTGTACGACGCGACCGGCCGGTTGGTGATCGAGAGCGACTACCCGGGCCGCGAGCGCGACCGCGTCGGCTGGCTGCCCCTGGCACCGAAGGGCCAGTGCAACGAGATCTGGGATTGGCTCTACCACAAGGAGTGCGTGGCCAAGCGCCATCCGGTCTTCGCCGACCTGCCGGCCGGCGGCATCCTTGACTGGGACTACTACGGCTCGGTGATCCCCAAGCGGCTCTTCACCGGACAGGCCACCCCGGACGAGGTCGTGGCCGCAGCCTTTGCCGTGGGGTAT
>JBAZUN010000071.1:0-18458 GCA_041661365.1 Candidatus Latescibacterota bacterium
CCCTGTGCGGCATCCCCCCTCCACGTCCCGACGGTGCCGGGAAGTTGCTGCCACCCCGTAGCCCCGCCGTTGACGAAGTAATCCTCGATCCGGATCTGCCCCACCGCCGTGTCGCCCAGCGCCGTGCCGCCATACCGGCCCAGATCGATACGGCTGTCGTTCGGATCATTCTGCGACGGATCGCCAAAATCCCTTCCCGGCGAGCTGCTGTTGAGCCGGTAGTCGCTCCCCGGTCGGTCCATGAACCGCGGATCGCTGAACAGTGCCCGCCGGGTCGCCGCCAAGGTCCCGGCCAGATCCGGGATACCCGTCCCGTTGCCCTGGGAAAGATAGTACTGGGCCACGATGCCGGGACTGCTGGTGCTGTCCGTCCGGATACCGCCGTTGAAAAAACCCTGGGCGATATTGTTGACGATGGTCGCGTTGCTGGCGTTGTAGACATAGATGCCGGTAGCTGAATTGGTCACCTGGATGTCAAGCGTGTTGTTCTGAATGGTGACGGCACCTTGATTCCCTACCAAGATTCCGTAGGTCCCGTTGTTGGTCAGCAGGTTGTTGGCTACGGCCGCGATCGAGCCAGAGAGGTAGATCCCGTAACTACCGCCGGCGATCGTGTTGTTCTTGATCACCGTCTGCGCCGCGTTCAGCACGTACACACCGTAGTCGCAGCCGGTGTAGGTGTTGCCCTGCGACAAGGCGTCCCCGCCGATAGTCACGCCGGCGGTGGCCACCCGGGTGCCATACACGGCGTTGCTGATGCTGCACCCCCGTAGCGTCGTCGTCCCGCCGTTGAGTAAGATCCCGCCCCATTTGGCCCCGGCACCTTGCATCGAGTTGAAGGTCACCCCCTGGGCGTCAAGCGTGCCATGTACCACGAGCTCGGCCCTGTCGGTGAACATCCCCGCTGCTTGGTTATCGCTGGTGCCGGACAGGTACACAATCGTACCAGGATCAATTCTGAGCGAGGTGCCTGACGGGACCACCACATCCCCCACGACCTCGATCGTGTCCTTCCAGACCAGTACTTCTCCGGGACGTACGCTCAGAGTTCCGGACCATTCGGTCAAAGCGCGGTGGGCGTTGATTCGGCCGTGGCCGATATACCCCGCCCAGGTGCAGTCTTGGTTGGCTGCAGAGATGTCGTCTGCGGTTGCGTAGATCTGGTGCTGCACCCCGCTGTTGGTGAGTGTCGGGTACTCCGAGAGGATGAGCGCGGCCAACCCCGATACGTGAGCTGTGGCCAGGGACGGCGTCCCGCCGGGTGACTTTACCGAGGTGCCGCCAATGGTGGTCGTCCAGATGGTGTCTCCAGGAGCCGCGATGTCCACATACGACCCCCAAGGCGACCCGCGTTGTTTCACGTCGTCTCCGCGCACGCCGACGACCGCGATGACCCCAGGTACCGCGGCATACACGTTAGCAACGTTGTAAATGCCCTCGCTAGGGTCATGCTCTCCGGCGGCCGCGACTATCACCAGACCCGCGTCCAAGGCCTGTTCTAGCCAGATCTGTAGCATCGCGTCGAGATAGTCGGCATACCAGCTCATGTTGATGACTCGGGCGCCCATGTCGAGCGCATACTTTACCGCCTCGATGTGATCAAATATATGACCAGAGTCGTTGTTAAACGTCCGCAGGGGCATGATGGTGCATCCTGTGCTGTTCCATCCCCCAGCGATACCCGCGACATCTTCAGAGTTGTTCGTCGCGGCAGCGATCACACCAGCGACACGTGTTCCATGCTGGTCTTTAGGGCCGTCCGGTGGGGCGGGATCGTCGGCCATCTCGGGTGCGGGATCCGGGTCAATATCACGGAAGTCCCAGCCAATCACGTCATCGATGTAGTCGTTGTTGTCTGCATCGTCGCCGTTCAGATCACCGCCAGTGGTAAACCCCCAGTTTTCGAATGTGCCATTGCCATTGTAATCCTCAGCGGGGTTGACCCAGAGGTTGGCTGAGAGATCGTCGTGTTGCCACTCTACTCCGGTGTCCATGACGGCAACCGGGATGGTCTGCTGGCCAGTGTTGCGTCGCCATGCCCCCTCAATCGCCATCCGGCTGAGATTCCACTGGTTCCCATATCGGGGATCATTGGGTCCTGCCAGGTGCACCGGTGCGAAGACGTCTGGCCATGCCCGAGTCACCGTCGACATGGTGCGCACCCTGTCGAGCTGTGCCTCTATGTCCACGGTATCATGGAAGCTCAGATAGTAGATTCTTCGGACGCGGGGGTATCTGCCTATATTCCGCGTCAGCGCCGGTGACAGAGTTCCTCCTGAGAGACCGGATGTCAGTGATCGGGCGATGGCCAGTCCCTGGGGTGAATCGAGTTGGTCCACGACGGCTTGCCTGACCGCTGGTTCGGCCGTTTCGGAGAGCTCGACTATGATTCGTCCTCGCAAGGTATCGCCTGGGGCCTGTCCCGAAGAAGCCCTGAACAGCGCCAGCGGCATCACGCACAGAAGCAGGGCAAGAGGCTGACGATTCATCACTCACCTCCCAAGAGGAAATGCTTGATGGCTCCCCATGCGGACGGCGATACGGTTGACACGAGGTACGTACGCGTGGTCATCCAAACGTCCAACACGTTTGGATCGGCCTGGTATAGCGAGCTGAGCGAGCAGGTCTGTTCGATTGTCATGTCCGGGCCAAAAGACAACCCGTATACCTGGAATACTATGGCGGGGCCGGGACGCCACGCGCGCACTCTCGTAACCCCCAGACGCGAGTTCAGCGAGTCAAGCGAGGCGATGCCCATCGTGAGGCCGCCAGCGAAGATGTTGTCACGATCCACGAGCTCGGCAGCAGCCTCGGTGAGTACCAGGTACGCGTAGCCGGGGTTGACTTCCTTTTCAAATGGCGTTCCGCATGGCGTTACGTATTGCGCCGTCGCGCTGAAAGGCCACAGGAAGAAGATCAGCGCCGCACAGAGAGCACATAAGCAGCGGATGAACACGTGTCGACAGCACTCGCGCGTCATTCTGCGTCTCAGCCGTATCTCCATTGGCGGTTACTCCTTTCGGTGCACTGGGTAATGCCATGCGATTCTCACCTCCAGTGCTGTGCTAGTATCGATGCCGTAGCACCTTGAGCCTACCCCAGGAGCTAGCGGACACGGCCGTGGGCCGTACGGCGTCGATGTACTCGATAGCTCGCCCGTCAAGGACCGCACGGATCGGGTCGAGCTTGTTCATGAAGTCCGGAACATCAGTGAACCAGACGGAGATCGCGTGCCCAGCCATCCCGTAGAACTGACGGAAGAACACGCCGCGATCCTCGCCTGGAGCGTTGTGACCCATGAGGTCGAAAGACGCCAGGAGAACACGGCCCGATGTGATGAATGAGCGAACGAGGGTATCGCTCTCGGTCGAGGTGATGGGGTATTGCCTGGGCTCCTGCACGTCAAACCGAAAAAGGGCCACTTCTCCACCTAGTCGCAGGACCATCAACGCCCCGTCATCGGCCCAACGGACTTTCTTGCCGGCCAGGGAGAACCACGGTATGGGTGGAAACGTGTATTCCGGTCCACTGAATACGTAGTAGGTCTGCCCATCGATCACCTCGGTGCCGGTCACCACGGTGGTCAGTTCCTGTTCAGCCTCCAGCAGGGGTGCATCCTCGCGCATCTCCATGTACGAGTGCCGGTAAGTCCAACTGTTTCCCACTGCCAGAGGCAGGAAGTCCTCGGGACGGTACTCCTGAGCCGCCAACTGACCAAAGCATACCGCTGCGAGCAGAGTGATCGTCACAGCAGTGCGTGCGAGCATCTCCTGTCCTCCCTCCCAGTGTCCACGGGCACCGAGTGGATCACAACGGGCCACGAGGTAACCAGGACTGATACCGCTAGGATCACCCCGCGTCGGCACATCATCGACCTCCTTTCCAAAGCTGTACCGAGCCGGATCGCTTCACCCGGCCCCACATGGCCTGTTCAATGGCACTATGGACGCCACGGACCGCATCGTGATACGAGATCCGGGTTCCCGCGAGCACGGCGTACAGCGGATACAACTCGTTCGAGGACGAAGAACCCTGGTCTCCGCCGGGTGCCATAGTTCCAGTGACGAAGATTGTCGGTCCGAAGGCGCTGCGGAAGCTGAGCCCCACGTCCATCTCGCCCGGGCCATCGAGCGTGAAGTGGTGAACTCGTGCTCGCGGCCATACCGCTGTGTGGCGCTCGACGAGCACCTGCCCTGCCGGGATCGAGACGACATACTGGTCCGGCTGGCTCCCGTTGAGGTCGAAGAGGCCGCGATCCTCTCCTTCGAGGCGCACCAGCAGGCACCCCTCTTCATTCAACCGTACGCTGGTTCCAGCCAGACAAAACGGCGGAAGGGGCGGAAGGCATAGGGCGGTTCGCTGAATACATAGTAAGTGTGCCCTCCGATCACCTCGGTGTGGGTGATCTCGAGGGTCACCTCGACCGGTTGGTATACGATGGTCTGATCGTTGTTATTGGGATCATCGTCCCACCGGACCCGATCGTCGAAGTAACTGTGCTGGTAGGTCCAGCTATTGCCGACGGCCAAGGGCATGAAGTCCTCAGGGCGATACTCCTGAGCCGCCAGCCGGCAGGTGCAGACCACGGTGAGAAGAGCGATCGCCACGACCGCGCGTAGGTAGCTCACCACGGCTCCTTTCCGGCGGCGTCGGGAAGGGATCTCTTGATCGCGCCCCAGACACTGGGCTGTACCAGCGACGGACGGAGTATGTCATTGTAGTCCACTTGCTGACCATCGATGACGGCCTTCCAGCTTTGTAGTATTATGTAGTACACCGGATAGTCCTCCAGTCCAAAGCCAACATCGAGATAGCGCAACCCAAAGGAGTACCCGAAGTTGACGTACCTTCCAACTAAGGCGTCCTGGGGCTCGGTGTCGAAGTAGAACTTGTAGAAGAAAACTAGCGAGGAGTAGCTCCCGAAGCCCCCCTTAACCTGGCTGACCCCATCCTCCTGCTCAGGAATATCGTAGGTGCCCTCGTGGCTGAAGTCATACAGGCAGAACTCGCCGTCCTGCCAACGGACCATCAACCGGCCCTGGTCGTCCCACCGCACCTTCTTGCCGGCCAGGAAGAAGGAAGGCACCGGCGGGAAGTCGTAGTCCAGGTCGCTGAACACGTAGTAGGTCTGTCCGTCGATCTCCTCGGTGTGGGTGATCTCGACCTTGACATCGTCACGGCTAGCCCAGGATGGCGAGTCCCAGGACATCCCGAGCAGGTCGGGCCGGTCGTTCAGGTACCGGTGCGTGTAGGTCCAGCTGTTCCCCACCGACAGGGGAAGAAAGCCCCTGGGGTCCACTGGAGGTGACTGCGCCTGGGCCTGGAGGCTGCCCCAGCACCAAAGCCACGAGGGTCAGGCAGAAGATCAAGCGGTGCTTGGTAGTCAAAGATGTCACGGACATCTCACCTCCCTCCTACTCGTGGGTGGCCAACTCCTGTCCGGAAGATCCCCACCGATCCTTCCCTACAAGTCAGCCGTGGCAAGGGCAGGTAACAGCCACCGATCCTATTCCCGATGCCAGGAGATCAGCGGGTCGCCTCCCCCATCCTGGAAAATCCCACGGTGATGCAAGGCATCGGGACCGTTATGTTATCACGATGGTCAATCTGTCGAGAGAATGCAAGCAGAAAATGCGCAGAAAACGCGGATATCGGCCATTTTGTGCGCTATTCGGCCAGGAGTTTCCGGTATTGTGCCGGACCCACGCCCACGAAGTGCGCAAAGGCCTCCTGCAGGCGACGGCTGTCCCGGAAGCCACAGGCGATGGCGACCTCGGCCAGGGACCGGCCCGGGTCGGCGAGCAACCGCTTGGCCCGGCTGGTCCGGTGATAGGCCAGCCGAGCGGGGAAGGCGTCGCGGAGCTGTTCGCGGAACAGCCGCGACACCTGGCGCGGGGATATGCCGAAGGCTTGGCACAGGTCGGCCACCCGGAACCCGGGATCGGCGGCCCGGTCGGCCAGCATGGCGTCCAGCCGACCGGCCAGCGCGTGGATGGCGGCCAGGTGGTGTCGCAGTAGGCGCGATACCACGGCGACCAGCGCGGCCGGTTGGATCGGCTTGGTCAGGTACTCCACCGCACCCAGCCGCGTGGCTTCGACCGCCGACTCAATGGTGCCATACCCGGTCAGGATGAGGAAGTCGGTACGGATATGTGCCTTCCGGGCACGACGGAGCAGCTCGATGCCGTCGATATCCGGCAGGCACAAGTCGCAGAGGCACAACGCGTATTCGCCACGCCGGAGGCAGGTCAGCGCCTGGCGTCCGGTGTAGGCTTCGGTAACCTCCTGCCACCCGGCGTGCGCCAAGACTCGGCAGAGATGGGCGGCGAGCGGCTGGTCGTCGTCGACAACCAGTATCCGGACCATGGGTTGAGCACCCCCCTCCCGCAGATCAGATCGGGGCGCTTGGCAGCAGGGATGGGCAGGCAAACGGACCGTCTCGCGGCGATCCACTCGGCGACCAAGCCGCGCCCAGTGGTACGATACCACCGGGAAACGGATTATTCAAGCGGATTCTCTGCAGACGGGAAGGCGTATGGCAGCCTCAAGCGGGCGCGGTCCTCCGCCACCGAACCCGATCCACCCAGCTATCCCGCACTGAAGAACTGATATCCCCCAGGCAGGCTCCGACCTGGGCACAATCCCCCCGCGTGGTTACCTTGTCCCGCGTGACCCATAAACCGCCCGACGCCTCTGCCCCGGATCAACCGGACGCCGATCCGCCGACCCAGGGACAGTACTGGAGTTTCTACTGGCCCCTGGCCCTCACCGGCATCGTCATGCTCCTGGCCCAGCAGTTCCAGAACGGCGCCCTGGCCCGGTACCCCAACGCGGCCCGGGAGATCGCGGTCTTTGCGCTGGCCGCCAGCGTCTTCCAGCTCTTCAACGCGGCCCTGATCTTCATGCCGCAGATGTCGAACAGCTTCGTGCGGTCGCGGCACGGCTGGCGGATCTGCCTGCGCTTCACCCTGGTGGCCTGCGGGGTCCTCACCGTGCCGCTGGTCCTGATGGCCTTTCTCCCGGTCGGGACGCGGCTCGTCGGCCTGGCCTTCGGGATCTCCGGCGAGGTGCTCGCCGACGTCATCGCCTATCTGCGCTGCCTCTCCCCCCTGGTCCTGGTCAGCGGCCTGCGCCAGTTCTACACCGGGATGCTGGTGCAGGGGCGGCGGACCACCCTGATCACCGTGCTCAACGTGGTCTACCTGGCCGCCGTGGTGGGGACCGTGCTCCTCGGTTTCTGGCTCGACTGGAAGCCGATCCTCACCATCGCCGCTGGGCAGCTCGCCGGCGCCGGGCTCCACCTGGCCTTGACCTACGTCTTTGTCCGGCGGTACTACACCCTGCCGGTCAAGGCCGACCACGAGGCCCTGACCTACCGTGAGACCTTCTCCTACTTCTGGGGCACGGCCCTGACCAGCGTCATGTTCTCGCTGAGCCGGCCGATCATCTACTCCTTCCTCACCCGGGTCCCGAACGCCACGCCGATCATCGCCGCCATGCGGGTCGGCTTCGACTTCGCCATGATCTTCCACAACGCCCTGAACCAGTTCCGCCACCTCTTCGTCACCTTCGGCGAGCAGGACCTGGCCGGGGTGCGGCGGTTCATGATCCGGGTCTCGGTGGTCGTGGTGAGTGCGATGGTGGTCGCCGCCGTGACCCCGGTCAGCCGCCTCGTGCTCGAGGAGCTGGTCGGGGTCCACGGCGAGATCCTGCGGATGACCCGCGAGGTGATCCTGACGATGTGCCTGCTGCCGGTCGTGGTCAACGTGCGGAACTACTTCCACGGCCTGGCCCTGCTGCGCCGCACCACGGCCCGCATGGGCGCCGGCGCGATCTGCCGCAACCTGACCACCTACCTCCTGGCCGCCCTGTTCTTCTACACCGGGCGGCTCGACCACGTCACCGCCACCCTCACCCTGATCTCCGGGTTCGTCGCCGAGACCCTGGCGGTGGTGGCGGTTCCTGCCGTGGGACAGGCGGCGCAACGGCAGTTGGAGAGGCTGAGGGGCTCCCGCTCCGGCTAGGGCTGAGAAACGGGCCGGCGGAAGTACTGCTCGACCGGTTCCAGGGGCCGGTACCCCAGCAGGCGCTCGGCCTTCTCCAGGGTGTATTTACCGTGGCCCTGGTAGGAGTGGAGGTTGAACCACTGGAAGCCACCGGGCACCGATTCGATCTCCACGGCCAGGCGGCAGGCCTCGATCAGGTCCTCCCAGACCACGGTGAACGGCGGGAAGTCCTTGTCGCGTTGGGGCTCGGTCGGCTTGGCCCCGAGCCCGTTGAAGAGGAAGCAGATCACCTGCAGGCCGTGGAGCCGGGCGTAGGCCTCGCACAGCTCCAGACTGAGGTACTTGGTGATGCCGTAGTACCCCGTTCCCCCGCGCAGGGGCGGATCCTCGACGCCGAAGTCGAGGTGGAACTCTGACCAGACCAGTTGCGGTCCGGTGTGGACCACCTTGCGGATCCCCAGCTCGACCGCGGCCCGGAAGACGTGGTACGCGCCGCGCAGGCTGACGGCCCAGCTCAGCACCGGATCGCCGCGGTTCACGGTGAAGTTGAGTACCGCGTCCATCCCGCGGCAGGCCTCCAGCACCTGCCCGTAGTCGGCGATGTCCACCCGCTCGATCGGCCGGCCGGCGGGATGGTCCTTGACGTCGGTCAGGCGCAGCTCGTAGTACCGCTCGAGCCCCTCGGTGATGTGGGGCGCCACCAGGCCGGAGGCTCCCAGCAACAAGACCTTCTTCTTCGCCATCGCCTCACCCCTCCCGTGCCGGCCAGTGCCGGGCGAAGTTGTGGACCGGACGGTACCCCAGGTGTCGGGCCTGCTCGATCAGGAACCGCGGGTTCGGGACGTCGGCGCCGACGTGGACCATGGTCCAGCGCCGCATCCAGTGCACCTCGTCGCTGGCCTCCCGTTTCAAGGCGCAGACAAAGGCCTGGGCCGCGTCCCGGTAGTCGAGCCAGGCCGGGTCCGGGGGCTGTCCCTCGGTCTCGTCCTCGTCGACCAGGGTCCCCAGCCGCAGGGCGGTGGCGGTGAGACGCCGCTCGCGGGCGAACTCCCGGCAGATCAGCTCGCCCATGTAGTTGCTCATCTCCGCCATCTCCAGCGAGGGGAGCGGCCGCCAGTGCTCGCTGATGTACACGTCCTGCGGATACTCGCGGAAGAGGGCCAGGGTCCCGGCGTAGACGCAGCGCCGCACCCCGGCGTCGACCGCGGCGCTGAGGAGCACGTGGGTGCCCCGGCTGTTCAACTCGAGCAGCTCCTGGTCGCGCGCCAGGCCGGGCTCGGGCAGGTCGGGCGGGGGCGTGGCGGTGTGGATCACGGCCTGCATCCCGCGCATCGCCCGCCACATGGCGTCGGGGTCGAGCAGGTCGGCCTGCATGAACTCGGTCCGTTCGGGCGGGGTCATCGGCACGCGGTCGATCAGCCGCAGCCGGTGCTCGGGGACCAGGGCCGCGGCGATGGCCTGCGCCAGCCGGCCCGCGGCCCCGGTGATCAACACGTTCATCCCATCCTCCTCATCTCGTTGTTCGTCTCATCGGTTATTCCAGCAGCTCAGGCCGGTTCGAGGTGGATCACGCTCACGCCGTAGTGGATCACCCGCGGCACGGCAAAGCGGAGGACCGCGCCGGCCCGGGTGGACGGCAGGGCCAGCGGAGCCGACATCTCCGGGTAGAGCCACTCCACCCCGGCGACCGCCATCCCCTCCGGGATCGCGCACTCGACCGACAGCGGCCCGACCGGACAGGGCACCTCACAGACCGACTGCTCGTCCTGCAGGTAGTTCACCCAGTGCAGCGCCAGGGTCCGGTCGCCGGCCGGCCGCCACCCTCGCACCCGGACGTACCAGGGGGCGTCGGTCTGCAGCCAGGACCCGGACATCAGCCGTTCCAGGTCGGCGAGGAACCGCCGGCCCCAGGAGTCCTGCTCGGGCAGGGGCCAGGTCCGGCCGCGCATCCCCGGCCCCAGCTCGACCTCGACAGAGCCCCACGGTCCCTCGGGGAGCGCGAGCACCCCCTCCCGCAGCTTGGCCGGCCAGTCGGATCCGAGCGTCGGCGCGACCGCGCCGTCCACCCCTAAAGTACCGACCCGACCGGCCAGGACCAGCCGGCCGCCCCGCTCGCGGAACCGGCGCAGCCAGGCCCGCTCCTCGACCGACAGGCGCTGGACCTCGGGTAGGACCAGCGCGGCATACCGATCCCCGCGCTCGATGAGCTGTTCGTCGAGGATCAGGTCGAAGAGCCAGTGGCCGTCCTCCATCAGCCGACCCAGCCGCTTGAGCGCGTCGAGGCAGTCACCCTCGGCCTCCAGCTCGGCCCGGCGCGGATAAACCACGGCCACCTGAGACCAGGGGTCGGCCGGATGGTACAGGGATTCGTGGTCGGCGAGGAAGCGATGGTACCGGGCGGTGGCGCTGCGGTACTCCTCGAGGGCCTGCTCGTCGCCGGCGGCCACCGGTCCCGGGATATGGAAGGCTAAAGCCGCGCCGCCGTGGGCCGCGGCCTCGGCGATCGACAGGCGCAGACGGCGGTAGTCGTACTTGTTGCAGATGAACGGTCGGCCGTTCCCGGCAGCGTGGATGAAGCGGGCCGCCAGGCCGGTGTCGGCCAGGTACCCCTGCTCGACCCGGCTGATCCCCTTCCATGGCCCCTGGCTGTACCAGATGTAGCTCTCGTCCCGGGCCCACGACTCGCGGGGGAGCAGGGACCGCTCGTCGTTGGGGCCGAAGTCGTACTTGTGGTACCACTGGGAGAGGAGGAGGTCGGGCTTCAGGCCGCGGCCGTAGGCGATGTAGATCTCGTCGAAGGCCTCCTTGCGGCGGCGGTGGGCCCAGCGGCTCTGCTCCAAGCTGAATCGCGCCTTGAGCGGCGCTGGACAGTCGGGCCTCGCCTCGAGGAGGTTCTCCACCCCGGCCAGGTCGGCGGTGCCGAAGAGCCGGCCAAGCTCGGTTTTGTCGAAGGTCGCCTCGAGCCTGGGCCGTAGCCAGGTCCGGCAGTGGCCGCACCGGCAGAACGAGGTGAAGTTGTGGTGGACCATCATCCCGTCGATCCCCAGGCCGATCGCCTTGCGGACCATCGCCTTGAGCGCGGCCAGCCACAGCGGGTTGCAGAAGCAGCCCGAGTAGGTGCGGTACGGCCGGCCCTCGATCGGCCAGCAGCGCAGGCCGCCGCCGGCCACCCGCTCCATCATCTCCCCGGGATCGGCGCAGGGCGGCGGGCCGAGGAATTCGTCGGTCCAGATCTTGTCCCAGACCGCCCACAGCCCCTTCCCGGTCTCGTGGTCGCCGTAGTTCCACGCCATGCTCATCTGACCGACCAGCTTGGCGCCGGCGGCCTGGATCTCGGGGATCAGGCGGGCCGCCAGGTCGAGGTTCTCGCGGATCCCGACCAGCGGCATCCCGACCCAGCCGCGGTCGATAGTTGGGTCGTCGGCCAGGGCGTAGAACATCGGGCCGAAGGTCCCGGTCTGCACCATCTGCAGCCCGGCCCGTCGAACCTGGGCCGGCAGGTCGAGGGGCAGCGGGATCGTCCAGTACTCCACCATGCGGTTGAACCAGAAGGGCTCGGACATCTACTTCCTCCAGGGGAACGGGGACGCGGGTGACGGGACCGACGACGAACGGCTCCGGGAAAGATCGCTCGGGGTGCCAAGGGCGGGTAATGGTAGGGTTCGATTCCGGTGCGGGCAACAGCGGCACGGGCACCTCGGTCCCCGCGTGGGGCACGGAGACCACGAGCGGTGAATCCGGAACGCCGGTCACTTCAAAGGACCGCATGCCGCGCTTGCCCGCGAGGCCGTCGGAACTCAGATTTGCCGTACCCTGCAAAGCGATCGCCGGCAGCAGACCTGCCCGGCGAAACCGCCCCCCGTCATGGAGGAGATCCCCAAGTGGAATACCGCCGACTCGGCTCCACCGGCTTGAAAGTTTCGGAAATCTGCTTCGGCACCGCCACCTTCGGCTGGCACACCGACGAGCCCGAGGCCCACCGCATGCTCGATGGCTTCCTCGAGGTCGGCGCCAACTTCGTCGATACGGCCGATTACTACTCGGCCTGGGCCGAGGGGAGCTGGGCCGGTCGCTCCGAGGAGATCATCGGCCAGTGGTTCCGTCGCTCGGGCAAACGGCACCAAGTGGTGCTGGCCACCAAGGTCTGCAGCCCGGTCGGTCCCCTCCCCAACGACCATGGCCTCAGCCGCGGTCACATCATGGACGCGGTCGAGGCCAGCCTGCGCCGCCTGAACACCGACTTCATCGACCTGTATCAGACCCACGCCCTGGACCCCGGCACCCCGATCGAGGAGACCCTGCGCGCCTTGGACGATCTGGTCCACCAGGGAAAGGTCCGGTACGTGGGGTGCTCGAACTATCCGGCCTGGCGGGTCTGCGAGGGGCTGTGGGCCAGCGACAAGCTGGGCCTGGCCCGGTTCGAGTGCGTTCAGCCGTACTACAACCTGATCGACCGGGCCGACTTCGAGCGCGAGCTGGCCGACCTCGTCCGCCTGAAGGGACTGGCGGTGATCCCGTACAGCCCGCAGGCCATGGGGTTCCTCACCGGCAAGCATCGCGGCATGCAGACCGCCCCTCCCGGCACCCGCGGCACCATCGACTCGCGGATGCAGACCTACTTCACCGAGCGCAACTTCCAGCTTCTCGACGAGATGGAGCGGATCGGCCGGGAGCACGGCAAGTCGCTGGCCCAGGTCTCCCTGGGATGGCTCCTGACCAATCCCTTCATCACCGCGCCGATCGTCGGGGCGCGCAACTGGGAGCAGTTGAAGGAGTCGGTGGACGCCGGGGGTTTCCGGCTGTCGCCGGAGGAGATGAAGCTCCTGAGCGACCTGACCGCCTGGGCCTGAGATCCCTGGGACGGCCGCCGGCTTACTACCCACGACCGCTCAGGTCACCTCCCCATACCTGGCGCGCCAGCTCCACCCCGCGCGGGCTCGGCTCGACGAAACCCAGCAGACTGGGCGGCGGCTGCCCGGGACCGCGGTGCTCGGGGAAGGGGGACCAGTGGTCGTTCTCGTGCGGTCGGCGCGCCGCCTCGTCGCGGAAATCGGGGACCGCGAACGGTCGCCCCTCGTCCAGGGCGCTCTTCCAGGCCAGGATCCCGACCGAGGAGATGGCCACGGCCCGGTACACGTCGAGGAACGGCGCCTCGCCCGCACGGATGGCGTTGGCGAAGTGGAAGGAGGTCCAGAAGTCACCCCCGCCGTGACCGGCCTGCCGGGCCAGGTCGCCGTGCTCGGGCCAATCAGGGGTATAGACCCGCTCGCGCTCCTCGCCCGGATGCTGGTCCCACTCCTCGTGCCAGACCCGGACCTGCCCGGGGCCGAAGTACCCCGACCCGCGGACCAGCTCCATAGCTCCGCGGGAGCCGTGCACCCGGTACCAGTTGCTGTGGCCGGGCAACAGCAGACCGAAGAGGCGGAAGACCGCGCCGTTGTCGGTCCGGCAGAGGATCACCGACCCGGGATCGGCGACCCGCACGGTCTGCTCGTCGAGCTCGCGGCAGGCGATGGACAGGGCGTTGACCTGCACCGGTAGGGATTCGGTGATGTAGACCAGCGGTGCCAGGGCGTGGGTGCAGTAGTAGGTCGAGGGGATCCAGGCGCGCCAGTGGTCCATCCCCCGGGAGATCGCCAGGCGGTCGCGGGGGGCCATCGGGTGGTTGTACTCCCCCTCGGCATAGGTGACCTGACCGATCTCGCCGGTGCGGTAGACCCGCCGCAGCTCCTGGTTGAAGACCGTGTACGGATAGTTCTCGGCCAGCATGTACACGCGGCCGGACCGCTCCACCGCGCGGCAGAGGGCCACCCCCTCGGCCAGGGTGGCGTTGGCCGCGGTCTCGCTCATCACGTGCCGGCCGGACTCCAGGGCCTGGATCGCCAGGGGCGCGTGCTGGTGGAAGTAGTTGGCCAGGACCACCGCGTCGAGGTCGTGTTCGAGGAAGCGGCTGTATTCGGTGTAGGTGGCCACGCCGTACTTGGTCCCCACGGCCTTGAGCCGCTCCTCCCACAGGTCGCACAGGGCCACCAGCTCCATCCCCACGGCCTCGCCGGCGCCCTGGGCAAAGCTCTCCCCGCGACCAACCCCGACGACCCCGACACGAATCCGTTCGCCCATCCCGTCTTCCCTTTCTGCATGCCTCCTCGACTCGGGCAGGACGACTTGCCCGGGACAGGACCGCCGTCACGAGGCCACCCGTGCGGGTATCGGTCTTGCCCGATACCCGCCTTTCCTCTCAGTCGACGAACTGGCTCAGGTGCCGCAGCCCGCGGATGAACCCCTCCTCGCGGCCCTGGCGTCCGTCCTCGTGCTCGATGGAGAGGACCCCGGTGTACCCGATGCCGTAGAGCCGCTCGATGTATACGCCCCAATCGATCTCGCCGAACCCGGGGATGACGTACCGCCACCAGCCGCTCTCCAGACATCCCACGTGACGCAGGACGTGCTGCTTCACCTCGGTGTCCTTAGCGTGGGTGTGGAAGATCCGGTCCTTGTACCGCTCGACCCCGCCGAGGTAGTCGATCCCCTGCCAGAGCAGGTGCGACGGGTCGTAGTTGAGGCCGAAGTGCGGGTCCGGGATCAGCTCGAAGAGCAGGTCCCACAGGCCGAAGTGCTGGATGTTGGTCGCGTACCAGTTCTCCAGGGCGATCTTGACCCCTTTGTCCCGCGCGTGGTCGAGGACCGGCCGGTACGCCTTGGTCACCACCTCCCGGATCGTGTCGGCTTTGGACTTGCCGGCCACCGGCATCCCGGCCAGGCCGCAGACCACGTCCGTGCCCAGCAGCACGGCCGCGTCGATGGCCTTCAGGTAGTGCTCACCGGTCTCCGCGTTTCCGTCGCAGATATTGCGGTAGTAGGCCAGGCTGGTGATCTGGATCCCGGCCTTGGCCACCAGGTCCTTGATTCGGTTGGCGTCGCTCGGGGTGAACCTCGCCGTGTCGACGTGGGCCCCTGGACCGGCCGTGACCTCCAGACCGCGGAACCCGGCCTTGGCGGCGAACGCGATCACCTGTTCGAGCGATTCACGGCCGAACGGCGCCGTGAGCAGTCCGACGTACATGGGGTGCTCCTTGGTTTGAGGTGAGGGATCGAGGTGTCCGGCAACTAGCAGCGCGATGCTTGGGAGAACCGCATCTCCGAGGAGGGCAATAACGAGAAAGGCCGCACCGCGGGCAACCTTACCTCCCTCGGCCCTGACTCAGAAATATGGCCGCTTAACTGGTCATTATGCCAAGTTTACTTGACATCAGCTCGACGAGGAAGTATCTTGGTGTCGCTCGTGGCCTCGACCGGAACCGCGTGACCAGAGGCAGGAGCGTATCGACCACCTGATCCACCCGGATTCTCTACGAGACGCATGACACCTCGCAAGACGGCACCCGTTCTCGGCAACCGGCTCAAGGTAGCCCGGGCCGAGCGAAACCTTTCCCAGACCGAGCTGGCCCAGCTTGTCGGCGTGACCCGACAGACGATCAGCTCGATCGAGACCGGACAGTACTGCCCCTCGGCCCTGCTGGCCTTCCTGCTCAGTCGGCGATTGGGCAAGCCGGTCGAGGAGCTGTTCTACCTGGAAGGAGGCGACTGATGACCACGACTCCGGTGTACCGCGACGAGCGTACCGTCGCCGTGGAGAACGCCAGCGCCCGGTGGGGCTACACTGTGCTGATCTTCGGCCTGCTACTCGACGTGATCTACCGGGGCTTCCTCAAATCCGGCACGGTGACGGCCGGAGCATCCCTGGTGCAAGCCAACGGTGATCTGATCGGCCTGGTCTGCTTCAGCTCCTTGATTACCACGGTACACCAGGTCCGCCATGGACTATGGCGCACCTGGCTGGAACCACCCCTCCGCCGCCGGCTGCTCCTCGTGACGGTGCTCGTGCTCGGGTTGCAGGTCCTGGCCGCTTGGGCCATACTGCGATTCCTCCTCTAGCCGGCCCCCCACCCGTGCCCAACATAGCCGCGGCCATCAGCGCACTTCTTTCTCCGAAGTTCGCACCACGGCCGAAGGCTTGGCCGCCCTGAAGGCGCCGGCTTCCAGCACGTAGAAGTACACCCCGGACGCAACGAGGGCACCGTGCTGGTCGCGGCCATCCCAGGCAACCTCCCCAGCCCGGGCGGCCCGCGGTCCCAGATCGAATCGTCGCACTAGCCGACCGTCCACCGCGTACAGGGACAGCGTGGCCGAGGGACAGGCTTGGGCCAGTTGGAAGCAGATCAGGGTCTGCTCCTGTCGGTCGGGGTGGAAGGGATTCGGGTAGTTCGGGGCCAAACTCGCAACCACCGGAGCCGGCTGGTCGACCAACCCGGAATCGTGGTTCACCGTGACCGTGTACGGGTATGCCGAACCCGAATGCTCCTGGTTGGTCAGGGCCACGACCACCTCCGCGTACCGGTCCCAGCCGGCCAGGCGGAACAGCTTGGCAGTCGGCCGTTGACGGGTCACAGCATCGGGAGCATTGGCCAGTACCTGGCTCTCCCACTGCCCGCGCGGCAAGCTCAATCCGAGCACCACGCCTCCCCCGCGGAGCTGAGGCTCCAGGCGGAGGTACGCGGTGCCCGCGTGATCCACCCACCCACTGTCACTTGTCGTTCCACCGGACGCGACCTGCAGGTCGCGGACCCGGACGAGCGGATACCTTTCCCCTTCCCGGTAGTACCCGTCCCGATAGCGGGAACCGGTGTAGTAATTCCAGACCGCGAATTCCCCCATGGCCTCGTCGAGCCCACGGGTGAGCGTCCGGCGCAGGATTGCATCCAGAAGGTCGAGGTTCGCGCTTTGCTGCACCCCGAATTCGGCCCATACCTGCCGGACCAAGTCAGGGTGCCAGCGCTGCGAGAGCAGGTGGGGGAAAAGGCAGGCCCCGTAGGTGAAGATATCCCGTGAAAGACCGGTGCCGCTGTCCAGAGCACGCTCGGGATGCGAGAGGAAGGCCGTCAGGTAATACAGGTAGTCGTCGACCTCGGGGTAGGCCATCTCCTCCATCCAGGTGGCGGTCGCTTCCTGCCACCAACTGCCGTCAGCGCCTTGGTAATACCCGAACTGAATGGCGTGGAAGAACTCGTGCGCCAAGGTCACCCGGAGCGCTGACAGCCCGCGCGTGTTGATGTAGGCCGGGTCAAGGTAGTCGTTGTCGATCTCGATAAAGCTGCTCGTAACCGGACCGCTCTGGTCGGGATAGGTGAGACCGTAGTAGACGGACCCCTGTCCGAGCTGTACCACGTAGACGTCGTACTCGTCTCCCCCGCCTGCGCCCAGGTCTGATGGAGGCGGCTGGTACCCGAGCTGATCGACCTCGAACCGCCAGACGCTGTCGAGCACCGCGGTGACTGTTTCGACGTAGTCGGGAACACCGCTGTGATCAGCGTCCGTGGGGTTTACGGCATCCCAGCCCGTCAAGTCGTAGTGAGCCCGGAAATGGCCCGAGGGACTGAGCAGGGAATGTGCCTGGCCGCGGCGGACAAGGAGCTTGGCCAACGGAGTGCCGTAGAGAGCGCTTCCGCGCTCCTGATGTGCCTGGAGCACGATCGGGGTGCCGCATTTTCCAGGAGTTCCCTCGTCCGCAGGTTCAAGGAGAACCGACGTGTGATCGCGGACGGCAGACAACTGCTGGTATACCTCATCAGCGCCAAGCGCCGGGGGACCCGCCTGGACGGTTGAGGTCAAGCGGGTACCAGCGGTCGCCGGTTCCAGCAGGAACAGGACACAGAGCGGAACCCAGACAATGCATCGGCGTGAGGGCAGCACGCATGGTTCCGCGCGGGCACAGTCCGGTGCTGGCGTCAAGTTCGGCGTATTCTGAGGTCCAGCCATCTGTCCACTTCCGCGAGGTGGACAACGGGACTCGTGCTCACACGAACTGCGACAGCAGCGTGGCCGCGGGAACACGGACGGATCGCCCTGCAGCGAAGCAGTCCTCCTCGATGAAGTCCGAATCAAAGGCCATCTGAAAGGCGTGGCTCACGCCGAGCTGTCGCTGGTAGTAGGTGAGCGCCGGACTGAGGCCGCGGCCACTCGAGCTCTTGACCTCGAGGAGGAACCACGGCTGGCCGTCGCGGACGACGAGGAAATCCACTTCGCGCCTGGCTTTGTCCCGCAGGTAGCGCAGGTCGAAATCCCCCAACCCAAGGTCCGTCCACCAGTGCACGGCCTTCAGCAGGTGGGAGGCCGTCAGGTTCTCGCGCCTCATCCCCTCGTCCGCTACCAGGCTCCAATCCCAGAGGTAGACCTTGGGCTGCTTGCGGAGTGACTTGGGCACGTTCCGGAACCAGGGGCGGACGGTGAAGCAGTAGAAGAGCGACTCAAGCGCGGCGACCCAGCGCCGCACCGTATCCACGGAGGCGTTGACGCTGTTGGCCAGGGTAGTGTAGTTCACTAGCTGCCCGACCTGCGCTGCCAGCAGCTCGCCCAATACCTCCACCTGGCCGGCTTCCTGGATCTGCGTCAGAT